>NZ_JARVSK010000011.1:0-495001 GCF_030209235.1 Pseudomonas sp. efr-133-TYG-103a
CGGCTTCAGCCGGGAAGAGGCCGGTGTGGGCACCCTCGATTCAGCGGTGCGCCACACGACGCCTTCCCGGCTAAAGCCGGTCCTACCAGGTATTCACCCGCAATATTGCCGCGCGACGTGGCTAATCGGCCGTGCCGGCTTCAATCGCGATATCCCGGCATGACGCAGCCAACAGTAGGACCGGCTTCAGCCGGGAAGAGGCCGGTGTGGGCACCCTCGATTCAGCGGTGCGCCACTCGACGCCTTCCCGGCTAAAGCCGGTCCTACCAGGTATTCACCCGCAATATTGCGGCGCGACGTGGCTAATCGGCTGTGCCGGCTTCAGCCGCGATATCCCGGCATGACGCAGCCGAAGTAGGACCGGCTTCAGCCGGGAAGAGGCCATTGTGGGCACCATCGATTCAGCGGTGTGCCACTCGACGCCTTCCCGGCTGAGGCCGGTCCTGCGAGTCATCCACGCCTGACGCGGTCGGTCAGCCCACGGGTTATTTGTTGCGGGTCACGCGCCATACGGTGTTGGACAGGTCGTCGGCGATGATCAGCGCACCGCGCGGGTCGACCGTGACACCCACGGGGCGGCCGCGGGTCTTGCCGTCATTACCCCGGAAGCCCGTCGCGAAGTCCACGGGATCACCCGCCGGGCGGCCGTTGTTGAACGGCACGAAGACCACCTTGTAACCGACCGGGTTGTCGCGGTTCCAGCTGCCGTGCTGGCCGACGAACACGCCGTCGGCAAACTTGTCGCCCATTGCCGGGATGGAAAAGTCGACGCCCAGCGCTGCGACGTGCGAACCCAGGCTGTAGTCGGGTTTGATCGCGGACGCGACCTTGTCCGGGTTTTGTGGCTGGGCGCGGGTGTCGACGTTCTGGCCCCAATAGCTGTAAGGCCAGCCGTAGAAGGCGCCTTCACGCACCGAGGTCAGGTAATCCGGAACCAGGTCCGGACCCAGCTCATCACGCTCGTTGACCACGGTCCACAACTGACCGGTGCCCGGTTGCACCTTCATGGCGGTCGGGTTGCGCAGGCCTGTCGCGTACGGTTTGTGCGCCCCGGTCTGCGCATCGATCTGCCACACCCGGGCGCGGTCGAGTTCGACTTCCATGCCGCGCTCAGTGACGTTGCTGTTCGAGCCGATCCCCACGTACAGGAAGCGCGCGTCCTCACTGATCGCCAGGGATTTGGTCCAGTGGTGGTTGATCTGCGAGGGCAGCTCGGTAATGGTCGTCGGGGCGGCAGTGGCCTTGGTCTGGCCGTCTGCGTAATCGAAGCGCACCAGTGCGTCCTGATTGGCCACGTAGATTTTGCCGTTGGCGTACGCCAGGCCATAGGGCGCGTTGAGGTTCTCGGCGAACACTGTGTTCAGTTCATACACGCCGTCGCCGTCTGCATCGCGCAGCAGGGTCAGGCGATTGCCACCTTTGACCTTGGTGTTGCCTTCGGCCTTGATATAACTGGCGATGACATCCTTGGGCTTGAGTTTCGCGGCACTGCCGCCGCGACCCTCGGCCACCAGAATGTCGCCGTTGGGCAGCACGAGGGTCTGCCGGGGAATCTTCAGGTCGGTCGCGATGGCCGTCACGCTGTAGCCGTCCGGGACGGTCGGCTTCTGATCGCCCCAGGCCACCGGTTCGGCAATCTTCATGCTGGGCAGCAGCCCGCGCTGAGGATCCGGCATCTTCGGATCCGGTCCGCGGGCCTGGGTGCTGTCGCTCTCGCTGCCGCATGCACTGAGCAACAGCGCCATGGTCAGGGCAGTCAATGGATACAGACGTTTCATCGTGCACCTCCCGCGCGCAGGCCGCCAAGCCCGGTGAATGCTGCAATCACGCTGAGCACAGTGACGATGACCGACAGCACCAGGCCCGACGGCATGACGGCCCAGGCGTCTTTGGCATGCTCGAACGCATTGACCAGTCCCAATGCAAAGGTGACCAGCAAGAGCAGAAAATACACCGTGGGCCTTCCGCCCTTGTGGTCGGCGCGAATGAGGTTGATCAGCGCGAACAGCAGGGCAAACCCGCAGAACACCAGCGCGCCGGCAATCAGCCATGCGGCGAAGTTGCTCCACTGGATCTGATAGGTCGCGTAGTAGCTGATGTCACTCAGCAGCCCGCCGAGAAACAGCGGCACGGCGCCGGCCAGCAGCAGGGCATGAAGCGGCGAAGGCCTGGTCGGGTAGGGCGGATAGGTCGTGTCAGTCATGTCGGCTCCTTTTCGTTGGCGGCTCAACGCTGTTCCTCAGCGTGAATGCATCGAGCGCGATAAAAAGGATCTTGCCGGCGCCACGTAAGTTCAACGCAATTTCCTGCGTCCATGCCAGGGCGACGACGGCAGCGGGCATGTACCCGCTTGCGTTTACCGCTTGTTACCGCGTTCCCATTCGCGGGTGTGGCTTTGCTCGATGGCATGGCTGTAAGCAGCGTCGGCGTATTCGAGCATCTCTTGCAGTTCTTCTGCGCTGATGACCTCAAGCCGGGCCAGGGTCATGGCGTGGCCGGTGAGTTCTCCGCTCCAGTGATCAATCGCCAGCTCCCGGCGACCCTCGTGGTTGAGCAGGATGTTCCAGAGCTCCAGCTCGCGATTTCTGATGTCCTCGTTGCCCATTTCACCTTGTTCTCCCTTAATCAATCGGCCGACACCACCAGGATTGCGCGTACCACCGCTCACCGTCGAACTCGATGCCGCTGAGGGTGAATCCCTCACGGGCCATCGCCGACAAGGTCGCGTCGAAAAGCTCGGGTAACAGCAGGCGGCCCGTCCCGTAGATGGGCCGCAGGCTTGCGACGTTCGAATGCCGGTTCAGTTGCTCGCAGATGCGATTCATGATGACCAGCTCCCCCTGAATCGCGGTCGTGCGCTTGGGAGGAACCATCTGCAGCGCGACGCCTTGTCGGCGCCTGGGTGTGATGACGAATTGCATGACCGGCCTTTGCTGAATAACTGTATTTATATACAGTTAACTAAACGGCGTTCTCCGGGTCAACGCTGTATGAACCAAAATCCGACGGGGTGATTGCTATGTGCGGCGGAGTCGAAGCGAAAGACAAGAACAGGGCGTACGTGCCGGTCAGGGTGTACTTCCCCAACCCGAAAGCAGCGTTTCCGGTGATGCTCGAAGACGGCACGGAACTGGGCTGGGTGGCGTGGGGGCGGCGCAAGGAACAGCCCGGCAACGGGCCGCAGGGGGGCTGGGCCAAGCGCGAAACCATCGAGCGAGGCGGGTGGGACAAGTATCACCCCCAACGCGCGCTGGGGCTGGTCAGCGGTTACATGGAAAAAGACGCCGAGCGCGTCTCCCACTGGTTCGAGATGACCCAAGGGTACGGCCTGGAATGCCTGGTGATCGGCGAAGCCGAAGAGCACCGCGTTTACGTCGTCACCACAACGCCGCCACCAGCGTACGAATGGGTGCATGACCGCTGGCCAATGATCGCCGAATTGCCTGCCGAGCCCGAAGAAGGCCATTAACGGCGATGATCGCCGGGGCAGCGACCGGCGGCGTGGCCGGCGGCGTGGCCGTCAGGCGTTCATCAATTCCCGAACGCGAGACGTCAATGCGTCCACCGCAAAGGGTTTGGTCAGCACCCACATGCCAGGCCCGAGATGGCCGTTGCCGATGACCGCATTTTCGGCATAACCGGTGATGAACAGCGTCTTGAGCTCAGGCCGCACCTCGCGTCCGGCGTCTGCCATTTGCCGTCCGTTCATGCCGCCCGGCAAACCGACATCGGTGATCAGCAGGTCGATGTGCACGTCGGAGCGCAGGGCCGCCAGTCCGGCCACGCTGTCGGCGGCTTCCAGCACCGTGTAGCCGAGATCACGCAGAACGTCCATCAACAACATGCGCACGGTGGGCTCGTCGTCGACCACCAGAATCGTTTCGCTGGCGCTGCACATCGGCGCCTGCGGATTGCCGGCGTCGGTTTCGTCGCTGACCGCGTTGCCGTCGAAACGCGGCAGATAAATACACATCGTGGTGCCGTGGCCCACTTGCGAATACGCGCGCACCTGCCCGCCGGACTGTTTGGCGAAGCCGTAAATCATCGAAAGGCCCAGGCCGGTGCCCTGACCGATGGGCTTGGTGGTGAAAAACGGATCGAAGGCTTTCGACATGATCTCCGGAGTCATGCCGATGCCGGTGTCCCTCACCGACAGCGAAATGTACTCGCCCTGTGGGATGTCATGGGCGCGGGCGGCGTCATCGTCCATCCACTGATTCGACGTCTCGATGGTGATGGTGCCACCGTCCGGCATGGCATCGCGGGCATTGATGCACAGATTCAACAGGGCGTTTTCCAACTGCCCGGCATCGACCAGCGTCGGCCACAGAGACGGCGCACCGATGGTCTGAACCTGAATGCCGGGCCCTACGGTGCGCTGAACCATTTCGGTGATGCCGAACATCAGCGTATTCACATCGGTGGGACGCGGGTCGAGGGTCTGCCGACGGGAGAACGCAAGAAGGCGGTGAGTGAGGGCGGCAGCGCGCCGGGTGGCGGCCTGTGCGGCCAGAATGTATTTCTCGACGTCGTTGAGCCGCCCCTGAAGAATGCGATTGCTGGTCAGTTCCAGCGAGCCGGAAATGCCCGCCAGCAGGTTGTTGAAGTCGTGGGCGATTCCGCCGGTCAACTGGCCCACCGCTTCCATTTTCTGCGACTGGCGCAGTTTCTCCTCTGCCTGCATGAGCTCTGCGGTGCGCTCGATCACGCGCTGCTCGAGGGTTTCGTTGAGCGCCCGCAAGGCGGCGGTGGCACGATCGCGTTCGCCTTCGACCGAGCGCCGTTCCTCGACGTCGATGAGCACGCCGGGAAAGCGCAAGGGCGTGCCGTCTTCCGCCCATTCGACCCGACCATTGGCCTCGATCCAGTAATAGATGCCGTCAGCACGGCGTACCCGATACTGATGCGCGTACGCGCCACCCCGACTGATCGCCTCGGCGATGGCGGCTTTCAGGCCGTCGCGGTCTTCGCCGTGCACGGTGGCAATCACCTGTTCCAGACTCAGGCCGTCACGGCCGAGCGCAGGATCCAGTCCGAACGCACGGGCGAACGCTTCGTCGACGGTGAAACGGTCGGTGGGCAGATGCCAATGCCAGGTGCCGATGATCGCGCCGGCGGCGAGTGCCAGCTGCACCCGTTCCACGTTTTCCCGGGCAACCGCCTCGCTTTCCAGCAAGCGCTCCTGGGCGCGGCGCCTTTCGGTGACATCGCTGAAGAAGATCGCGATCTGCCGATCCGCAGGGTTGCCGACCCGAACGGCGCGCACGTCGAACCAGCGCTCGAAGTTTCTCGCGTAGTTTTCGAAATTCGCAGGCTCGCCCGTCTTGGCGACGTGGCCGTAGGTTTCAAACCAGAAGCTTTCCAGGTCCGGCGCAAACTCCGTGACCCACTTGCCGCGCAGGTTGACACCGGCCTGACGTTCGAAGGCCGGGTTGGCCTCGACGAAGCGGTAATCGATCGGCCGATCTTCCGCGTCGTACTTGACCTGGACGATGGCGAACGCTGCCTCGATGGTTTCAAGGATCGTGCGAAAACGCTCCTCGCTCTGGCGCAGCGCAATTTCGGCCTTGCGTCGCTGGCTGAGGTCGAGCATCGCGCCGATCATGCGCACGGCCTTACCGTCGGCGTTGCGGATCACATGCCCCCGATCCAGCACCTCGGCGTAGGAGCCGTCCGCCCGCTGGAAGCGGTATTCATCGGTCCAGGCGGTGTCGGTGCCGTCGATGACGGCATGAATCGAGTCATGAATGCGAGCGCGGTCCTGGGGGTGGATCTGACTGATCCACCAAAGGCCAGTGGTCTCAACGCAGGCCAGGCTGTGGCCGTACGCGCGTTCGAGCGCTTCATTCCACAGCACGTGATCGCCGACCAGGTCCCAATCCCAGATGGCGTCGTTGGTGGCTCTGGCCGCCAGTCGGTAGCGCACCAGCGAATCTTCGATGTCAGTATCGCTTTCGACGCCGGCATCGTCAGTGGTCGACGCCTTGACCATCGAAGGACTGCCAGCCTGCGCGTGCTCCAGGGCGCCACGCAAGCGCATGACCTCAGCTTCCAGTTGCTCTCGACTCAGATGTTTCAGACCAGCCCCCGATCATGCCTCGTAAATGATTTCGCTGCCGATTGCGGTCGTTAGCGCACAGGCGCAATCAGAGCAGAAAGCGCTGAAACTTGCACTAGCGTCCTGCTTTCACCGGCAGTCGACGTAGAAGCACCAGCTGAGCGGCAAGAACGGCTGAACTAAAAATTGACTGGCAAGTCAGGATAATGACTGCGCCCACCATTCCCCGAGGACGAGCCATGCCTGTTTATACCCTTGAATATCAGTTCAACGACGAACCGAGAACCTTCGCCATCGACCTCAAACAGGCGCACTTGCCTGTGCACGAGGCGGCGATGCACTTGCTCGAGTTGCACTTCGGCGATGGAGAAAACAGCCTGATGATGCCTGCCGCAGATGCGACTCACGAAGAAATCCTGCAGCAGGCCGAACGGGTAGGGTTGACGCAGATCAGGGTGATGGAAGGCGCGACGCCAGCTGTCGACCGATGATGTTCACCGCTCGCCGACAAGACGGGCGGTGACGCTGGTTCATTCCTTGACGTTCATGAACTCTTTGGCCCATGCCACGTAGCTTTCCGGCAGCGTGTAGGTATGGGTGAGTTCCGTCGCGCTCAGGTTGGAGGTGCTGCGGGTGATCTGGCGCTGGGCGCGCAGGCTGTCGTAGGTGGCTTTGATCGCCGCGAAGTAGGCGGCATGGCCTGCGACCACGATGCGCACGCCGGCATCGGCCAGACGCTGTGCATCGTTGAGCTCCGGATTGCCATAGGTCACCAGCATCAGCGGGACGCTCAGGTTTTCCGAAATCTGTTCCAGGTGCGTGAAGTCCTTGATGCCGACGATGCAGATGCCGTCGGCGCCGGCGTCTTCATACGCCTTGGTGCGCGCGATGATGTCTTCGACTGGCAGTACCCCTGCGTTGGTACGGGCGATGATCGACAGCTCAGGGTCCACGCGGGCCTCCAGCGCAGCGCGAACCTTGCCGATGCCTTCGCCGATGGTGATGAGGTCGGTCGACTTGCGGCCGTATTGCGCCGGCAACAGGGTGTCTTCGATGGTCAGCGCGGCAACGCCTGCACGCTCCAGCTCTTCCACTGTGCGCATGACGTTCAGGGCATTGCCGTAGCCATGGTCGGCGTCGGCAATGAAAGGCAACTGCGCGACGCGGCCGATGCGGGTTGCCTGTTCGACGAATTCGCTCAGGGTGATCAGGGCGAAATCCGGTGCTGCGAGAACCTGCAGCGAGGCGACCGAGCCGCCCAGAATGCCGACTTCGAAGCCGAGGTCGGCGGCGATTCGCGCAGACATCGGATCAAATACCGATGCCGTCTCAAAACAAGCCTTCGAGGCCAGGAGTTCTCGGAAATTACGGCGCAGAGCTGAGTGGGAAATTCTGGACATGAGGCTTCCTGTTTCTGGCCATCATCGAAGATAACGATCTACGCCAAGCTAAAAGTGCGGCGAGACTACCATGCAAAAAGATGAAACATTATGACGGTTCGGTATGGCCCATGCACTAAACAGATAGCGCTCCAAAGCGGTGCAGAGGCAGCGTGTCCGAGGGCTGTGACGCTTGACGCCAGTGCAGGTCGGCAGCGGCCATTGCATGAAGGCCTCAGCCCCGACCCACTTTATATAATGGCGCCTGCCCAAGGTGAAATGCCTGCCGGGATTGTTGCTGCGCCTGGCTCACCGCTCGAGAAGACTCATGATCGCCTGCGCGAATTCGGCCGGCGCTTCTTGTGGCACGTTATGCCCGATCCCCGCCAATACGTGTCGACTGACCGGGCCGTCGAAGCCGCGCCTGGCCGCCGCATCATCGCGCCGGGAGGACACGCCATCGCTGCCGCCACTCAAAATGACGGTCGGAACCGTAATAGGCGGGCGCTGCGCCAGGGCGCGCTCAATCTCGGCGTAGCGCGGATCGCCTTCCACCAGGCCGAAGCGATGACGGTAGGAGTGAGTGACCACATCAACGAAATCCGGGTTGGCAAATGACTGGGCCGACGCCTGAAACGTTGCATCGCTGAACAACCAGTCCGGTGACCAGGAGGCCCACAGTAAACGGCAGAACGCCTCGCGATGGGCGGCAAGTCCTGCGTAGCCTCGCGCGCCGTGAAGGTAATACTGATACCACAAACGCCGCTCCGCCTCGGGCGATGCCGGCGTGTCGGCGGCCGAGATGTCCTGAATGTTGTAGCCCGGGTCGCCGCTCACCAGACCGATCACGCGCTCCGGCCACAGGGCAGCAACGACGCAGGCTGCGCGGCCGCCCCAGTCGTATCCGGCCAGTACAGCGCGCTGAATCTGCAGCGCATCGAGCAACGCCAGCAGGTCAGCGCCCAGCGCAGCTTGCTCGCCGGAGCGCAGGGTTTGAGTGTCGATGAATTGCGTAGGCCCGTAGCCGCGCAGGTACGGCACGATGCAGCGGCAGCCTGCTTGCGCCAAGGATTTGGCCACGTCGTCGTAAGCATGAATGTCGTAGGGAAACCCGTGCAGCAGCACGACAACCTGGCCGTCTTCGGGGCCGATGTCCCGATAAGCCGTTTTCAACACACCAGCGTGGATCTCTTTCACGGTTGCTCCTTTCCATTCATGCAGGGCAGGCGATGCGCTGACGGATCGATGTGCAGCTCAGGCGCCAGTATCGGCCGAGAGAATGCCCGGCCAACGCTACAACGCTGTGACCACCGTCTGGCGAAAGAATGCGCACGCGCTGACGGATGAAGCCCTCGGATGAGGTCGTTGTGAATGAACGTGGCGGCTGCCTTATCATGAGTCACCCTTCATGCATCGCGCCTTCGCGGTCGCTGCCGAGAACCCGATATGAGAGACCTGCCACCCACGTCCACCTTGCGCGCCTTCGAGGTCGCCACGCGGCACGCCACCTTTACCTCCGCGTCACAGGAACTGCACGTCACGCAGAGCGCTGTCAGCCATCAACTCCGTCACCTCGAAGACCTCTGGGGGCTGCAACTCTTCGAGCGGGGCAAGTCCTTGAGTCTTACGCCCGCAGGTGCAGCGCTGGCGCCCATCGTGCGTGAGTTTTTCATGAACCTCGAGGCCACGCTCTCGGAGTTGAGGGAGGAGAAGGGCCGGGTAAGGTTGAAGGTCAGCACCACGTATTCCTTCGCGCTGAAATGGCTGCTGCCCCGGTTGCCAGGCCTGTCTCAGCAACATCCGGACATCCTGGTAACGCTGGAAACCACCGATACGGCCATCCGCTTTTCTGCCGGCGAGGCCGATGTCGCCATCCGCCTGGGCAACGGCAACTACCCCGCGCTGTATTCGGACTTCATGTTCCGGGAACAGATTTTCCCGGTGGCCAGCCCCGATCTGTTGCACCGCTTCGGCGTACCGCACACACCCGCCGAGCTGCTGCGCTATCCCTTGCTGACCCGCGACGGAGTCGACCTGGTGCCAAAGTGGGAGGTCTGGTTTCAGCAAGTCGGGCTGGGCATTTCGCCGCTGAACGAATGCGTCAGGTTCGCCGACACCAACATGACCGTCGAAGCGGCGTTGCTCGGTCAGGGCATCGCCCTGGCGCGCAGCGGTCACGTGGAAGCAGAGTTGGCCGATGGGCGTCTGGTCCGGCTGTTCGACGTGCCGTTCGCGTCGCCGGTCGGTTATTACTTCGTCTGCCCCAAAGGCATTGAATCGCAGCCGCACATCGTCCGGTTTCACGACTGGCTGCTGGAGGAATCGACCAAGGCCGGTCTGAGTTACGGTAGAGATGCATGAGGGTTTACTCATGGGGCGATGAGGAGACTTCGCTTCAGTTGCCAGGCGGGTTTGCCTAGGATGGGGCATGCCTATTCACATCATCCTGCTGGTTCTCTTCGCCGCGCTGCTGCACGCCAGCTGGAACGCGCTGCTGCGCGGCGGTGCCGACCGACTCTGGTCAATGACGATCATGTGCATCGCCGTGGCGATCGCCAGCACGGCCGCAGCGTGGGTGCTGCCGCCTCCAGCCTCGGCGAGTTGGTTCTACGCCGGGCTCTCGGCAGTCTTGCATGTGGGCTACAACCTGTTTCTGGTGCGCAGCTATCAAGTCGGAGAGCTGGGCCAGACTTACCCGGTATCCCGCGGTTCGTCACCCATTCTCATCACCTTGTGTGCCGCGGCGTTTGCCGGGGAGGCGGTGAGCGCGAGCACGCTGGCGGGCATCGGGCTGGTGTCCGCCGGCATCATCTCGCTGGCATTCAAGCGTCGCCGACTGGCCGTGCCCAGCCTGCCGTACGCCTTGGGCACGGGCTGTTTCATCGCCGCGTACAGCGTGACCGACGGCATAGGCGCACGCCTGTCCGGTGCACCCATGGCGTATACCGTGTGGATGTGCGCGATGTGGGGCGTGCTGATGCCGGTGGTGTATATCGCCTTGCGAGACACCCGCAGCCTGTTCACCTGGCGGCCCGGCCTGATCTCGGCAGCGGTCGGTGGACTGGTTTCGCTGCTGGCCTACGGCATCGTCATCTATGCCATGTCCGGCGCGCCGATGGGCGCCGTGTCGGCGCTGCGCGAAACCAGCGTGCTGTTCGCCGCCTTGATCGGATACTTCTTTCTGGGCGAGTCGCTGAACCTGCGCAAACTGCTGGCGTGCGTGGTCATCGCCACCGGCACGATCATCATCGGTTGATGGGTGCACTGCGCGCGTTCGGTCCGGCGATAGGGGTGGTTTGGCAATAGGGATCGTTTAATAACGCAAGGGATTCGCCATGCCGGCGCGTATGGGGCACTATCGAGCGCGAAGCTGCGCGGTTTCGGCAGCCGGACATGCTGATGTGGCCGCCACCACGGTCTGTCTGGCGAGCCCGGCCGGCGGTTTCATGACCCGCTCGTCGAAGGCGGTCTGCCTCGCGGCGTTCAATGCTCAGACCGCCTTCGCGCAACACCCATCGAACAGGATGAACCATGCAAGCAGACGACCTTTCCTGGGGCCACGGGCCTCGTATCTTTGAAGTGTTCCTGGAGCCCACCTGTCCGTTCTCGGTCAAGGCGTTCAACAAGCTCGATGAACTGCTCGCTCAGGCGGGCGAAGACAACATCACGGTGAAGATCCGCCTGCAGTCTCAGCCCTGGCACATGTTTTCCGGCGTCATCGTGCGCTGCATTCTGACGGCGTCGACGCTGCCGGGCGGCAAGGCAGACGCCAAGGCGGTCATGGCCGCCGTGGCGGCGCATCGTGAGGAGTTCGAGTTCGAGCACCACGCAGCCGGGCCGAACATGGACGCGACACCGAACCAGATCATCGCCCGTGTCGAGCAGTACAGCGGTGTGAAACTTGCCGAGGCATTCGCCGACCCTCAGTTACAGGGGCCGATCAAGTGGCACTGCAAATACGCGCGGCAGAACGGCATCCACGTGTCGCCAACGTTCATGATCGACGGGTTGGTGCAAGCCGACTTGTCCAGCGGCGATCCGGTGGCAGACTGGGTAGCGCGACTGGCTTGACCCGAAAGGGATGTTGAATAACGCGGTAGCTGCCCGATGAAGGCTGCGAACCCGCCGCACAGCGGGTTCGCAGTCAGCGGTCAGAGTTTCGGCAGTTGGCCCACGCGACCCAGCATCTCGGTCACGATCTGCAGATCCAGCAGGAACTGCTCGGTGGTCTTGAATTCGGCGTCGGTGTGCCCGGTGTATTTGACATCCGGACGAGCCAGACCGAACTGCACGCCGTTGGGCAATTCATGCACCGACGTTGCGCCCGCCGAGGTCCCGAACGTGTGCGCCATGCCCAGGTTTTCGCTGGCGACAGCGAGCAACGCCTTGACCCATTCTCCCTCTGGATTGCGATACATCGGCTCGGCGATCTTGTAATCGAAGGTCGCCGCGATGTGGGTTTTGGCGCTCCATGCGTCGATTTTTCCGGCGATTTCCTGCTTGAGCGTCTCAGGCGACTTGCCCTTGGGTACGCGCAGGTTGACCGCGAGCTTGAAGGCCTGGTCATCCAGGGCGACATAGGTCAGCGAGGCCGTCAGCGGCCCCATGAAGTCATCGGAAAACGCGACGCCCAGTCTGTTGCCCAGATAGTCCAGGCCCCAGTTGTCGGCGGCATACTGCGCGGCGTCGGTGACGTAGTTGTGCTTGAGGGCGACCTTGCCGTTCAGACTGTTGATGAAGCCGAGCATCCGCGCGACCGGGTTGACGCCCGACTGAGGCTCCGAGGAGTGCGCCGACACGCCCGTCACCGACAGGCTGACGTCCTTGCCCGCCACCTTGGCGTCCACCTGGAAGTTACCGCCGTTCTGCGCCACGTATTCGGCGCCTGCCTTCTGCAGGCTGGCAGCAAGCTCGGCGGGCGTGTCGGTCACGAACGTGGCCACCGAGCGGGACGGGATCTGGTTGGTGGCCATGCCGCCGGTCATCGTCGTGATTTCTGCGCCGCTGCCCGTCGCCGGTTTGCGCGGGAAGCTCGCCATCACCGTGCCGTAGCCTTTTTCCGCGATCACCACCGGGTAACTGCCATCCAGTGCCAGGTTGTACTCAGGCGTCGGGTTGCGCTCGAAATAATACGGAATGGCATCCCCGGAGGTTTCTTCGGTGGTGTCGATCAGCAGTTTGAAGTTGCGCGCCAGCGGCAGGTGTTCCTCTTTGATGGTCTTCATCGCGTAGAGCGCGACGACGATGCCGTTCTTGTCGTCTTCGGTGCCTCGGCCGTACATGCGATCGCCGATCTGCGTGACCTTGAACGGGTCCAGTCGGGTGCCGTCCTGCAGCACCCAGTTCTCCGGCGTCACGGGCACCACGTCGGCATGGGCATGAATGCCGACCAGTTCCTTGCCGCTGCCGTCGAGGGAGATTTCATAGACGCGATTGTCGACGTTGCGAAACTTCAAATCGAACGCCTTGGCCAGGCTCTCGATTTTTGCGGCGATCTTGATGAACGCCGGATTGTCGTGCTGGGCGAGGCCTTGCGTCTGGAAGGTCGGGATTTCCACCAGCTCGCGCAGGGTCTGCGTCGCAGCGCTGCCGTATTTGACCCGCGTGTAGAGCCCCAGCAGGCGATAAACATCATTCTGCTGCTGCGCGGAAAGCGGCTTGTTGGCGAGATAAGCGCTGATGGTCGGGGTCAGATCGTCGGTTTTCGCAAGATCACTCTTGCCCAGACGATCGAGAAAGTGTCGGAAATCCTTGACCGACGTGTCGTTGAAGCGAGTCAGGATGTCTGCGCTCTGTTGCGCGCTGAGGGTGGCGGACGCCGTGGTGGCGAAGCAGGACAGGCTGGCGAGCACCAGAGCGGCCGAAGCCAGGCGCTTGAATTGAACGTTCATTGCGTGGGGCATTCCTTTGCTGCAGTCGATTGAAATAGCTGATCGCTCGATCAGAATCGTTCGCAACCTAACATTTCGAACGACGTCGTTGAAATACCTGATGCAGGATGTGTCGCACCCAGCGGCAAAAGCGACGCAGATATGAAAAAGCCGTTGAATTCCGTCGGCAGGCCCAGGGTCTAGCGAAGATCGGGAGGACGACATGAACAAAACCATCACCGCACATGACTTGAACATCGACCTGGCCGGCGCCCATGAAGACGCGCTGTTCAAATGGCTGCTGGCAAGCTTTCTGATGGGCAAGCGGATTCAGGCGCAGATTGCAGAGCAGGCCTACCGCGTCATCGTCGACAAACACCAGCGTGACACGCCGCGCAAGCTCGCCCATTGCAGCCATCGCGAGCTGGTGAAAATGCTGGGCGAGGCCAATTACGTGCGATACGACGAAACCACCGCCGAGCGCCTGCTGGCGCTGGCCGCCCGGCTCAATGACGAGTACGGCGGCAAGGTCGGGCGCATCCGGGAGGTCAGTGACAGCCGCGAGGACTTCGAAAAACGCTTGCAGGCGTTGGAGGGCATCGGCCCCAAGACCGTGGAGATATTCATGCGTGAAGCGGCGAAGGTGCTGTATTGAGCATCGCCACGGTATTCGTCGGCTGCGCGGGCTGGAGCATCGGCCGCGAGCACGCGCCGGCGTTCCCCGCTGACGGCACGCACCTGCAGCGCTACGCGTTGCGGCTGAACGCGGTGGAAATCAACAGCTCGTTCAACCGGCCTCATCGGCCGCAGACTTACCGGCGCTGGGCTGAGTCGGTCCCGCCGGCGTTTCGGTTTTCGGTGAAAATACCGAAGCTGATTTCCCATGAGCGACGGCTGCAGCAGTGCGAACAGCCGCTGGATGAGTTTCTGGGTCAGTGCATGGCGCTGGGTGAACGGTTGGGGTGCCTGCTGCTGCAACTGCCGCCGAAGCTGGCATGCGATGCATCGGTGGCCGAGGCATTTTTCACACAACTGCGTGAGCGTTATCGTGGTCCGCTGGTGCTCGAACCCCGGCATGAGTCCTGGGTTCAGGCCGCGCCGATGCTCGCGGCCCATGGCATTACCCAAGCGGCAGTCGACCCGTCGCGCATCAGCAATGACGCCGCCCCGTTGGGTCAGGCGGAGCTGGATATCGGCCTGGACTACTGGCGCTTGCACGGCGCGCCGCGCATTTATCACAGCCCTTACGACGAGGCCTATCTGCAACGCCTGGCTGACGATTTGCTGTCCAGCGCCCTGGCGGGTAGACAGGCATGGTGCATTTTCGACAATACCGCCAGCGGAGCCGCCACCGCGAACGCCTTGAGGCTCAGAGCGATTCTGGATCGTCGCATCGGCACGTCTTGACGGGTCAGGACGCCTCGAGTGCAATCGTCCATCGCGCTGCATTGCCCGAACTAGAGCCTCTGGCGAGATGCCGGCGACCCTTTCGTCGTAAAAAAGCCGATGCGGATCCGATTTCTTGCAAATCCCAGGCAAGCGAGTTGTGCGCCGCAGTAGCACGGTGCCACAATTAGGCCCATGTCATCTTGGCGGGCCGGGCGGAGCAGATGTACCTCCTCGAGTTTCAACATGAGCGCGACGTCCAGATACGGGCCCAGGTGCGAACCGATCGTTTGCAGCTGTTGTTTCGTCAGAGTTTTTTCTCGGTTTTCGGCAGTCTGCTCGCGGCGCTGATGTTGTCCTGGCTGTGCTGGGACCGTGCCGCCCACGGCCTGATCATCGGCTGGCTGGCGCTGCTCGGTGGCTCGACCTCCTTACGCCTGATCATGCTGATCACCTATTTTCGCTGCGCCGAGGCCGGGCGCACGCCGCAGCGCTGGGAAACCACTTATTGGATCACGCTGGTGCTGTCGGCCGGCATCTGGGGCGGCGGGGCACTGGCATTGATGCAGCCGGGTGACCTGCTCACGCAGACGCTGGTGTTGCTGTTCACGGTCGGAATGTCGGTCAGTGCGGTGGCCTGTTACTCGGCCTATCGCTCGATGACCCTGGTGGCGATCGCGCTGGTGTTGCTGCCATGCTCGGCGTGGTTGCTGTTCCAGCCTGAGGCTACTCAGGTCGGGATGGCGTTCGCTTCGCTGGTGTTCGCATCGTTCGTCGCCAGCGCGACGCGCAAGCTTTCGTTTGCAATGGAGAAGGCCTTTCGCCTGACCCGCGAAATGGAACACGCCCACCGCATTGCCACCCATGCTGCGCAGACTGACGAGCTGACCGGGCTGAAAAACCGTCGTGCGTTCTTTCATCACGCTGAACGCGCCTACGACCACTGCTGGCGCAACCGCCTGCCGTTGTGCGCGCTGATGCTGGACATCGACCATTTCAAACAGATCAACGACCGCTACGGCCATCAGGCCGGTGATCAGGTGTTGCGCCAGATCGGCGCGGTCATCTGCGATTCGGTGCGCGAGGCCGATGTCTGCGGCCGGCTGGGCGGCGAGGAGTTTGCGTTGCTGCTGACGGACACGTCGCCGGACGTCGCCCACGCCATCGCCGAAAAACTGCGCCGGGATATCGCCGCGATTGCGTGCGACCATCACGGCGGCATCACCGCCAGCCTCGGCGTCGCGTCGTTGAGCGATGCTGAGCGGGACGTTCACGCACTGCTTGGCCACGCTGACCGGGCGTTGTTTCAGGCCAAGGCACAAGGCCGCAACCAGACGGCGGTGGCCTAGTGCCGCACCGCTCAGCCGGGTGGGCGGCCTAATCGTTTCAGCCCGGCGCTTCGTGTCACTCGCGCGTGACATTTCTTGCAACTCTTTTCATTCCCGTGCGGCTGTGGCGTAGTGTCGGTCTGTTTGCACGATGACCGACTGGAAGAGGTAAAGAGAGATGACCCTGCAAAACCGCCTGGACAACCTGTACCCGCGCGCCGAAGACATCCCCGAACAGTTTCGTGCCGGTCCTGCCATCGAGCAGCGCGATTATCTGGTCAACGGCGAGCTGCGTCAGTGGCAAGGGCCATTGGCGCCGGTGCTCAGTCCGGTGTCGTTGAAGACGGACGCAGGCCTTGAGTCGGTGGTGCTGGGCAGCACGCCGTTGATGGACGCCGACACCGCGATGACCGCGCTGGACGCCGCCGTCAAAGCCTACGACCGGGGGCAGGGCGCGTGGCCGACGATGCGCGTGGCTGACCGTATTCATCACGTCGAAACCTTCCTCAAGCTGATGCGCGAGCAGCGCGATGCCGTGGTCACGCTGCTGATGTGGGAAATCGGCAAGAACCTCAAGGACTCGCAGAAAGAGTTCGACCGCACCTGCGACTACATCGTCGACACCATCAACGCCTTGAAAGAACTGGACCGCCGCTCGAGCCGCTTCGAGCTGGAGCAGGACACCCTCGGGCAGATCCGCCGCGTGCCGCTGGGCGTTACCCTGTGCATGGGTCCTTACAACTATCCGTTGAACGAGACGTTCACCACACTGATTCCGGCGTTGATCATGGGTAACACCGTGGTCTTCAAGCCAGCCAAGTTCGGCGTGCTGCTGATTCGTCCTCTGCTGGAAGCCTTCCGCGACAGCTTCCCGGCCGGCGTGATCAACGTGATCTACGGCAGTGGTCGCGAAACCGTCAGCGCCCTGATGGCCAGTGGCAAGATCGACGTGTTCGCGTTCATCGGCACCAACAAGGCCGCCAGCGCCCTGAAAAAGCTGCACCCCAAGCCGCACCGCCTGCGCGCCGCGCTGGGTCTGGACGCCAAGAACCCGGGCATCGTGCTGCCGGACGTCAATCTGGACAACGCGGTTGCCGAAGCGATCACCGGCTCCCTGTCGTTCAACGGGCAGCGCTGCACCGCGCTGAAAATTCTCTTCGTGCATGAGAACGTCGTCGGCAGTTTTCTCGAAAAATTCGAAGAAAAACTGGCCCAGCTCAAGCCTGGCATGCCGTGGGAAGCGGGCGTTTCGTTGACCCCGCTGCCTGAGCCGGGCAAGACCGATTACCTGCAAGGGCTGGTCGATGACGCCGTCAGCAAAGGCGCTAAAGTGGTCAACGAAGGCGGCGGCACGACCCACGAGCAGTTCTTCTATCCGGCAGTGCTGTACCCGGTCACCCCGCAGATGCGCGTTTATCACGAAGAGCAGTTCGGTCCGGTGGTGCCCGTGGTTGCCTACAGCGACTTGGACAGCGTGATCGAATACGTGCTGGATTCGGACTTCGGCCAGCAGCTGAGTATCTTCGGCAACGATCCCAAGCAGGTCGGTCGTCTGGTCGACGCATTCGCCAATCAGGTCGGCCGCATCAACATCAACGCCCAGTGCCAGCGCGGCCCGGACAGCTTCCCGTTCAACGGCCGTAAAAACTCCGCCGAAGGCACCTTGTCGGTTCATGACGCGCTGCGGGTCTTCTCCATCCGCACATTGGTCGCGACCAAGTTCCAGGAGAGCAACAAGGCCTTGATCAGCGACATCATCCATAACCGGGAATCGAGCTTCCTGACCACCGACTACATTTTCTGACCTGCAGTCGTTTCGCCTCTCGGCACGCCCCGTCGGCTTTTCGGCGGCGGGGTCGCGCTTGTCACCGATATCAACTTGTCGGCGGGTGCACGAAGGCTGATACTCCAAGCCTGTTCCCCGGATCCTGAAGGACAACACCGGCCTTGGTTGATGTCACCCCCGAGCTGCAACCCGTTCGCGCCGCGAGCGTCCCTGAAGTCCTGACGATGTTGCGCAGTGCAACCGGGGCTCAACACCGCGCACTGGAAGCCAGGCTACCTTTTCTGCGCGCCGACTTCGACCTTGTCACCTACCGCCGGCTGATGCAGGCGTATTACGGTTTTCATCTCACACTGGAGAAACGCGTCGAGGCGTTCGACAGCGGCTTGTTCAAGCTGACTGAGCGACAAAAGACGCCCGCACTGACGAAAGACCTTCGCGCCTTGGGCCTCAGCGCTGGCGCGATTGAAGCGCTGCCTGTCTGCGCTGATCTCCCACTCATCGACAGCACCGCTCATTTGCTCGGCACGATGTACGTGATGGAAGGCGCTACCCTTGGTGGTCAGGTGCTGCGTCGCATCGTCGCCGACAAGCTGGCGATCGACGCCGACACCGGCGGCGAATTTCTCGATGTCTATGGCCGGGACACCGGCCGGCTGTGGAAAGCATTTCTCAAGCGTCTGGCGGAGTTCGATCACCCGGCGCACAACCTGCAGGTCGTGGACGCGGCGTGCACCACATTCAGCTGTTTCGAACGCTGGCTCGAACGCGCAGGAGTACTGCATGACGCCCGATAATCCGCAAGATGTCCGCGCGCTGCTGAACACCTGCGCCGACGAGCCGATTCGCATTCCCGGCGCGATCCAGCCCCACGGCGTGCTGTTGACGGTCGAGGAGCAGCACTGGACCGTCCAGCAGGCCAGCGCCAATGCCCAGCAGGTGCTGGGGCTTGCGGCGGATGTCGTGGCGGGCCAGCCATTGTCGCGATGGTTGGGTGACGATCAGGCCGGGTTGATACGCGAGGCGCTGTCAAACGGGCACCTCGAGGACGTCAATCCGCTCGCGCTGGTGTGCGGTGCCCTGCAACTGGATGGCCTGCTGCATCGCCACGACGGTGTCGTGTTCATTGAACTTGAGCCCGTGCCGGGCCAGACGCACAGGCCATCGCTGGACTTGCACCTGACCCGCACCCTGCGCCGGCTGCAGACCGCCAGTACGCTGGAGGCGCTGTACGAGATCAGCGTCAACGAAATCCGTGCGCTGACCGGTTACGACCGCGTGCTGATCTACCGTTTTCAGGAACAGGGCCACGGCCAGGTCATCGCCGAGTCGGCCACCCCCGAGCTGGACGCCTACGAAGGGCTGTTCTTCCCGGCCAGCGATATCCCCGAACAAGCCCGCGACCTGTACCGGCTCAACTGGCTGCGCATCATTCCTGACGCCAGTTATGTCCCGGCGCCGATGGTCCCGGCACTGCGTCCGGACACCCTGCAGCCACTGGACATGAGTTACGCGGTGCTGCGCAGCGTGTCGCCGATCCACTGCCATTACATGCGCAACATGGGCGTGCGTTCTTCCATGAGCATCTCGCTGCTCAAGGACCATAAGCTCTGGGGACTGATCAGCTGCGGCAACCGCCAGCCGCTGCAAGTCCCGCATGCGCTGCGCGCCGCCTGTCAGACCATCGGCCAGGTGCTGTCGATGCAGATCAGCATGCTCGAAGAACGCCAGGCGCAGTTGCAGCGTCAGGCCAAGGAAAACCTGTTGCAATCCCTCGCCGCGGCCATGCGTGAGGCCGACGGCGATGTCTACAACGGCTTGATCGCGCATCCCGAGGCCCTCATGGCCCTGGCCGAAGCCTCGGGCGTCGCCGTGATCGTCGAGGGCGAGGCGCACCTGTTCGGCCGCTGCCCATCGGTCGAGCAGGTCGACGCACTGCTCAAATGGGTCCAGTTGCAGGCGTCCTCAGTGGTCGAAACCTCGAGCCTGAGCGCCATGCTGCCAGAAGCCGGTGCCTACCAGCGCATTGCCAGCGGCCTGCTCGCGATCAGCCTGCCCAAGCCGGTCGACAACGGCGTGCTGTGGTTTCGCCCGGAAGTCATCGACAGCGTGAGCTGGAGCGGCAACCCGGAGACTGCCAAACACCTGGTCGGCGACCGTTTGCAACCAAGAGAATCCTTCAACGTCTGGAAACAGCAGGTCGAGGGCACTGCGCAGGCCTGGAGCGTCGGCGACCTGTACGCCGTTTCCGATCTGCGCCGCTCGGCGCTGGAAGCGGATCTGTCCCGTCAGGTGCTGCGAGAAAAGGATGCAGTGCGCGCTCGCGATGAGCTGGTTGCGGTGGTGTCCCACGACCTGCGCAGCCCCCTGACGGTGATCGTCATGCAATGCGGCATGATGCAGCGCGTGGTGGCGGCCGACGTCAGCCCGTCGTCGAAGCGGCTCATTTCCGCCGTCGACACCTTGCAGCGTGCCACGGCGCGCATGACCAATCTGCTCGAAGACCTGCTGGACACCTCGAAGATCGAAGCCGGACGTTACTCGATCGAGCCCCAGGCGCTGGAAGTCAGTCAGTTTTTCGAGGACGCCTGGACGTTGCTGACGCCGTTGGCGCTGAACAAGTTCATCGACCTGAGCTTCACCGGCGAACCTCACCTGAAGATGTTCGCCGACCCCGAGCGGATATTTCAGGTGCTGTCGAATCTGGTGGGTAATGCCATCAAATTCACGCCAAAGGAGGGCACGATCAGCGTGACAGCCAGCGTCGAAGGCGACCTAGTCGTCATCAGCGTGGTCGACTCCGGAGACGGCATCGCTGCCGATCAGTTGCCCCACGTCTTCGAGCGCTACTGGCGTATTCGCGAAGGCAATCCAAGCGGCACGGGGCTTGGGCTGTATATCTCCAAGGGGATCGTGAAGGCCCATGGTGGTGAGTTGACCGCCAGCAGCGAGCCTGGCGTGGGCAGCGAATTCCGCTTTACCGTGCCGCTGGCGCCATGAGCCGCTTGCTGCGTCCTGCGGTTGCGTCGGCGCGCCGGGTGCGGGAAAGTCGCGAGTTCTTTGCCCGTTGCCACTCCAGGCCGACCCTGCCGTGAACATCGACACCCGCATCAAATTCCGACATCTGCTGTGTTTTCTCGAGGTCGCCCGTCAGGGCAGTCTGGCCAAGGCCTCGGGCAAGCTTGCGATCAGTCAGCCGGCGCTGTCGAAAACCCTCAAGGAGCTGGAAACGCTGCTGTCCGCCAGCCTGTTCGTGCGCAGTAAAAGCGGTGCCGCGCTGACCGAGGCGGGCGTTGCGTTCATGCGCTACGCGGGCCCCAGCGTGCAGGCGCTGCGCGAAGGGGTGAACAGCCTGCGCGCCCGCGAGCATGAGCCGGTGGCGGTGCGCCTGGGGGTGCTGTCGACGGTTGAAAGCGTGCTGGTGCCGGAGGTGATCCGTCGCCTGCACGCCCGTCATCCGGCGCTGGTGATCAGCGTCGTCACCGGGCCAAGCGCCTACCTGCTGTCGCAACTGCGTCTCGCCGAGCTGGACCTTGTGGTCGGGCGCATGACCGACAGCCCGCAGATACTCGGTCTGAGCTTCGAGCACCTGTACAGCGAGTCGATGACCCTGGTAGTGCGCGCCGACCATCCGCTGCTCAAGGGCGAGGGCGCCAGGCTCGAAGATTTCCCGCTGGTCCTGCCGCTGGCCGGCACGACCATCCGCAAATTCGCCGACAGCCTGTTCGTACAGCACGGCATCACGCCGCCGCGCCAGCGTCTGGAAACCTTGTCATTGACGTTGAGCCGTCGCTACGTGCAGTGCAGCGACGCGGTGTGGATCGCGCCGCTGGACGCGGTTCGTCAGGACCTGGCTGATGGGCAACTGGCCGAGCTCGAGCTGGGCATCCGTGAACCCGGCGGCTCGGTCGGACTGTGCAGCAACCCGGCGTTGCCTCTGTCCATCGCTGCGCAGTGGTGCGTGGAGACGCTGCGCGAAGTGGGTGCGGCCTATCGTGACGGCGAACATCCATAACCATTTGGTTATGGATGCGGTCTTTTTTTTCAGTTTTGCCAAGGCTCCCGGCGCGCCAGACTGCGCCCATCGCTTGCTTCAGGTCGCCGTGGCCACAAGCGCAGCCTTCTAAAAACGACAAAAAGGAGACCGGCATGTCCGATGCCCACGACAGCCGCTTTGCCATACGCGATCGCAACTGGCACCCCAAAGCCCTCACGCCGGACTACAAGACTTCGATTCTGCGTTCCCCTCGCCAGGCACTGGTCAGCATCGGCCAGTCGATTTCGGAGACCAGCGGTCCCGACTTCTCTCACTTGCAACTCGGTCGTCACGACGATGACTTGCTGCTGAATTTCAACCATGGCGGTCTGCCCATCGGCGAGCGGATCATTGTCGCAGGGCGTGTGATCGACCAATACGGCAAGCCGGTACCGCACACGTTAGTTGAAATGTGGCAGGCCAACGCCGGGGGGCGCTACCGTCACAAGAAGGACGCTTACCTTGCGCCGCTGGACCCCAATTTCGGCGGCGTGGGTCGCTGCCTCACCGACCGCGACGGTCATTACCGCTTTCGCACCGTCAAGCCAGGCCCTTACCCGTGGCGCAACGGCCCCAACGACTGGCGTCCGGCGCACATTCATTTCTCCATCAGCGGCCCGTCCATCGCCACGCGGCTGATCACGCAACTGTATTTCGAGGGCGATCCGCTCATTGCGATGTGCCCCATCGTCAAGTCGATTGCCAGTGCCGAAGCGGTGCAGAGCCTGATTGCCAGACTGGACATGAGCATGGCCAATCCGATGGATTGCCTGGCATACCGGTTTGACATTGTCCTGCGCGGTCAGCGCAAAACGCACTTTGAAAACGCCTGAGAGGAGGCCAGTCATGCCTGTTGAAATCCTGCCTGAAACCCCGTCTCAGACTGCCGGACCCTACGTGCACATCGGCCTGGCCCTCGAAGCGGCGGGCAATCCACCGCGTGAACAGGAAATCTGGAACGAGATGGCCAGGCCCGGTGCGTCCGGCGAGCACATCATCCTGCTGGGCCATGTCTACGACGGTAACGGCCACCTGATTCGCGATTCGTTTCTGGAGTTCTGGCAAGCCAACGCCGACGGGTTCTACGACACCGCCTATGACTTGAGTAAAGACTTCAACTGTTTCGGCCGGACCGCCACCACTGACGAGGGCGAATGGCTGGTCAGGACGGTCAAGCCGGGTGTCGTGCTCAATGCGGCGGGTGTGCCGATGGCGCCGCACATCAACGTGTCGCTGTTCGCCCGTGGCATCAATATCCACCTGCAGACGCGTCTGTATTTCGATGATGAGGCCGAAGGCAACGCGCTGGATCCGGTGCTCAATCTGATCGAGCAGCCTCAGCGACGCCAGACCCTGATCGCCAGACGCTGCGCCGTAGACGGAAAACTGGCCTATCGTTTCGACATCCGCGTTCAGGGCGAAGACGAAACGGTGTTCTTCGATTTCTGACGCGGGGCCCCGGTGAACCCAGGCGCAATCACAGTGATTACACCGGTGACCACGGGGCCGGTTTGACGAGGATTTCCGTTGGGACGACCAGCCAGGAGCAGTACTTTGAACAGACCGGGCAACCAGCTTTTTGACCGTTACTTCACTCAGGCGCGCATGCGCGACATTTTTTCCGATCAGGGCCGCGTGCAGGGCATGCTGGATTTCGAAGCCGCGCTGGCCCGCGCTCAGGCCGGGCTGGGCGTCATTCCCGGCGATGCAGTGGCGGACATCGTTGCGGCCTGCGACGCGCGCCTGTATGACTTCGATGCACTCGCCGAGGCGATCGGCAACGCCGGCAATTCGGCCATCCCGCTGGTAAAAGCGCTGGGACAACAGATTGCCGGCCGCAACCCCAGCGCCGAGCGCTACGTTCATCTGGGCGCCACCAGCCAGGACGTGATGGACAGCGGCCTGGTCCTGCAACTGCGAGCGGCGGTGACGCTGCTGGAAAAAGATCTGAGCCTGTTGGCCGACGCTCTGGCGCAGCAGGCGCAGCGTCATGCGGCTGTGCCGATGTCCGGACGGACCTGGCTGCAACAGGCGACGCCGGTGACGCTGGGGGCGAAGATCGCCGGCTGGCTGGGGGCGATCACCCGGCATCGGCAACGCTTGAACGAGATCAAACCGCGCCTGCTGTGCGTGCAGTTCGGCGGTGCCTCGGGCAGTCTGGCGGCACTAGGAGAAATGGCCTTTCCGGTGGCCGAGGCGCTGGCCCGCGAGTTGAAGCTCGGCCTGCCGGATCAGCCCTGGCACACCCAGCGCGATCGCCTGGTGGAATTCGCCAGTGTGTTGGGGCTGATCGCCGGGAGTCTGGGTAAATTGGGTCGCGACATCAGCCTGCTGATGCAGACCGAAGCCGGTGAGGTGTTCGAGCCTGCGGCGGCGGGCAAGGGTGGTTCATCGACCATGCCGCACAAACGCAACCCCGTCGGCGCCGCGGTGATGATCGCAGCGGCGACCCGCGCGCCGGGTCTGATCGCGACCATGTTCAGTGTTATGCCGCAGGAGCACGAACGCAGCCTGGGCCTGTGGCACGCTGAATGGGAAACCCTGCCGCAACTCTGCTGCCTGGTGTCCGGTGCGCTGCAGCAGGCACTGGCGGTGATTCCTGATCTGGAGGTCGACGCCGTCCGCATGCTGCACAACCTTGACCTGAGCAAAGGGCTGGTGCTGGCAGAAGCGGTCAGCATCGCCCTCGCGCAACGCATCGGCCGTGACGCCGCCCATCACCTGATCGAACAATGCTGTCGCCGGGCAGTGGACCAGAACGTGCACCTGCGTGACGTGCTCGGCGCCGAGCCACAGGTCACCGCGCAGCTTTCGTCACAGGCGCTGGACAACCTGCTCAACCCTGCGCAATACCTGGGTCAATCCAGACGCTGGGTCAAGCGCGCGGTGGCTGATCATCAGGCGTTCAATCTCCGTTAAACAGATGACTGGAACCCAAATGGACGAAAATCAACGTTACCAAGAAGGCCTGAGCGTGCGCCGGGCGGTATTGGGTGAAGCCCATGTGCAAGGCAGCCTGGAAAACATCACGCCCTTCAATGGCGAGTTTCAGGAAATGATCACGCGTCACGCCTGGGGCGATATCTGGACCCGGCCGGGCTTGTCGCGTCACACCCGCAGCCTGATCACCATCGCGATGCTGATCGGCATGAATCGCGAGGGTGAACTGCGCCTGCACCTGCGCGCCGCGAAAAACAACGGGGTCAGCCGCGACGAAATCAAAGAGGTATTGATGCAAAGCGCGATTTACTGCGGGATTCCGGCTGCCAACGCATCGTTTCACCTGGCCGAAGCGGTCTGGGATGAACTGGGCGTCGAATCGCTCTAATGTGTTGACCTCCCAAGCGAGGCGCACGCCGACACGGCGTTGCGCTTCCACGAAGGAGCATCAGGCAGTCCGATGGGTGACAAGGCTGCGTCATTCCTCGCTGGAATCCAGCGTATAAAAAACATGAATTTTATTTATGGCTTGCAGGGCTCTACCGTAGGCGGATTCCGTCTACCGTGGAGTCGTCATGACAGCCCAGCCGCCAACATCCATCGTCGAGCAGCACTGGAAACGAAATCTGGCCGTCTGCGTGCTGGGGGCTTTTACCACCATCGTCGCGATGACGCTGTTGCTGCCGTTTCTGCCTTTGTACGTCGAGCACCTGGGTGTCAGTGACCCTGCGGCGATTGTGCAGTGGTCGGGCGTGGCGTTTGGGGCAACCTTCCTCAGCGCCGCCTGCACCGCGCCGTTGTGGGGCAGACTGGGCGACCGCTACGGTCGCAAATTGATGCTGATTCGCGCCAGCCTGGGCATGGCGGTTGCCATGTCGCTGATCGGCCTGGCGGAAAACATCTATCAACTGGTGGGCTTGCGCCTGCTTGCGGGGCTGCTCGGCGGGTATGCCTCCGGAGCAACGATTCTGGTCGCCACGCAGACGCCGAAAGAGCGCTCCGGCTGGGCGCTGGGCATGCTGGCTTCCGGGATCATGGCGGGCAACCTGACCGGGCCGCTGATCGGCGGGCTGATGCCGCCGTTGATCGGCATTCGTAATACCTTCTTCCTGGCGGGCGGCGTGATATTTCTGGCCTTCCTCGCCACTGCGTTCCTCATGAAGGAAGCGCCGCGTCCCAAGCGCGCTGCCGATTCAGCGAAGCCTGTGACGATCCGCGCCTGGGAGCTGATCCCGGACAAGAAGCCAGTGATCATCATGTACGTGGTGGCAAGTCTGGTGATGTTTTCAATCATGTCCATCGAGCCGATCATCACGGTGTACCTGACTCAACTGCACACGGCAAACGTCACGCTGATGGCAGGCGTGGTGATGTCGGCGACGGCGTTGGCCAGCATTTTGTCGGCGTCGCGGATCGGCAAGCTGGCCGACCGGGTGGGGCACTGGAAAGTGGTGATCGGTTGTCTCAGCGCCGCAGCGATCCTGCTGATTCCACAGGCATTGGTCAGCAACGAGTGGCAACTGGTGGTGTTGCGCTTTCTCATGGGCATCGCGCTGGGCGGGCTGTTGCCCTGCATTGCCGCGATCATCCGCCATTCGGTACCTGACGCGGTGGCGGGGCGCATGCTCGGTTACTCGACGTCCAGCCAGTACGTCGGCCAAGTCCTCGGCCCGCTCACCGGCGGCTATCTGGGCGGGCATTTCGGCATGCCCGTGGTCTTCGTGGTGACGTCGCTGCTGATGGCCGGGTGCGCAATGGCAATGTGGCTGATGCCGCCGGCGGCGGTTGCCGACTGACCAGAAATCGTCGAGCCGCGGCGGGACAGCACCGTTCGTTGACAAAACCATGACATGGCCTGG
This sequence comes from Pseudomonas sp. efr-133-TYG-103a, assembly GCF_030209235.1. Taxonomy (NCBI): domain Bacteria; kingdom Pseudomonadati; phylum Pseudomonadota; class Gammaproteobacteria; order Pseudomonadales; family Pseudomonadaceae; genus Pseudomonas; species Pseudomonas sp. efr-133-TYG-103a. Next base: position 26,640 of record NZ_JARVSK010000011.1, read on the forward strand.
CGGATAATCGGCGGCGGCGGGGCGCTGCCCCAAGATACGAGTACCGCCATGCACGGACCCTCATGGACATCAAACACAGTCTCAAACAGCGGATCGTCATCGTATTCGCGCTGATGAGCACCCTGGTCGCCGGTGTTTTCGCCGTCGGCATCATTGCCACCGTTCACGTGGTCGAGAAACGCCTGACGATCATCAGCCTGGGCGGCAACCTGCACCGGATCCTGGCTCAGGACAGCATCGACGACTGGCGGCACCGGCCTGAGAAGGGCGAGCTGTTCTACGCCGACGATGGCGTCGGCGACGTTGCCATGAGTGACGACCTGAAAGGCCTGCAGCCTGGTTTTCAGGAGTTCTATCGCGGCAAGCGGGCTTATTACGCCATGGTCACGACCGTGGGCGAGCGCCGCTACGTGCTGCTGCGCGATCAACGCAAATTCGAAAAGCGCGAGCGGATTCTGTTCGGGGTCGTGCTGATCGGCTTCGTGCTCAGCGTCCTGCTGGCCATTCTGCTGGGACGCCTGCTGGCCTCCCGAGTGATGGCGCCGGTGTCGCGTCTGGCCGGCCAGGTTCGCCATCGCGATCAGCTCCTCGAACTCGCTCCGGTCCTGGCGGGTGACTATGCCAACGACGAGGTTGGCGCGCTGGCCAAATCCTTCGACGAAACCCTTGGGCGGCTGCGCGAGGCCCTTGGCCGGGAGAAGCTCTTCACCAGCGACGTCAGCCACGAGTTGCGCACGCCCTTGATGGTGCTGGCGACGTCGTGCGAGCTGTTGATGGATTATCCGCAACTGGACGAACGCTCACGCGCTCAGGTGCAGCGCATCAGCAAGGCCACGGCGGGCATGAATCAACTGGTCGAAACCTTCCTGCTGCTTGCCCGCACCGAGGGCAAGAATGCGCCTCAGGGGCAGAAGGCCGGCCTTGAGCAGATCGCCGACGAACTGGCCGAAACCTGGCGGCGGCCGATCGAAGAAAAAGGCCTGACGTTCATTGTCCAGGCCAAAGGTCGCACTCACGAGGCCCTCAGCCAGGAGACCTACAACGCGCCGCTGCTGCGCTCGGTCATGGGCAATCTGCTGCGTAATGCCTGGCACTACACCGATCAAGGGTTCATCCGCCTGACCTTGCGGGACGACGGTTTCAGTGTGGAAGACAGCGGCATCGGCATCCCGCTGGAAAAACAGCAAGCGATGTTCCAGCCGTTCGTGCGCGGCGACGAACAGCGCGGGGAGGGCCTGGGCCTGGGGCTTTCGCTGGTGCAGCGGATCTGCGCCAACCAGCACTGGCAGGTGTCGCTGGCGAGCCGGCCATCGGGAGGCTGCTGCTTTACCGTCACGCTGCAAGAGGCAGGATTGGCGGTCGGTGCGGCGTGAGGCTTGCTGCAAAAGGCCGGTTTGAACGCCATCATATCTGTGTCGCAACACCTGACGCCTTCCCGGCTAAAGCCTGTCCTACGGTTGCGCGGCGCACCTGGAAAAAGCGTTGTAGGACTGCGATGTACCCGAAGAATGCGGTGTAGGACCGGCTTCAGCCGGGAAGAGGCCGGTTTGATCGCCATTATATCTGTGGCAGGACACCTGACGCCTTCCCGGCTAAAGCCGGTCCTACGGTTATGCGCGGCGTGCCCGCGATTGCGGGGCGGCGCGCGGTGTAACCGGGAATACGGTGTGGACTGCGATGTACCCAATGAATGCGGTGTAGGACCGGCCTCAGCCGGGAAGAGGCCGGCATGGGCGCCCCGTCATGTCGCGGCAACTGGGCCTTCAGACGGTCCGTTCATGCGGCTGGCGATGTGTGGCTCTGGAACGCAGCTACGCTTCTGTCTGTCGTTGCAGAGCGCGCTTCGTGCTGACGAGAGGAGACACCGTTGACATCCCTAGCGTCCGAGTTCCTTTCCGGCGTTACCCCGGCCCGCGCCAGACGCCAGGCCTGGAGCGCCGGCGGTCTGGCCCTGGTGCTGTTCGTCGTGGCCAGCGGACACCTGGCAATCGTCGGCTTCGATTCGCGATTCGTACTGTTCGCTCAGGAAATGCTGCGTCATGGCCCCAGCGTCTTCCCGACCACCTACGGCGTGCCGTATCCCGATTACACCGGTTTTTCCACCTGGCTTATTTACCTCTGCTCGCTGCCGCTGGGGGAGGTGACCAGCTTCAGCGCGTGGCTGCCCACCTGCGTGGCATCGGCCATCATGGTGGGCCTGATGTACCGGCTGCTCGCGCCGTACTCCCGGCGCTGGGCGTGGCTGAGCATCGCGCTGCTTTTGCTGACCAACACCTTCATCACCGAAACCCGCGCCGTGTCGCTGGAGCAGATGCTGGCCAGCATCACCTTCGCCGTATTTTATCTGGCCTACGCCGCAGACCACTTTTCCTCTGCGCGTCGACTCTGGCTGATTTACGGGCTGTTGGTGCTGGGATTTCTCATTCGTGGACCGATCGGTCTAATTGTCCCCGCTGCCGTGCTGTGCAGTTATCACCTGTTCAACCGCAACGGGCGCCAGGCGTGGGTGTCGGCGTTGGTGGCAGTGGCGTTGCTGGCGCTGTGCACCATGACCCTGTTGCTGCTGGCCCGACTCGCTGGCGGTCAAGCATTGCTGGCCGAAGTGGTTCGCACTCAGATCACTGCACGCCTGGACGCCGGCGACGGCAGCGGTCCGGCCTTCTGGTATTTCAGCCGCTCACTGGGTAACTACGCGCTGGCCTATCCGCTGGCGATCGTGGTCCTGCTGGCAGTGGGTCTCACCGCGCGCAGACAGAAAAACGCGGCGCTGCACTTGCTGTACCTGTGTGCCATCGCCGGCTTGACGGTGATGATCGGTCTGTCGATTCCGTCCGCAAAAAAAGCCCGGTTCCTGCTGCCGATGCTGCCCCCGGCGGCAATCATTGCCGCGTATCCGTTTCACGCCCGCAGCGGACGCTGTTTCTGGTGGCTGCGCGGGCTGATTCTGACGCTCTGCTGCTTCATTCCCGGCGCGCTGATGGTCGGCCTGCTGCTGATTCGACCGCGTTTTCCCGAAGCGCTGGGTGACACCGGACCGCTGCTGATCGCGCTGGGCCTGCTGCAGTTGGTGGCGCTGCCGCTGCTGATGCGCCCGCGCCTGCGACTCTATGGGTTACCGGCCTGCGCGGTGCTCGCGGTCTGGCTGAGCTACATCGGTGCGTTCGAGAAGGCTGAGCGTAACCTCTACGACACGCGCCAGTTCACCGCGGCGGTGCGCCAGGCCACGCGGTCGGACAACGCCCCGCTTGTCCTGCACGGCATGGGCAAGGATGGCAAAGGCATCAAGTTCATGGTCAACGTCGATGAAGACCTGCAACCGCTGTTCACCTTGACCCCGGCGGAGCTGGAAGCCTTGCCCGGCGCGGCCGATGTGGTGATGAGCAATGCCGACTTCCAGCAACTGCAGGGCACGCGTCTGGGAAGGTTGCCGGTGGTGCTCAGCGGCCGCTTCGACAAGGAAGACTACGTTCTGCTGCGCCTGCCGGCCCGATGAAGCACGGCGGACATCAGGAATTTGCGGAATGACCCGTTGCCTTTATTTCGCTTGTCGAGGACGGCCGCAGATCGCTTAGATAGCGGCATTTCCACCGTTCCCAGGACGATCGAACATGGCTTTTCCCGCTGTCAGCAATTCCATTTCCGTGGTTCATCCCGTCAGTCTGACCCATGGCAAGAATGCCGAAGTCTGGGACGTCGACGGCAAGCGCTACATTGACTTCGTGGGGGGCATCGGCGTGCTGAATCTGGGCCATTGCAACCCGCGCATCGTCAGCGCCATCTGCGAACAGGCGCAACGCATGACCCATTACGCGTTCAATGCCGCGCCCCACGTGCCTTACCAGCAGTTCATCGAGCGCCTCGCCGCGTTCGTCCCGGTGAGTTATCCGGTCAGCGGCATGCTCACCAACAGCGGCGCGGAGGCGGCTGAAAATGCGCTGAAGATCGTCCGTGGTTACACCGGCAAATCGGCAGTGATCGCGTTCGACGGTGCGTTTCACGGTCGAACCCTGGCGACGCTCAACCTCAACGGCAAAGTGGCGCCCTATAAACAGAAAGTCGGCGTGCTGCCCGGCGCTGTTTATCACTTGCCGTATCCGAGCGTGGACAACGGCGTGTCCACGGCCGATGCGCTCAAGGCCATGGAGCGGCTGTTCAGCGTCGAAATTGACGTCGACGAGGTCGCTTGTTTCATCATCGAACCCGTGCAGGGCGAGGGCGGCTTCCTGGCGCTGGACGTCGAATTCGCTCAGGCGCTGCGCAGGCTGTGCGACGAAAAAGGCATCGTCCTGATCATAGATGAAATCCAGTCCGGTTTCGGTCGCACCGGTCAGCGCTTTGCGTTCAGTCGACTGGGAATCGAACCGGATCTGCTGTTGCTCGGCAAGAGCATCGCCGGCGGCGTACCGTTGGGCGCCGTGGTGGGTCGCAAGGCGCTGATGGACACGCTGCCGAAGGGCGGACTGGGCGGGACTTATTCCGGCAACCCGATCGCGTGCGCCGCAGGCCTTGCGACGCTGGATGAGATGAGTGACGCCAACCTGGCGCAGTGGGGCGAGCAGCAGGCCACGGTGGTACAGGCGCGTTATGACCGATGGAAAGCACAGGGTGTGTCTGCGTTTCTGGGGCGTTTGACCGGCGTGGGCGCCATGCGCGGCATCGAATTGTCAGCCGATGGCAAGCCTGGGACCGCGCAGATGGCGCAATTGTTGGAATCCGCGAGACGTCGCGGGCTGTTACTCATGCCCAGCGGCAAATCCCGGCACATCGTTCGCCTGCTCGCGCCGTTGACGATCGAACTGGACGTGCTCAACGAAGGCCTGGACATTCTAGAGCAGTGCCTGGCTGAACTCGAATGAGGCAACGCGTCCGCTGCGCCCACTGGTCCGATAAACAGCACGTGTCTGTGCAGTCGCCCTCAAACGACTGCATCCACTCCACGGACCCCATCGCGATGACCAGCAAACGACCGCTACCCGCCGACGACGCCAGCAACGACCCGGTCCAGGGCGTCGATGACACGCCCGAGTATCCGCTGTCCGCACCGATCAAGCCGGACGACCCGGAGCGCCGCAGCGAGCAGTCCCGGGCGGAAACGGCGGGCTGCGTCGAAGAAGCGCCTGTTACGCCAATCAAGCCCGAAACGCCCTGAAGACGCCCTGAAGACGTCACGCATCGCTCGCCTTGCAGGCGTTTATTCCCGCCAGTTGCCGCCGCGTTGATGATTGAGCTTGGAAAGCTTCCTCAAACACGGAAGAATGCGCACTTTAAACGCGCGTTCCAGCCGCACCATTCACTACGCTGACCCTTCAGCGGAGGAAGCACATTTTGAACCAGCTAAAACGCCTTCATAGCGGAATTGAAGGACTGGATGAGCTGCTAAAAGGCGGATTCGTTTCGGGATCCTCTTACATCATCCAGGGACGCCCGGGTTCCGGCAAAACCATTCTGGCCAACCAGATCGGTTTCCACCACGCCAACAATGGCGGTCGCGTCCTGTTCGCTACGCTGCTTGCCGAGCCTCATGAGCGGCTGTTCCAGTTTCTGTCGACACTGAGCTTTTTCGACAAGGACAAGATCGGCGATCAGATTCAGTTCGTCAGCGCCTTCGACACCATGGAAAACGATGGCCTGGAAGAGGTTGTCAAGCTGCTGCGCCGGGAGATCGTTCGCCAGAAGTCCACGGTGATGATCCTCGACGGCCTGCTCAATGCGCGCTCCAAAGCCGAGTCGGCGCTAAACACCAAGCGCTTCATCTCCGAACTGCAAGGCCACGCTGCGTTTGCCGGTTGCACGGTGTTCTTCCTGACCAGCTCGCAACTGGACGACGGCAGCCCTGAGCACACCATGGTGGACGGCGTTGTGGAGTTGGGCGAGGAGTTGGTCGGCAACCGCTCCGTGCGCCGCATCAAGTTGCGCAAGACCCGCGGCAGTGGGGCGATTTCCGGGTCTCACGAGTGCGAAATCACCGAGGACGGTCTGGTGGTGTATCCGCGCCTCGAAAGTACGGTCACCTGCTCGGCCCTGCGTGACAGCGATCACCTCTCGATCGTCCCCAGCGGCCTGCCGACCCTCGATCCGATGATCGGCGGCGGTCTGGTCGGCTCGTCCGTGACCTTGCTTCTCGGCCCGTCGGGCGCCGGCAAGACTTCATTCGGTCTGAACTTCCTCGGCCAGTCGACCCCGGAAGCTCCGGGCATGCTGTTCGGCTTCTATGAATCGCCCCAACGGCTTCGGCTCAAGGCTGCCGCATTCGGGCTGAATCTCGAAACGATGGAACAGTCCGGTGCGTTGCACGTTGTCTGGCGGTCGGTCACTACCGAGATGGTCGACAAACTGGCGATCGATCTGCTGCGACTCGTCGAGCAGAAGTCGATCAAGCGCCTGTTCATCGACAGCCTGGGCGGCATGGCCCGCGCGGCCGCCGACAAGTCGCGCATTCTGGACCTGTTCACCGCGTTGATGGGTGAGCTGCGCGCCAGAGGCGTTACTGTGCTGGCGTCTTGGGAAGTGCGCAGCCTGCTGGGCAACGAAATCGACGCGCCGGCGCCGGACTTGTCGGGCATTGTCGACAACCTGCTGTTGATTCGCTTCGCGCAGGAGCCGATGCAGATCACCCGTCAGCTGTCGATTCTGAAGATCCGCGACAACGCCTATGACCCGTCGATACTCGAACTTGCCCTCGGTGCTCAGGGAATGAACGTTAACAAGGTTGGTTTGCATGGCCCTGACGGCAGAGACAGTGCGTCCACCTCTCGGTCGTCCTCAAGCTGATGATCGCTTGAGCGGGCGGGGGACCTTATGACCACGATACTGATTGTCGACGATGAATACCTGATCGCCGACATACTGAGTTACGCGCTGGAAGACGAGGGGTATCTGACTGTCACGGCGGGCAGCGGCCAGAAGGCGCTGAGCATTCTGGACCGGGAGAAACCGCAGTTGGTCATCACCGACTACATGATGCCGGGCATGAATGGCATCGAGCTGGTGGAGGCGATTCGTGCGCACAAGACGTTGGGCAATGTGCCGGTCATGCTGATGAGTGGCGCTCAGGCGCATTTGGGGATGGAGCGCCCGGACCTGTTTGTCAGGGTTTTCGACAAGCCGTTCGACATCCAGTCGGTCATCGCCGCCGTGAAGTCCGTCCTCAGACCGGATTGATCGCTGCGAGGCGTCTCTGCATCAAGCCGCCGCCGGGCGCTGAGCCGTGCCCTTGTTGCACATGGGCGATGATCTACCGGCGGATTTATCCATATTGCGCAGCCCGAAACTCCGCGCCCGAGGCGACCATGCAACCAGCCGAATCCTCCCAAGGATTGCTCACACAAGATAATCGCTACCGTTTGCTGGTCGATGCCGTCATCGACTATGCCATCTACATGATCGACACCGACGGGATCGTACGCAGCTGGAACTCCGGCGCACGGCGGATCAAGCAGTACGAAGAAGCCGAGATCGTCGGTCGGTCGTTCTCGTTGTTCTACACCGAAGAAGATCGTCTGGCGGGCTTGCCCGGCAGAGCGCTGCAGATCGCCGCCACGTCCGGACGCTTTGAGGGTGAGGGTTGGCGTGTCAGAAAAGACGGCACGCGGCTGTGGGCGCTGGTGGTGATCGACCCGATTCATGCCCCCGATGGCTCGCTGATCGGCTACGCCAAGGTCACCCGCGACCTGACCGAGCGCAGGCTGGCGCAAGAGGCATTGCGCAACAGTGAACGGCAGTTCAGCCTGCTGGTTCAAGGCGTCACCGATTACGCGCTGTACATGCTCGATCCGACGGGCATCATCACCACCTGGAACGCCGGCGCCGAGCGGATCAAGGGTTACAGCCCCGCCGAAGCGATCGGCCAGCATTTCTCGCTGTTCTTCGAGCCGGTCGATGCCGACGCCGGAAGGCCCCAACACGCGTTGCAGACCGCGCGCAGCGAAGGGCGGTTCGAGGGGCAGGGCTGGCGAGTGCGCAAGGACGGCACGCGTTTCCTGGCGCACGTAGTCATCGACCCGATCCGCGACGACGACGGGCAATTCATCGGTTTCGCCAAGATCACCCGCGACATCACCGAGGCGGTCCAGGCTCAGACCACGCTGAAGGAAACCCGCGAAGCGCTGTATCAATCCCAGAAGATGGAATCCATCGGCCAGCTCACCGGTGGTATCGCCCATGACTTCAATAACCTGCTGACGGTGATCCTCGGCAGTCTGGGCATCGTCAAGAAACGCCTGGTGGACGATCCGAAATCGGTCTCGCTGTTGGACAACGCGATGGCTGCAGCACAGCGCGGCTCGTCGTTGACGCAGCGGATGCTGGCCTTCGCGCGCAGACAGGAACTCACCCCGAGGGCTGTCGACGTCGGCAACCTGATCCGTGGCATGTCAGAGCTGCTGGGTACGTCACTGGGCGCCAATATCGCCGTGGAAACCCGCTTCCCGCTGCGCCTGAAGCCGGTCTTCGTCGACGCCGGGCAGCTGGAAATGGCGATCATGAATCTGATGATCAACGCGCGGGACGCCATGCCCGACGGCGGCAGCGTGGTGGTGTCGGCCCGGGAAACGTCGTTGCCGCGTCTGGCGGGCGCAATGCGGCTGGAGGAGTTCGTCTGCATATCGGTGTCCGACACCGGCAGCGGCATGGATGAAGCCACGCTGCAGCGCGCCATGGAGCCGTTTTTCACCACCAAGGGGCTGGGCAAGGGCACGGGCCTGGGGCTGTCGATGGTGCACGGGCTGGCCGCGCAGTCCGGCGGCAAACTGGTGCTGAGCAGCACCGCCGGCAGCGGAACGACGGCTGAGCTGTGGCTGCCCGTCTCGGTGGCCGCGCCCGAGCAGTCGGTGCCTTGGAATGAAGGGGCGTCCGCCGATGAGGCACGCGCAATGCCGCTCAAAGTGCTGTTCGTGGATGACGATCCGCTGGTGCTGATGAGCACCAAGGCGATGATCGAGGACCTCGGTCATCAGGTGGTCACGGCCAACAGCGGCGACGAGGCACTGACGGCCATAAGCGACCATGTCGACCTGGACCTGGTGATCACCGACCACATCATGCCGAACATGACCGGCACCGAACTGGCCCAGCACATTGCCCGCCTCGATCCCGCGCTTCCGGTCATCATCGCGTCGGGCTTCACCGACAACCCGACGCTGACCACCGTCACCACGCAACGACTGCCCAAGCCCTTCAATCAGCTGGAACTGGCCCGGGCGATCGCCTCCATCAGCCGGCCCTGAACGGACGAACCGCTGCCTTGTTGCGCGATCTGTTTCTGATTCTGGCCATAGGCCGTAGGCGCGCGCGATCTGAGGGGAACGTTCTGTTGCTGATTCTGGCCATAGGCCGTAGGAGCGTGGCTTGTCCCGCGAACTGCCGGGGACCGGCAGCCAATCCTGAGAATGATATATATCTGAATCAACCAAGGTGCCCGGTTTTGCTGCCGCTGCGCGGCAGATCGCGGGACAAGCCACGCTCCCACCGTTATCCGCCGAGAGTGCATGCTGAGCTTTATGGACATACAGGCCTGTAAGAGCGCGCTTGCCGGCGATCTGCTGCGCAGCAGCAGTAAAACCGGTGCATGCGCTGTGGCTGACGAACTGCATCCACCGATGCGTTGCCTGATAACGCAGGATGCACTGAAGCCCAGGTCAGGCGGATTGCCCAGCCGGATCTTCGAGACCGCGCCACTGGTTGATCACCGCCGCCATGATCTCATCGGTCAGTGCGGTGTCATTACAGGCCCTGGCGAGCATCATCGCGCCGGAAATGGAGGCGAGGATCTGCATCGCGCGCTCACGAGACGTCCCGTCCGGCAAGTCGCCTTTTTTCTCCATCAGCATGTGCAGCAAGCGCTCGATGCCCTGGGTGTAGGTCTGGCTGACCACGCCGCCCATGCGTGACACATCCGCCGCCAGCGTCGGAACCGGGCAGCAGTCGAGTTTGCTGTCGCGATGCTCGGCCGTCACGTAGCTCTGCACGATTTCGAAAACGCGGGTGCTCGCTTCCCACTGCACGAAGTATTCATCGAACGTGCGGCGGATCGCTTCGGCCACCAGTTGCTCTTTGCCGTCGGGGAACTGCCGGTAGAAACCGCCGTGGGTCAGGCCCACCGATTTGGAAAGCTCGCCGATGCCGATTCCGTCAATGCCGTGCTCGCGGTAGAGGCGGGATGCGGCGGTGAGAATCTTCTCCTTGTTCAGTAAGCGTTGTTCCTTGGTGACTTTCATAACGACCTCTTGATGCGTGGCGGCGTGAGTATACGCGCGGTTGGCTGTCCTGCGCCGAAACGAGACACCCCGGCACTGCCTCTCTCGCTGCACCCGAATTTACAGCCCACAAAGCGCGGTGCGCGCCGGTTTAACACAGTGACTGACCCTTCCTGAATCAAAACGAATGATAGTAATGATTACAGTCATCATGTTTACATCGATATTGATGATACGTAGCATCAAAACGTTATCAGGACGAAATCCATCTGTCCGGGCTCAGCCTGCGGGTCATTCTGCGGGCGACGGCCGACGGCACAGGTCGGGCAAGCGGGGCGCTCTTGTATGAGGGCCTTCATGTTGTTCAAGTTCAAGCCAGGGGGTGAGGGTGAATTCGGTACAGAGCAATGGCGGATCGTCGGCGGACGATGCTACGCCCACGGCTAAACGCAACATGACAAGAGCGGTGGTAGGGGCCGGGTTGCTGGCGGCTGCCGTCGGCGCGGGTGTGTTTCTGGTTGACGGTGAGCGCGAGCGCGCGGTTGCGGCCGATGCGCCGCCGCTGGCCGAAGTGGTGGTCAGCCGGCCACTGGTGAAGGACCTCGACAGCAGGCTGTCGTTTCTCGGCCAGTTTTCGGCGGTCGACCGCGTCGAGCTGCGCGCCCAGGTTGGCGGCACGCTGATCGGGATTCACTTCAAAGACGGACAACTGGTCAAGAAAGGCGCGCTGCTGTTCAGCATCGATCGCGTGCCTTACGAGATCCGCCTGGCCCAGGCCAACGCGCAGTTGCAACGGGCAAGCGCACGACTGGCCTACGCCAAGAGCGAATTCAACCGGGCCGATGAGCTGGCGCGTAATCAGGCGGGCTCCGTGCAGAACATGGAACTGCGCAAGTCCGACTGGCAAGAAGCGCAAGCGGCGGTGGCGGATGCCAACGCGCAGATCCGCGACGCCCAGTTCGACCTCGATCACTGCCAGATCCTCGCGCCGTTCACCGGGCGCATCGGCAATCATCAGGTGTCCGTCGGCAACCTCATCGCCGGCAGCCGCGCAGCGATCAGCCCGACCACACTGCTGGCGACCATCGTTTCCCAGGATCCGGTCTACCTGGACTTCGACATGAGCGAGTCCGATTACCAGCAGTACAAGCAATACAAGGCACGTCGTTCGGGCGATGCGCCGGAGCAGGTGCAGATTGCGGCCAGCGGCGGGCAACACTACTCGACCTCCGGCAATCTGGACTTCATCGATAACGCGCTCAATCGCGCCAGCGGCACGATTCACGCCCGGGCGACGGTGAACAATCCGGACGGCGTCCTGACACCGGGCGAGTTCGCCAGACTGCGCGTGGTCGCCGCAGCGCCAGGCCCGACCTTGCTGGTGCCGGATGCCGCCGTGCTGCCCGATCAGTCGCACTTCATCGTGATGACCGTGGCCGATGACGGCGCGGTCGTGCCCAAGCAGGTGGAAGTCGGCGACATGCGCGCAGGGCTTCGGGTGGTCAAGTCGGGCCTGACGGCCAACGACCGGGTGATGATCGGCGGTCTGCCGTTCGCCGCGCCGGGGGCGAAGGTCAACGCCCGAGACGGGGAAATCACCCCCGACAACGACCAGGCCAAGGACTAGACGACATGCGGATAGCCCACTTTTTCATCGATCGCCCGCGCTTCGCCGTGGTCGTCAGTTGTTTCATCACGCTGATCGGTCTGGGCGCGCTGTTCGTCCTTCCCGTCGCGCAATACCCGGAGATCGTCCCGCCAACGGTGCAGGTCACGACTTCGTACCCCGGCGCGTCGGCGGAAACCATTTCCAAGACCGTGGCGACACCGCTTGAGCAGCAGATCAACGGTGTCGAGAACATGATTTACATGAGCAGTCAGTCCACCGGCGACGGCAAGCTGACGATCACTGTGACGTTTCGCATCGGCACCGACCTCAACGTCGCGCAGAACCTGACGCAGAACCGGGTGCAGAACACCATTTCGCGTCTGCCCGAAGACGTGCAGCGGCTTGGGGTTCAGGTGCGTAAAGCGACGCCGAGCATTCTGCTGGCTGTGCACCTGTTCTCGGACGACAGCACCAAGGACACGCTCTACCTGTCCAACTACGCCACGCTGCACATCAAGGATGTGCTGGCGCGGATTCCCGGCGTCGGCGACGTGCAGTTTCAGGGTGGACGCGAGTACGCCATGCGTATCTGGCTCGACCCGGACAAAGTGGCGGCCTATGACCTGAGCGCCAGTGAAGTGCTGGCCGTTCTGCGCCAACAGAACCTGCAGGTCTCGGCCGGTGTGCTGAACCAGCCGCCAACCCGCACCGCCGAAGCGTATCAATTGAACATCGAAGCCTTGGGGCGGCTGTCCAGCCCCGAAGAGTTCGAGCGCATCGTGGTCAAGACCGATCCATCGGGCCGCGTCACCCGGATCGGCGACATCGGCCGGGTCGAGGTCGGCGCGGTGGACTATGGCTCCACGGCGTTCATGGACAAGAAGGACGCCGCGACACTGCTGATTTACGCGCAGCCGGGCGCCAACTCGCTGGACGTCGACCATGCCGTGCTCGGCGCCATGGAAAACCTGAAGAAGGAGTTTCCGTCCGGGGTGGCGTACTCGATCATTTATGACCCGACGATCTTCATCGGCAAGTCCGTGGATGAAGTCATCACCACCATCTTCGAGGCCATCCTGCTGGTGGTGCTGGTGGTGTTCCTGTTCCTGCAGAACTGGCGGGCCACGATCATACCGGTGGTGGCCATCCCGATTTCGTTGCTGGGCGCGTTCACCGTGCTGTACCTGTGCGGGATCTCCCTCAACAACCTGTCGCTGTTCGGCCTCGTGCTGGCGGTGGGGATCGTGGTCGATGACGCGATCGTCGTGGTGGAGAACATCGAGCGCAACATTCACGAAGGCATGACCCCGGTGGCGGCGGCGCACCACACGATGGACGAAGTCGGCGGTGCGCTGCTGTCGATCGCATTGACGCTGTGTGCGGTGTTCGTGCCTGCGGCTTTTCTGAGTGGTATTTCCGGACTGTTCTTCAGGCAGTTTGCGGTGACCATCGCGGCGTCGACGATCATTTCCTGCGTGGTGTCGCTGACCTTGAGCCCGGCGCTGTGTGCGGTGCTGTTCAAGCACAAGGGGCATGACAACGGTCGGTTCAAAGGCGTCAAGCGCTTCATGGACGCCTCGTTCGGCCGTTTCAACCGCGGTTTCGACAGGCTCTCCCACGGTTACGGCAACGTCACCCGGCGTCTGGCCCGAGTGCTCGGACTGGTCATGCTGGTCTACGTCGGCCTGATCGCCCTGACCGGCGTCGAGTTTCACAGCACGCCGACCGGCTTCATTCCGGAGCAGGACCAGGGCTATCTGATCACCATCGTGCAGTTGCCGCCGGGTGCGTCGCTGGATCGCACGGAAAAAGTCGTGCGCCAGGTCATGGACATCGCGCTGCAGACGCCAGGGATCGAGCACATCGCGCCGTTCGTAGGGCTGGATGCCACCACCTCGACCGTCGCCTCCAATGCGGGAACGGTGTTCACCGGTCTGCCGTCCTTGTACAACCACGACATGCCCGGACTCACCGCGCAATCCGTGCTGGCGGATCTGCGCAAGCGCCTGTCGGTGATCAAGGACGCCTACGTGTTGACCATTCCGCCGCCACCGGTGCAAGGCCTGGGCAGCTCCGGCGGGTTCAAGCTGATGCTCGAAGACCGCGCCGGACTGGGCTCCAAGGCTCTTGCCGAGGCGGCCAACAAGCTGGTGGCCGAAGCGCGCAAAGACCCTGACTTCGTCGGCATGTTCACGCTGTTCAATGCCGGTTCGCCGTCGATCTTCGCCAACATCGATCGGGTCAAGGCCGAAAAAGTCGGGCTCAAGCCCACTGACGTGTTCTCGACGCTGCAGGTGTATCTGGGCTCGCAGTACGTCAACGACTTCAACTATCTGGGCCGCACTTATCAAGTGGTCGCCCAGGCCGATGCCCGGTTTCGCGGCACGCCGGAAGACATCACCCGCTTGAAGGTGCGCAACGATAGCGGCCAGATGGTGCCGGTGGGTACGGTGGCCGACATCGAACACAACACCATTCCGTACCGAGTGCCGCGTTACAACCTGTACCCGGCGGCAGAAGTCCAGGGCGCGGCAGCACCCGGGGTCGCGACGGGCACGGCACTGCTCAAAATGGAGCAACTGGCCGAGAAAGTCCTGCCCAAAGGCATCGGCTTCGAATGGACCGAGCTTGCTTACCAGCAGCAACAAAAGGGCACGCCGACGCTGTTGGTGTTCGCCGCGGCAGCGCTGTTCGTGTTCCTGGTTCTGGTGGCGCAGTACGAAAGCTGGCGCTTGCCGGTGGCCATCGTGCTGATCGTGCCGATGTGCATTCTGGCGGCGATCAGCGGGCTGATCTTCCGGGGCATGCCCATCGATATCCTGGCGCAGATCGGCTTCATCGTGCTGATCGGTCTGGCGGCGAAGAACGCAATTCTCATCGTCGAGTTCGCCAAGCAGAAACAGGACGACGGTTCGACAGCGGTGGACGCGGCGGTGCATGCCGCCCGCACGCGACTGCGACCGATTCTGATGACTTCGCTGGCGTTCATTCTCGGCGTGGCGCCGCTGACCGTCGCCACCGGCGCGGGCGCGGAAATGCGTCAGTCGCTGGGCACCACGGTGTTCTTCGGGATGCTTGGCGTGACCTGTTTCGGTCTGTTGTTCACCCCGGCGTTCTACATTTTCATCCGCAAATACTTCCACGGGAGGCGTTGATGTCCAGCAAGCTTTCTTTCAGCGCGCGCCTTGTGGGCGAGACGCTGAATAAACACCCGGCCATGACCGCAGCCGGTCGCGGCGCGCAAGAATTCGGGCCGCGACGGGCGGTCCTGCCTGCCGTCATCGCTCTGGTGTTGATGAGCGCCGCGTTGTCGGGCTGCATGGTGGGCCCTGATTACCAAGCGCCGAACACCGCGCTGGTGCCGTTCCACAACCAGGGCACAGAGGGCAACGCCGATCCCGCCGCTGTGCAGAATCTGGCGACCTGGTGGTACGGCTTCGACGATCCGCAACTGGTGAGCATCGTCGATCAGGTGCTGGCGCAAAACCTGGATCTGGTGGCTTCGCTGGCGCGGGTCGAACAGGCCCGTGCCGTGGCGAGCGCGGCGGGCGCCGAGTTGTATCCGACGGTGGATTTCGTCGGCTCGGCTAGCAAGCAGCGGCAGAGCCTGCAAAGTCCGCTGGGGTCGCTGGGCCGCAACTTGCCGGGCTACGAGCGCAATCAGAAAGACCTCACCGCCGGCGCCTCTGCCAGCTGGGAGATCGACCTGGCGGGTGGTCTTCGGCGCGGTGCGTCTGCCGCCGAAGCCGAGGCTCAGGCCGCAGAGGCGGCTCATCTGGGCACGCGGATCTCGGTGGTCGCCGAAGCCGCGGACGCCTATGTGCAGATCCGCGGGTACCAGGCGAGGTTGGCGGTGGCCGCCGACCAGATCAGCACCGACGCGCATTTGCTCGATCTGGTGCAGGTCCGGCGGCGCCTGGGCGATGTCGATGAGCGCGAAGTGGCTCAGGCCCAGGCGCTGTTGAAGCAGGCGCGGGCGACCGTGCCGTTGCTGCGCATCGCGCTGGAGGCGCAATTCAATCGCCTCGACGTGCTGATGGGCAAACAGCCGGGCCGTTCGGCGACGGAACTGGCCACGGCCTCGCAGATCCCGTCACTGCCAGCGATCAAGGACAGCCTCGCACCGGCTGACGTGTTGCGCCGACGCCCGGACATCATCGCCGCCGAGCGCCGACTGGCGGCGTCCAATGAGCGGATCGGCGAAGCCATTGCCGACTACTACCCGAAAGTGTCGCTGTCAGGCGCGTTGGGCTACGAAAGCATCACCGGTCGGCACATGTTCACCGAGCGTGCATTTCAGCCCTCGATCGGCGGACTGGTGCGTTGGCGGTTGTTCGACTTCGGCAAGATCGACGCCGAGGTTGCCCAGGCCAAGGGTGCCAACGCCGAGGCGCTTGCGCAGTATCGCCAGTCAGTGTTGAGGGCCTGCGAGGATGTCGAGAACGCTTTGGTGTCGTTGTCCCAGACCGAACAGCGCCGAGAGGAACTGGCCGGCGAGGTCAGCGCGCTGACGCGGGCCAGGGACCTGTCCGAGACCGCCTACAAGTCGGGGGCGATCCCCCTGACCGACGTGCTCGATGCCAACCGGGAGTTGCTCACCGCCAGTGACAGCCTGAACAGCACAGAAGCGGACTCTTCGCGTGCTGCCGTGACGCTGTACCGGGCAATGGGCGGCGGCTGGCAGGGCCCGGGCGTCACCACCAGCCAACGCTGAGCGTGACGGCAATTTAAGCCTAAGGCAGGACTATGCTGGGTCGGTTCAGCCGGGAATAGGGCGACACATTCGACGCTTTTGCCGCGTCTTGCAGCCGCATTCCCGGCTAAAGCCGGTCCTACAGCGTGTCTGGCTGGATCAAGGAGGGAATATGTATGCAAACCGGTAGGACCGGCTTCAGCCGGGAAAGGAGCGTTACATTCGATGCTCTTGCTGCGTCTTGCAGTCGCCTTCCCGGCCAATGCCGGCCCCGGAAAACAGGTCCGGCAGGCGTTAACGTGGGATCTGACGTACGCGCGCCAGATCAGTTGCCGTCCGCGACTTTACGCTCGATCTCCGCGGTTTTCTTGTTGAGTTCTTCGACGTCCTGCTCCTTGGTGCGGGTGGAGCTGGGCGTGATGACTTCATCGACGGCGCGGGTGTCATCGTCGCGGTCGGCGAGGTCCCGCTCGACGACATTCACCGGCTTGCCGGAACTGTCGACGGGCGGGGCATCGGGCTGCGGTCTGCGGGTGTCGGGGCTGATGGTTCGATCGTTGCTCATTGCCTTGTCCTCGTTGGGCTACTCACGTTGGAGGTGAGTGCCCGGCGGGAGTTCGGCTTTTTTTCAGTGACAGGCGCTGGTTCAATCGGGTTTGAAGACCGACTCAGGAGTCAGCCCTCAACGCCAGACGTTGAAATCACTTCCGGGACGGTAGCACCCAGTCGCGGCGAACGAAGTGACAGGTGTAGCCGTTGGGGATGCGCTCCAGGTAGTCCTGATGTTCGGGCTCTGCTTCCCAGAACGGCCCGGCGGGGGCGATTTCCGTGACGACTTTGCCCGGCCACAGCCCCGAGGCGTCAACATCGGCCACGGTGTCTTCGGCGACGGCTTTCTGCTCGTCGTTGAGGTAGAAAATGGCCGAGCGATAGCTCAGGCCGATGTCGTTGCCCTGACGGTTGGCGGTCGACGGGTCATGGATCTGGAAGAAGAACTCCAGAATTTTCCGATAGCTGATGAGGGCCGGGTCGAAGACGATTTCGATGGCTTCGGCGTGGGTGCCGTGATTTCGGTAGGTAGCGTTCGGGACGTCGCCGCCGGAGTAGCCGACTCGGGTGGAGAGGACGCCCGGGTAGCGGCGCAGCAAATCCTGCATGCCCCAGAAGCAGCCGCCGGCGAGCAGGGCGGTTTCAGTGTGCGTGGTCATGTTCAATCCTTCTCGTCGATGATCTTTACGGTGAATGCCGATCAGTGTGCTCGCGCCCCGGCGACGCGTGCAAGTGCACCCGCGCAGACCTCGCGCCGCCGAATCAGTCGCCGCCGAACTGTTGCCGGTACTGATTGGGTGTCAGGCCAATGCGTTCGCTGAACGCCTTGCGCATGTGCCGGGCACTGCCGAACCCGCACCGACAGGCCACGACCTTGAGCGGCAGATCGCTGCCTTCCAGCAGTTTTCGCGAATGATCGATGCGCGCGTTGAGCACGTATTGCATCGGCGTCAGGCTGACTTCGCGCTGAAAGGCCCTGGCGAAGTTGCGCGCGCTCATCGCCGCCAGTTCCGCCATGCGCTGGACCGTGAACGGCTCCTCGATGTGGTCGACGACGTAGGCCTGCACCCTGGCGATGGCGGTGTCATCGCGAGGCACGGCGGCCAGCAACGGCCCGTAAGGCGTCTGCCCGCCCTGACGCTTCATCACCACCAGCAAGACCTTGGCCACTTCCAGCGCGATGTCCTTGCCGTGATCTTCCGCGACCACCGCCAGCGCCATGTCGATGCCGGCAGTGATGCCGCCTGAGGTGATCAGGTTGCGATCAATGACATAAATCTGCTCGGTCTCGACCCGCGAACCGGGATTGCGCTGCGCCAGGCGCTCGACATAGTTCCAGTGCGTGGTGCAGCGGTAGCCGTCCAGCAATCCGGCATCGCCCAGCAGAAATGCGCCGGTACAGATCGCGCCGAAACGCCGCGCGCCCTTGACCGCCGTCGGCAACCACGCCGTCAGGCCCGGATGGCCAACGCCGTACGCGCCAGGTCCGCCGGGCACCAGCAGCAGGTCAGTGCCCGCAGGCAGATCCTTGAGCGTCATATCGGCCTGGACTTTCAGCCCGCACGAACTGCGCACTAGGGTCTGATGCTCGGCCACGGTCAGCAGCCGGTAGTGTTGGCCCTCGGGGAGCAAGCGATTGGAAATCGAGAAAACATCCATCGGCCCTGTGACATCGAGCATCAACATGTCATTGAACAGGACCATTACCACGGTTTTGTGCGCAGATTCCCGCATGCGTCAATCGCCTTTCCTTCACCCGGAGCTGCCAGCGCAGCGTCGGGCCATTGCCTGAATACAGACGGCATTCTAGGGGATTGCACGCATGATCGTGTGAATGTTTGTGAAAGGGCTGAGCCATGAAGGGCGCGACGGATGCAGGTTCCGGGTCGGCGGTCGCTACAGCGCCGGCTGCGGGCGGCCATCACAGCATGCAGGCAGACGAAAACGCAGCCGAGCGCCGGCCATTTCCGATGTTTCCACGAACAGGCTGCCTCTATGGGCATCGATCACTGACCGGCAGACTGCCAGACCGATCCCCAGACCGCCCGGCTTGGTCGTGTGAAACGCTGTGAAAATCCGTTCGTGCTGATCGCCAGGGATGCCGGGGCCATTGTCATCGACGCAAACCTCGATGCCGTCGGCCACGTCACAGGATGAAATCCGCAGCAGTCGGCCATCGACAAGGGATTCGGCCATGGCCTCCAGCGCGTTGGTGATCAGATTGAGCAACAGCTGCTGAAGCTGCACCGGGTCGGCGAAGACAAAGCGCGTCGCCGCCAGTGACAGCTCCAGCCGGACCTGATGCCTGGCCAAGGCTGGCGTCGCGATGGCGGTCGCCTCACCGATGGCGTCATCGACCTTGAACAGTTGCTGGTGCAAAGGCGCCTGGCGGGCCAGCGCGCCCAGGGATTTGACGATGCTGGCCACGCGCTCACAGCCGGCGCGGATGTCCTTGAGGCCGGCGACCGCTTCCTCGACATTGGGCGTGTCACGCTGCAACCAGCGCAGACTTGCGGCGGCGTTGGCGACAATGCCCATCAGCGGCTGACAGATTTCGTGGGCAATCGAGGCGCTCAGCTCGGCCATCATCTTGTCGTGCAGCGAGCGGGCGAGGTCCGCCTGGGCGGTCGCGCTGGCGACCGTCGCGGCACCAGCGGGCTCGAGGCGGATCTTTTCGACGGCGCGCGGATAGGTGTCGATGAGGGAATCGCCGACGTCCATCTTCGGCGTCGACAATTCCAGCATCGCCAGCCGCTGGCAGGGGACCGGAGGCATCGTCGGGACGCTGGTGATTACAGCCTGCTGGCCGGTGTGCGGATCGATCGCGAGTCGATACACCCGATCATTGCGCTCTGGCGCCGCCACATCAGCGGACCATGCCCGCTCAAGCAGGCGTTTGAGGGTCGAATCGCTGGCGGACGGCGTATCGGTGTGGATCTGAGCGTGTCGTTCTTCCAGCATCGTGCCCCCTGCGGTTTGCAGCCTTTTCATCATTGCAACCGCAGTATACGCAGCAGTTTTCAAGCACAACGCGACCGGGGGCGGTTTGGCAGAAATGAACACCCCGATGTCCGTCATGGTCCCCACCTGGCCGAAAAAAGCCGCAACTAAGCACGCGTGGCGAGGGTCTGCCTGTGATGACGGTCAGAAAAAGGGAAGCGTTCATGTCGGGGCCCCGAATCGGTTTTGCCTGCCAGTTTCGTCACGCCGGGCGCAACGTGCCGGGGCAGGCACTGTCGGCCAAAGAACTCAAAGCGCTGGAAGGCGGCCTGAATCCTCGCACCACCACACTGCGCTGGATGGACAGCGTGACCCGCGAGATTGCCTGGGAGAAGCTGCTGGAAATCGTCGAGCACAATCTGGACGCGCAACTGCGTCTGCTGGCGCATGTGGCCCAATTGCCAGCGACGCTGCGAATGTTGAGGCTGAGCAGCGATCTGTTGCCGTTCTACAGTCATCCTCGCGTGGTCGAGTTCTACCGTCAGCCAGCGGTCATGGACAACCTGCGCACACGCTTCGCTGCCATCGGTGCGCTGGCGCGGGAATCGGACATCCGGCTGTCGTTTCATCCCGGACAGTTTTGCGTGCTGGGCTCGGACCGCCCGGATGTCGTGGAAAACAGCATCGCCGAGTTCGAGTACCACGCCGACATGATCCGCATGATGGGCTACGGCGTACGGTTTCAGGACTTCAAATGCAATGTGCACATCGCCGGGCGACTGGGCAGCGAGGGCGTTCGCGCCGTCTGGCCACGTCTCTCCGAGGTGGCGCGCAACTGCATCACCTTCGAGAACGAGGAAAAGGTCTATGGCGTCGACGCTTGCCTGGAACTGGCCGACCTGGCGCCCGTGGTGCTCGATATTCATCACTGCTGGATCAATGAAAACCGCTACATCGCCACCGACGATCCACGGGTTCAGCGGATCATCGACAGCTGGCGCGGCGTGCGGCCGGTCATGCATTACTCCCAGCCGCCGGAATCCCTGCAACAGGCCGGGTTCAGCGCCGACCAGAAGCTTGAAATGGATGCGTTGCTCGAAAAGGTCGGCAAGCGCGATCTTTACGGACACAGCGCGCGGATGTGGAACGCGTGGACCAACACCTACGCCCTGAGTTTTCTCGACCGCTTTGACATCATGTTCGAGGCCAAGGACAAAAACCTTGCCGCGGAGGACTTCTACCGCCGTTATCTGGCCTGACGGGTCATCCAATGCCTTACTCCGAGCACTGCCGCACGATTTCATGGCGGCACTGGCAATCTGGTCTAGAGTTTCTGGAGTCGACGGGAAACCGCTGACGCCGTGATGAATCGACTTCCGGCAACGTACCGGGAATTACCTGATCAGGAGTGCACGATGGATCTCAACCGTCGGCAGTTTTTCAAGGTCGCCGCTGTCGGTCTTGGAGGCTCGAGCCTGGCAGCGTTGGGCATGGCCCCGACGCCTGCTTTCGCCGAGCAGATACGCCATTTCAAACTCGCTCACACCCATGAAACCCGCAACACCTGCCCGTATTGCTCGGTGGGTTGTGGCTTGATCATGTACAGCCAGGGGGACGCGGCAAAAAACGTCGCGCAGAACATCATTCATATCGAAGGTGACGCCGACCATCCGGTCAATCGCGGCACCTTGTGCCCCAAAGGCGCCGGCCTGCTGGACTTCATTCACAGTCCCGGCCGCCTCAAGTACCCGCAGATCCGCAAACCGGGCAGCAACGAGTGGACCCGGATTTCCTGGGACGAGGCGCTCGATCGTGTCGCTGACCTGATGAAGGCTGACCGCGATGCCAACTTCATCGAGAAGAACGCCAAGGGCGAAACCGTCAACCGCTGGCTCACCACCGGGTTTCTTGCGGCCTCGGCGGCGTCCAATGAGGCGGGTTATCTGACCCACAAGGTCGTTCGTGCAACCGGCATGCTGGGGTTCGATAACCAGGCGCGTGTCTGACACGGCCCGACGGTGGCAAGTCTTGCCCCGACGTACGGCCGTGGTGCCATGACCAATACCTGGACCGATATCGCCAACGCGAATCTGATCCTGGTGATGGGTGGCAACGCAGCAGAAGCGCACCCTTGCGGTTTCAAATGGGTGACCGAAGCCAAGGCGCACAACCAGGCGCGACTGATCGTGGTCGATCCACGCTTCACGCGAACCGCGTCCGTGGCCGACTATTACGCACCGATCCGCACCGGCAGCGACATCGCCTTCATGGGCGGGCTGATCAACTACTTGCTGACGCAGGACAAGATCCAGCACGAATACGTGCGCAATTACACTGACGTGTCGTTCATCGTCAAAGCTGGCTATGGCTTCGAAGACGGAATTTTCAGCGGCTATGACGCCGAAAAACGGGTGTACAGCGATAAATCCGGCTGGGGCTACGAGCTGGGCGAGGACGGTTTCGCCAAGGTCGATCCGACGCTGCAGGATCCGCGCTGCGTCTACCAGTTGATGAAACAGCATTACAGCCGTTACACCCCGGAAATCGCCAGCCTCACCTGCGGTATGCCGCAGGACAGGATGATGAAGATCTGGGAAGAGATCGCCACGTGCTCGGTGCCGGGCAAGACCATGACGATCCTCTACGCACTGGGCTGGACCCAGCACTCCATCGGCGCGCAGATCATCCGCAGCGCCGCGATGGTGCAATTGCTGCTGGGTAACGTCGGCATGGCCGGTGGCGGCGTCAATGCGTTGCGCGGTCACTCCAACATTCAGGGGCTGACCGACCTGGGCCTGTTGTCCAACTCGCTACCGGGCTATCTGACCCTGGCTCAGGATGGCGAGCAGGACTACGACGCGTTCATCGCCAAACGCACGCAGAAACCGCTGCGGCCGGGGCAGTTGTCCTACTGGCAGAACTACAGCAAGTTCCACGTCAGCCTGATGAAGTCCTGGTACGGCGCCAACGCCACCGCGGAAAACAAATGGTGCTACGACTACCTGCCCAAGCTGGATGCCGCCAGCTACGACATCCTCAAGATGTTCGACATGATGGGCCACGGCCATGTCAACGGCTACATATGTCAGGGCTTCAACCCGATTGCGGCGCTGCCGGACAAAAACCGGGTGATGAAAGCGCTGGCGCGGTTGAAGTGGCTGGTGATCATGGACCCGCTCGCCACCGAGACATCCGAGTTCTGGCAGAAGGTAGGCCCGTATAACGACGTAGTGACCGAAGACATCCAGACGGAAGTCATTCGCCTGCCCACGACCTGCTTTGCCGAGGAGGACGGCTCGCTGGTCAACAGCAGTCGCTGGTTGCAATGGCACTTCAAAGGGGCCGAAGGACCTGGCGAGGCGATCACCGACATCCGCATCATGAGCGAGCTGTTCATTCGCCTGCGCAAGCGCTACGAGCAAGAGGGCGGCGCCTACGCAGAGCCGTTGCTCAAACTCAGTTGGCCCTACAAAGTCGCCGAAGAGCCGTCGCCGGAGGAAATCGCCAAGGAGATCAACGGCGCCGCCACCCTGGATTACATCGATCCATTGGGGGCAGCGGTCAAGGGCGGCACGCAACTGGCCGGCTTCGCGCAGCTCAAGGACGACGGCAGCACGGCGTCCGGGTGCTGGATTTTCTGCGGCAGCTGGACCGAGGCTGGCAATCAGATGGCCCGCCGCGACAACAGTGACCCGTATGCCATGCATCAGCATCAGGGCTGGGCATGGGCGTGGCCGAGCAATCGGCGCATTCTCTACAACCGCGCCTCAGCCGATCCGCAGGGCAAGCCGTGGGACCCGAAGAAACGCGTCATCTGGTGGAACGGCAGGGTCTGGACCGGTACCGACGTGCCGGACTTCGCCGTGACCTCGGCGCCGGAAGCGGGGATGAACCCGTTCATCATGAACCCCGAAGGCGTGGCGCGGTTCTTCGCCGTCGACAAGATGAACGAAGGGCCATTCCCTGAACACTACGAGCCGTTCGAGACCCCCATCGGGATCAACCCGCTGCACCCGAACAACAAGAAGGCGACCAGCAATCCGGCCGGGCGCATCTTCGATTCGGTGTGGGATTCGCTGGGCGTCGCCAAGGACTTCCCGTACGCAGGCACCAGCTACCGGCTCACCGAGCACTTCCATTATTGGAGTAAACATTGCCGGCTCAACGCGATTGCCCAACCGGAGCAGTTCGTCGAGATCGGTGAGGCGTTGGCCAAAGAAAAAGGCATTGTCGCGGGCGATCGGGTCCGGGTCAGCTGCAAGCGCGGGTTCATCGAGGCGGTGGCGGTGGTGACCAAGCGGATTCGTCCGCTGCAGGTCAACAACCAGGTGGTGCATCAGGTCGGCATTCCGATTCACTGGGGCTTCACCGGTACGACGCGCAATGGCTATCTGGCCAACACGCTGGTGCCGTTCCTGGGTGACGGCAATTCGCAGACCCCGGAATCCAAGTCGTTCCTGGTCAACGTGGAGAAAATCTGAATGGCCATTCAAGACATCATTGCCCGTTCAGCCACCACCACGGTGCCGTCTTCGATCCGCCAGCTGGACGAAGTCGCCAAGCTGATCGACACCACCAAATGCATTGGCTGCAAGGCCTGCCAGGTCGCGTGTTCGGAGTGGAACGAGCTGCGCGACGAGGTTGGTCACAACCACGGCACGTACGACAACCCGCAGGACCTGAGCGCGCAGACCTGGACCCTGATGCGCTTCACCGAGCATGAGACCGCCGACAACGACCTGGAGTGGCTGATCCGCAAGGACGGCTGCATGCACTGCGCCGATCCCGGCTGCCTCAAGGCGTGCCCGAGCCCCGGCGCCATCATCAAGCACGCCAACGGCATCGTCGATTTCAACCAGGACCACTGCATCGGCTGTGGCTATTGCATCACCGGTTGCCCGTTCGACATCCCGCGCATCTCCCAGAAAGACCACAAAGCGTACAAATGCACGCTGTGTTCGGACCGGGTGTCGGTAGGGCTAGAGCCTGCGTGCGTGAAGACCTGCCCGACCGGCGCAATCGTCTTCGGCACCAAGGAGGACATGAAAGTGCACGCCGCCGAACGCGTGGTCGACCTGAAATCCCGCGGTTTCGAGAATGCCGGCCTGTACGATCCTGCGGGCGTGGGCGGCACCCATGTGATGTACGTGCTGCACCACGCCGACAACCCCAAGCTGTACGCGGGACTGCCGCAGAACCCGGAGATCAGTCCACTGGTCGGGCTCTGGAAAGGCGTGACCAAACCCTTGGGTCTGCTGGCGATGTGCCTGGCCGTGCTGGCCGGGTTCTTCCACTACGTGAGGATCGGGCCGCAACGCGAAGAGCACGAGGAGGACGCCCATCCTGCCGACCCCACAGGTGACGCCAGCGTGCACGAGGTCGATCCGGCGGTGCACGTCTACGATCCGAAACGCCCGGGACCTGAAGGGGAGCAACGGCCATGAGCGACAACCGTGAACCCGGAAAGACCCTTCTGCGTTACAACGCCAACGAGCGGACCAACCACTGGCTGGTGGCGATTCTGTTCTTCATGGCCGGGCTGTCCGGCCTTGCGCTGTTTCATCCGGCGATGTTCTGGCTCACCCATCTGTTCGGCGGCGGCCCGTGGACGCGCATCCTGCACCCGTTCATGGGTGTGGCGATGTTCGTGTTTTTCTTCGGCCTGGTGATTCGCTTCTGGCGTGCCAACCTGTTCATCGCCAATGATCGTCTGTGGCTCAAGCGCATCGGTCGGGTGATGCAGAACGAGGAGGAGGGCGTGCCGCCGGTGGGCAAGTACAACCCCGGACAGAAGCTGTTGTTCTGGACGTTGTTGCTGTGCATGCTGGCGCTGTTGCTCAGTGGCATCGTGATCTGGCGCGCCTGGTTCAGCGAGTATTTCGACATCACCGTGATTCGCTTGGGTGCGCTGATCCACGCCTTGGCCGGTTTCATACTGATCGTCAGCATCATCGTGCATATTTACGCGGGTATCTGGATCAAGGGCTCGGTCGGCGCGATGTTGCATGGCTGGGTCAGTCGCCGATGGGCCAGGAAGCACCACGAGTTGTGGTATCGCCAGGTCGTCGACAAGCAATCGCCACCGACGCAGGCCGCTCCACCTACCCGCCGAAAAGGATGAAGTCTTGAGTCAGATTCTCGAACCCGAGGAAATCCAGGCGCAGGGCGGCAGCTTCGTCCTGCCGTTCCTGCACTTGCCGCCTGACAACCTGTTCGCCTTGCGTGCCGAGCGCCTGGAGTCGCTTGCGGCCGGCAACCCGATGGCCGATTACCTGCGCCTGATCGCCAGTCTGTGTCGGGTGCAGCAGAGCCTGCTGGATCAGCCCCCGCAACACTGGACACCCGACAATCAGCGCCTTGACCTGTGCCGACAGCACGGCCTGCCGCCGCTGGCCGCCGACAGTCTGGTGCGCGAGGTGCATTGGCAGGTGTATCTACAGGCGCTGCTGCAGCGCTTCCAGCCTGCGAATGACCAGGTCGGCCAGGCGCTGGACCGGTTGCGCGACGCCGATGAAGGCCAGCTCAAGGTCTGGGCGATTTCGCTGCTCGGCGGCCAGTACGCAGGACTTCCCGCAGCGCTGGTGCCGTTCCTCGGCGCGGCCCTGCAGGCGGCCTGGAGCCAATGGCTGCTGACGCTGCCCACCGACAACCTGAAGCCCTGCGACAGCCTGAACCAATGCCCGGCATGTGGTTCGCCCGCCATGGCCGGTGTCATTCGCCATCGCGGCAAGTACACCGGGCTGCGCTATCTGGTGTGCTCGCTGTGCGCCTGCGAATGGCATGTCGTGCGGGTCAAATGCGTGTACTGCGAACAGAGCAAGGGCCTGAAATACGTAAGCCTGGACGATGATCGCGTGGCCGCCGACAAAGCTCCGTTGCGCGCGGAGGTGTGCCCTGGCTGCAACAGCTACCTCAAGCATATTTATCTGGAGAACGATGCGCAGGCCGAGGCGCTGTCGGCAGACTTGTCGAGCCTGATGCTGGACATGCGCCTGGACCTGGACGGCGTCCAGCGTATCGCGCCCAACTTGATGCTGGCGCCTGGGGAAGCGTGAAAACCGCGTCTACACTCCATCGTTCGCGCTCACGGCTTCTGGCCTGGCATCGGCAGCAACGGCCTGTTACGGAGTCACTGAATGGCTGAACACCTCGCTTCGCTCCCGCCGCGTCTTCCTTCCGTCGACAGCCTTTTGCGTCATCCCGCGTGCCACCCTCTGATCGACCGCTACGGCCGCGATGCGGTGCTGGCGACGCTGCGCCAGTTACTCGACGACGTGCGTGAATCTGCGCGTCTGGGTCAGGTCGACGCGGTGGAAACCAGCGCCGACGTGCTGATAGGCCGGGCCTCGGAACGGCTGGTGATGCAGCACCGCAGCAACGTGCGTCGCGTCTTCAACCTCACCGGCACCGTGCTGCACACCAATCTGGGGCGTGCGCTGCTGCCGGAGGAAGCCATCGAGGCCATGCAGACCGCTGCGCGTTATCCGCTCAACCTCGAATTCGACCTGGACACCGGCAAGCGCGGCGATCGGGACGACCTCATCGAAGGCCTGATCCGCGAACTCACCGGTGCCGAGGCCGTCACGGTGGTCAACAACAATGCCGCGGCGGTGCTGCTGGCATTGAACAGTCTGGGCGCGCGCAAAGAAGGCATCATTTCCCGGGGCGAACTGATCGAGATCGGCGGAGCGTTCCGCATTCCCGACATCATGGCGCGGGCTGGCGTCAGACTGCACGAGATCGGCACCACCAACCGCACTCACGCCAAAGACTATGAAGCGGCGATCAACCCGCGCACCGGGCTGCTGATGCGCGTACACACCAGCAATTACAGCATTCAGGGCTTCACCGCCAGCGTGCCGACCGGCGAGCTGGCGCAAATCGCCCATCGCCACGCCTTGCCGCTGCTCGAGGACCTGGGCAGCGGCAGTCTGCTCGACCTGACGCGCTGGGGCCTTCCACCCGAGCCCACGGTCCGGCAGACGCTGGCCGAAGGCGCGGACATCGTCACCTTCAGCGGCGACAAATTGCTTGGCGGCCCGCAAGCCGGTCTGATTGTCGGAGACAAGGCGCTGATCGCCCGAATCAAGAAGAACCCGCTCAAACGTGCGCTGCGCGTCGACAAACTCACCCTTGCCGCGCTGGAAGCTGTGCTCAGTCTGTACCGCGACCCGGATCGCCTGGCGGCGCGCCTGCCGAGCCTGCGGCTGCTGACCCGGCCACAGGGCGAAATCCTCGCGCAGGCCGAGCGCCTGCGGCCATTGCTTGCGCGGGCTCTGGGCGAGAGTTGGGGCGTGCTGGTGCAGCCTAGCCTGGGGATGATCGGCAGCGGCAGCCAGCCGGTGGCGCGCCTGCCGAGCGCATCGTTGTGTTTACGACCGATCGTCTCGAAAAAGCAACGAGGCCGTCGCCTGCATGCACTCGAGGCGGCACTGCGCGGTCTGCCGATTCCGGTGCTGGGTCGCATCGATGACGATGCGCTGTGGCTGGACCTGCGCCAGCTGGATGATGAAGCCGCCTGGATCGCCCAGTTGCCGCAGCTGCGCTGGGAGGAACCGGCAACATGATTGTCGGCACCGCCGGGCATATCGATCACGGCAAAACCGCGTTGCTCGAAGCGCTCACCGGTCAGGCGGGTGATCGACGGCGCGAGGAACGCGAGCGTGGCATCACCATCGATCTGGGCTATCTGTACGCCGAGCTTGCGCCGGGAGCCGGCCTGACCGGATTCATCGATGTCCCCGGGCACGAACGTTTCATCCACAACATGCTGGCCGGGGCGCAGGGCATCGACCTTGTGCTGCTCGTGGTGGCCGCTGACGACGGCGTCATGCCGCAAACCCGCGAGCATCTGGCGATCGTCGAACTGCTCGGCATCCCCGGTTTGCTTGTGGTCATCAGTAAATGTGACAGGGTCGACGCCTCCCGCATCGAGCAAGTGAGCGCGCAGATCGATGAGTTGCTCGCCTCCGGCCCGTACGCACAGGCTGCGCAGTATCGTGTGTCGAGTCTCACCGGCGAGGGTGTCGATGCGTTGCGCGCAATCCTGCTCGACGCGGCCGACAAGGTGCTTGAACGCAGCGACCGTGGCGGCTTTCGTCTCGATGTCGACCGGGCGTTCAGCGTTGCCGGCGCGGGCATCGTCGTCACCGGAACGGCGCTTGCCGGGCACGTGGCGGTGGGCGACACCTTGCTGCTCGGTCAGCAAGGCAAGAGCGTCCGCGTGCGCGGCCTGCATGCGCAGAATCAGGCCGCCGCCCACGCCCGCGCCGGTCAACGTGTGGCGCTCAATCTGAGCGCCGAAAAGTTATCGCTGGAGCAGATCCACCGAGGCGACTGGCTGTTGCCCGAATGGCTGTTCGCACCGACGCAACGCATCGACATCACGTTGCACCTGCTGAGCAGCGAGACCCGCGCCTTCGAGCATTTCAGCCCGGTGCACGTGCACCTCGGCACACAGGATGTCACCGCACGCGTGGCGCTGCTCGAAGGCAGCAGCGTGGCGCCGGGACAGCGGATGCTCGCGCAATTGCTGCTCAATGCGCCTGTTCATGCGGTGCACGGCGATCGACTAGTGCTGCGCGACCAGAGCGCGCAGCGCACGCTGGGCGGCGGCCGGGTTCTTGATCCGTTTGCGCCATCCCGTCAGCGGCGCAGCGCAGAACGGCTGGGCCAGCTGCAAATCCTTGCCCGCGCCGACGGCCTGGAGCAGGCGCTGACCGAATGGATGGCCAGCAGCCAGACCGGCCTTGATCCGCAGGAGCTCGAGCGCCAGTTCAACCGACTGCGATCGACCTGGCAATTGCCGGCCGGTATTCGGGTCATCACCACCCGGCAGGGTCAGTTGCTGTTCAGCGACATGCGCTGGCAGGCGTTGCACGGCCTGCTGCTGGAGCATCTGGACAGGTTTCACCAGGCCGAGCCCGACCAGTTGGGCCCGGACCGCGACCGCCTTCGACGTTTCAGTGCGCTGCCGCTGGAGCGTCCCGCTTTCATCGCACTGCTGGACGAGGCGCTCGCCAGCGGCAGCGTCGCCAGCAGCGGGCCATGGCTGCATTTGCCGGATCATCGCGTGCAGCTCAACGACGAGGACGCCGCGCTCTGGCAGCAGATCCTGCCGATGATGGAGCAGGGCGGTTTCGACCCGCCGTGGGTGCGCGATCTGGCGCAGGCGACCGGGCAGGGCGAGGCGCAGGTGCGCCTGTTGCTGCGCAAACTGGGGCGGATCGGTCAGGCGCATCAGGTGGTGCGCGATCTTTTCTATTGCCAGTCCACAATTGAAACAATGGCCGCTATGCTGTTGCGGCAGTCGGAGCGTGAACCGGTGATTCAGGCCGCAGCGTTCAGGGACAGCCTGGGTATTGGCCGCAAGCGCAGTATCCAGATTCTCGAGTTTTTCGATCGCATCGGCTTCACCCGGCGAATCGGCGACCAGCGCCGGATTCGGCCGGACAACGCGCTGGCGCAGTCCAGTGCTGCGCAGGACGATGCGTTCTGATCGATCATGGAAGGCAATCGCGCCCGGTGGCGCGGCCGGGCTTCAAACCCGGTTGGGGACGGCAGCCGTTCCCGGGCAGGTTCGACTCCCGCTGCCTTCCGCCATTCATGCGCCCCATGACACCGCCGCTGCTGCGGGACATTCCGGGCGCTGATGCTGCAGGTGACCCAGGCGATCCCCTCGCTTTGCGGCCGTTCTCCGGACGAACGTCACCCCGCTGCAGTGAACCTGAAACCATTTGTACGGTCTGTTGACCACTGCGCGCGCTGCTCGTCGGGTCTTGAGACGCCGACGGTTCTGCAGGTGCGTGCACGCCCGGTTGCCTTCTTTCGCTGTTGCAGCGCATTGCCTTCGCTGCACGCCAGGCGTTTGTCCATTGCACGCGGCCCGACCATCCGGCCGTTCTTTTTTTATTTGTCGAAGATCTCCCATGTCTCTATTTCGTCCAGTTTCCGCTACTTTCCCGTTGCCATCTTCCTTGCCGGGCGCTCGACGCCGTTTGCTCAGCGCCGGCCTGACGGGAACCTTGTTCGCCCTGACGCTCGCCTCCCAGGCGCACGCCGAAACCGCCAGCAAGGATCGCTGGGTCAGCGACACCCTGAGCACCTACGTACGCAGCGGTCCCACCGACGGCTATCGCATCGTCGGTACGCTGAAGTCCGGACAGAAAGTCGAGCTGCTCAATACCCAGGGCGATTACAGCCAGGTGCGCGGTGGCTCAGGCGACAGCGTATGGATTCCGTCGGCGGATCTGCAGGAAGTCCCCGGCCAGGCCGAGCGTCTGCCGCAGCTGACGCAACAGGTCGCTGACCTGAGTGCGCAGCTGAAAACCATCGATGACGACTGGAAAACCAAGGTCCAGGGCATGCAGGAAACCCTCGATTCGCGGAAAAAACTGGTCGATGAGCTGGAGGCCCGCAGCAAGGACCTCAATGCGCAGCTCACCGATGCGCAATCCGAACTGCGCTCGACCCAGGCCAAGCTCGGCGATGAGAACAATCAGGTCCTGATGCGTTACATGGTCTACGGCGGCAGCATTGCCGGGGCCGGTCTCTTGCTGGGCCTGATCCTTCCGGCGCTGACCCGGGGTCGTAAGCGCAACGATCGCTGGTTCTGAAGCAACGTTTGACGCAGCCACGCCGCTGAATGAGGAGGGCGACGCTTTGTGCGTCGGCCTCCCTGGCGGCGATCCTGCATGCACGCGTTCGAGGCCGCGAGCCGCGGCGTGTCGTGGCTGCTTTCGTGAAATTCTCCAGGTTGTGACTAGTAAGTTCTGCGACAGGCGCTACTTTGATGCAGTGGCAATCAAAATTCGCAGCCGTGTTTTAAGCGCTTCCATGCACGCAGAGATGCCGGGCAACGCCGTGGCAAGCCGCCACTGACGCCGCCATGACATCCGTTTCACACGGCTTTATCACAACAACAAGAGAGTCTGTTCATGAAGTTCGAACCCTTCGCCCGATCGCTGATTGCGACGGCCTTTACCTTTGGCGTTTCCTGTTCCTACGCGGCCTCCGTTGCGCCTGCCGCTGCCGAAAACGGCATGGTCGTGACGGCGCAACACCTGGCCACCCACGTCGGTGTCGACGTCCTCAAATCCGGGGGCAACGCGGTGGACGCAGCCGTCGCCGTCGGCTATGCCCTGGCCGTGGTCTACCCCGCAGCCGGCAACCTGGGCGGCGGTGGTTTCATGACCATTCAGCTGGCGGACGGGCGCAAGACCTTCCTCGACTTCCGCGAAAAGGCGCCGCTGGCCGCCACCGCCAACATGTATCTGGACAAGGACGGCAATGTCGTTCCCGACCTCAGCGCCAAGGGCCATCTGGCGGTGGGCGTACCGGGTACGGTCTCCGGCATGGAGATGGCGCTGAACAAATACGGCACGAAAAAGCGCGCCGAGATCATCGCACCGGCCATCAAGCTGGCGGAAAACGGCTTTGCGCTGGAGCAGGGCGACGTCGATCTGCTGAACACGGCCACCGACCAGTTCAAGGCCGACAAAGACCTGAGCCCTATCTTTCTGAGCAAGGGCCAACCGCTGCAGGTCGGCGCCAGGCTGGTGCAGAAAGACCTGGCGAAAACCCTCAAGGAAATTTCCCTCAAGGGCACCGATGGTTTCTACAAGGGCTGGGTCGCGAAAGCCATCGTCGATTCGAGCCAGGCGGGCAAGGGCATCATCACTCAGGCCGACCTGGATAAATATAAAACCCGGGAGCTGGCGCCCATCGAGTGCGACTACCGCGGCTACCACGTTGTCTCGGCGCCGCCACCCAGTTCAGGCGGCGTGGTGATCTGCGAGATCATGAACATCCTCGAAGGCTATCCGATGCAGGAGCTGGGCTATCACTCGGCCCAGGGCCTGCATTATCAGATCGAAGCGATGCGGCATGCCTACGTGGACCGCAACAGCTATCTGGGTGACCCGGACTTCGTGAAGAACCCGATCAGTCATCTGCTCGACCGCGATTATGCGGCGAAGCTGCGTGCCGCCATCGAGCCGCAGAAGGCCGGCGTTTCGCAGGCGATCAAACCGGGCGTCGCGCCCCATGAAGGCAATAACACGACGCACTATTCCATCGTCGACAAGTGGGGCAACGCGGTCTCGGTCACCTACACGCTCAACGACTGGTTCGGCGCTGGCGTGATGGCGAGCAAGACCGGGGTGATCCTCAACGATGAAATGGACGACTTCACTTCCAAGGTCGGCGTGCCGAACATGTACGGTTTGATTCAGGGGGAAGCGAACGCCATTGCGCCGGGCAAGACGCCGCTGTCATCGATGAGTCCGACCATCGTCACCAAAGACGGCAAGGCGGTGATGGTCGTCGGCACGCCGGGGGGCAGTCGGATCATCACGGCCACCTTGCTGACCATGCTCAACGTCATCGACTACGGCATGAACATTCAGGAGGCGGTGGACGCGCCGCGTTTCCATCAGCAGTGGATGCCGGAGACCACCAACCTGGAAAACTTCGCCGTGAGTCCTGACACCCGCAAGATTCTCGAAAGCTGGGGCCACACGTTCGCAGGCCCTCAGGACGCCAACCATCTGGCGGCGATTCTGGTCGGCGCGCCTTCGCTGGGCGGCCAGCCGGTCGGTAACAACCGGTTCTACGGCGCCAACGATCCACGCCGCAATACCGGTCTGTCCCTGGGTTATTGAGGGCAATGACGCCGCTGAACGACGCCGCGGCTTCGTTCAGCGGCGCTCACGCAGGCTGCGTTCCATTCTCGCCAGACCTTCTTCGAGCATCGGCCGCGGGCAGCCGAAATTCAGCCGCACGAACTGTCCGCAGTCGTCGCCAAACTCCAGGCCGTCGCTGAGCGCGACTCTGGCGTGTTCGAGGAAGAACCTTTGCGGGTGTTCGAGCCCCAGGCCCGAACAATCCAGCCAGGCCAGATACGTGCTTTGCGGCAGGTGCATGCGGATGCCCGGGAAGCGGGAGTTGATGGCGTCGGCCAGGTAATCCCGATTGCCCTGCAGGTACGCCATGACCTCCGCCAGCCACGGCGCGCCGTCGCGGTAGGCCACTTCCGTTGCCTCCAGGCCCAGCGCGTTGACGCTGTCCACCAGACCCAGGCGGCCCGCATTGAATCGCTGGCGCAACCCGGCGTTCTGGATGACGGCGAAGGCGGTTTTCAGGCCGGCGATGTTCCAGGCCTTGCTCGCCGACATCAACGTCACGCTGCGCGCCGCGATGTCTTCGCTGAGCGCCGCCATCGGCGTGTGCTGGCGACCGTCGAACAGAATGTTGGCGTGAATTTCGTCAGAGATGATCAGCACGTCGTGGCGCACGCAGGCCTGGCCGATGGCCTGTAACTCGTCGCGGTCGAACACCTTGCCCAGCGGATTGTGCGGATTGCTCAACAGCAGCGCGCGAGTTTTGGGCAGTGCCTGTTCCAGAGCGTCGAGGTCGGTGTGGTATTCGCCACGGGCGTCGGCATGGAACGGCAAGTCGACACGGGGCAGTTTCCAGTGGGCGGGTGCGTGCAGCAGCGGCGAATAGTTGGGCGTCTGCACCAGCACGCCGCTGCCTGCCGGCACCAGGGCGTTGAGGGCCATGTTCACGCCCGGTTCGACGCCGGGAAGAAAGACCAGATCCTCAGGCTGGATCTGCCAGTGGTAACGCCGGGCCAGATGGTCGACCAGCGTCTGGCGCAGGCTGTCTTGCGCCACGGAGTAACCCAGCAGCGGGTGCTCGAGGCGGTTTTTCAGCGCTTGTACGATCGGCTCGGCGACAGGGAAATCCATGTCGGCCACCCACATGGGCAGCACGTCCTCGGGGTACTGACTCCATTTTTTGCTGCCGGTGTTCAAGCGCTGGAACACGCTGTTCAGATCCATGGTCTTGCCTGTCTTGCCGGAAATAATCGGCGATTGTGCCAGACAACGGCAGACGACTTAAGCGTTGCGCCGCGCACGCTGAAATGTAACCTTTAATGGTTACATACCGTTTAGTAACCTTTTAAGGTTACATGGCTCGATTTGGCCTATAGTGGGGGCAGACACTTTGCAACGGAATGACTGATGACCATCAAAGCGGTTTTGACGGGCGATCTCATGCACTCCCAGGACGTGGCCGACACCCAGGCTTATCTGGAGGCCCTGAAACGGGTGCTTGACGCCGTCACCCAACGTTATGCTTCGAGCGTCGAAACCTATCGTGGCGACGGGTTTCAGGTGGTGCTCGATCAGCCGTCTCAAGCCTTCGACTGCGCACTGGCCATCCGTGCCGGGCTTATCGCACTGAGCCCTGCGGGTGAACGCTGGGACGCGCGGATCGCCGTGGGTATCGGCGCTTCGGGTGAGGGCAAGCAGTACGGCGAGGCGTTCGTGCTGTCTGGCCAGGGCCTGGACGGCATGAAAAAACTGACGTTAGGCGTGTTCAGCGACGACCCGACCTTGCTGCGCTGCACGGGGCTGGTGACGGAATTCGTGGCCGCCATTCTCGACAAGTGGACCGTCGTTGAATCTCAGGCCTACCAGGCGCACCTGCTGGGCGGTGGCGACCAGCAGAGCATCGCAGACGCACTCGGCAAGTCGCGGGTCGCTGTCACCAAGGCCTTACAACGAGGTCAGGCGCGGCTGCTGGACCGGTACTTGAGTTGCGCCAGGCAATGGGTGTCGGAGGTTGCAGATGCGTGATCCGGCCATCGTATTGCTTGTGCTGATACTGAGCACTGTGTTGCTGGACTACGGGATTTCAGCCTGGCGTGGTCACAGAGCCGCGGCTTTTACGCCGGTGTTAAAGCTGGCCCTGGCCATGTGTCAGGGCGTACTGGTTGCCGCGATCGTCTATGCCTTCGATCGTCTGCCGTTGCCTGCAGTGGGTGCCGGCGCTGCCTTTGCGCTGATCTGGGGCGTCAGCCGCGAAGTGACCGGCAGGTTGGCGTCCGGTTTCGCCGTGGCCCTGCAGTTCGTCCTGCAATGGCTGGCGTTGACGCTGATCTGGCTGAGTGCTGAAGGCTATTGGCATTGGGCGCTGCAGGGCGCCAGGGCGCTGATCACGTCGCATAACCTCTTGGTGCTGCTGGCTTACATTCTGGTGTGGCGCCCGTCGTCGATTCTAATCGGTGCGGTGCTGACGCCGTTCCTCGTGAAGGGCAAGGACGAAGACTCGCTCAAGCAGGCCGGTACGTGGATCGGTTATCTGGAACGCACACTGATCCTGACGTTCGTGCTGCTGGAGCAGTGGGAAGCGATCGGGTTTCTGCTCACTGCAAAAAGCATCTTGCGCTTCAATGACATCAAGGACGCCCGCCAGCGCTCGCTCAGCGAGTATGTGCTGCTGGGAACGCTTGTCAGCTTCACCTCCAGCATCGCCATTGGTCTCGCCGTGCTGCGACTCTCCAGCGGCTGACTGGAGCATTGAAAGTTAAGTGGGATGGACGTTAAGTAACCTCTGAACGCTACATCAGCAAAAGTAACGCTCAGAGGTTACATCGATCACCAGAAGGTGGTTGCGGGTGCGCTCAGGCGCGTGGCAATCACTGCGATGGCTTTTTCTACGTCACTGGCCTGGGTGTAGCGGCCCAGGCTCAGACGCAGGCTGCTGCCCGCTTGCGCGGCTGTCAGGCCGAGGGCAAGCAGCACGTGGGAAACGGCGCTGCTGGCCGAGTTGCAAGCCGACGTCGATGAAACGGCCAGATCACTGGCCAGACTCGCGGCGTTGAAGCCTGGGCTGTCGACGCAAATGTTCAGCGTGTGGGGAATGCGCGCATGAGCGTCGCCATTGAGGCTCACGCCCGGCAGCCCTAGCAGGCCGTCCAGCAATTGCGCAGACAGCGCGCTGATGCGCTCGACTTCGTCATCCATTTCAGCGCTGGCCAGGGCGTAAGCGGCACCCATACCGACAATCTGATGAGTCGCCAGCGTGCCCGAGCGATAGCCTTGCTCGTGGCCGCCGCCGTGGATCTGCGCTTCGAGCAGCGGCTGCGCGCGAGCGCCGATGTAAAGCGCGCCGATGCCTTTGGGGCCATAGATCTTGTGTGCGGAAAAGGACATCAGGTCCACCGGCAGCGCATTCAGATCAATGCTCAATTTGCCCGCACCTTGCGCAGCGTCGACGTGAAAGAGCGCGCCGTGCTGGCGAACGATATGGCCGATGCTGTCGATGTCGGTGACGATGCCCAATTCGTTGTTCACCAGCATAAGTGAAACCAGCAGGGTGTCTTCGCGCAACGCCTGCCGCACCGCGTCCGGGCTGATCAGGCCCTGGCTGTCCGGTTCCAGCCAGGTCACCGGATAACCGGCGAGTTCGAGCTGATGCACTGTGTCGATGACGGCCTTGTGTTCGATGCGGCTGGTGATCAGGTGGCGGCGATGACCATTGGATGCGTTAGAGGCGATGCCCTTGATCGCCAGATTGTTGGATTCGGTGGCGCCCGAGGTCCAGATCACCGAGTCCGCCGTGCAGCCGACCAGTTCAGCCACCTGACGGCGCGCCAGTTCAACCGCCTGACGTGCCTGATTGCCGTAAGCATGGGAGCTGGAGGCCGGATTGCCGAAGGTGCCCTCGCGGCCGAGGCAGGCCACCATCGCCTGGATGACCCGATCGTCGACGGGAGTAGTGGCTGCGTAATCGAAGTAACAAGGTAAGGTCGTCATAGGGCTGAAATCCGCGCTGTCCGTAATGCAGAAAATGGTACTGGCGTGCAGGCGAAAAAAAATTGATTACTGCCCCGAGATTTGCCCTTTCTTTAGAATATTTTTCTCCCCGTGCAGGTTGCCTCGGAATATCATTTCACTGAGCAGCCTTGGCGCACTATGATGAACGATCAGCCATCCTCCACCACTGACGACCGTGCCCACTCCCAATGGATAAATTCGATCAAGCGATTCTGAGTATCTTGCAGAGCGACTGCACGCGGCCCATTGCCGAGATCGCCGACAACATCGGGCTGGGCAGCACCGCATGCTGGCGCCGGGTGCAGAAGCTGGAGGAGCAGGGCATGATTCGCGGCCGGGTGGCGTTGCTCGACGCCGGTCAGTTGAACGTCGCCGTCACGGTGT
The DNA here is from genome assembly GCF_030209235.1 of Pseudomonas sp. efr-133-TYG-103a. Classification (NCBI taxonomy): domain Bacteria; kingdom Pseudomonadati; phylum Pseudomonadota; class Gammaproteobacteria; order Pseudomonadales; family Pseudomonadaceae; genus Pseudomonas; species Pseudomonas sp. efr-133-TYG-103a. Next base: position 64,635 of record NZ_JARVSK010000011.1, read on the forward strand.
TCGCCGCGATTCGCACCAATCAGCACAACGCTCTATGGCTGGAGCAGTTTCATGACCTGATCGCGACATTGCCCGAAGTCGTCGAGTGCTACCGGATGGCGGGCGACACCGACTACATGTTGCGCATCGTAGTGCCCGATATCGCCGGCTACGATGCCGTGTACAAACGGCTGATCCAGCTCTCGGGCATCACCGACATCAGCTCCAGTTTCGCCATGGAACAAATCAAATCCACCACCCGGTTGCCGCTGACCTACGCCGGTTGAGAGCACCGTACGGGCAAAAAAAACAGCGATCCGGGGATCGCTGTTTTTTATGGCCGGGCGCAGCGCGCAGGGCATTCAGACGCGGGATTTATCGATCCACTCCATTGACGTGCGCCAGATGCAGATACCCAGGAAATACGCCGACATCACCAGCCAGACCGTCAGAGTGAATGAGCCGTTGTAGGGATGGTTGATGACCAGCAGAAAGCTGCACAGGAACCACACGCTGGTCACGGCAATGTTGATCGGCATGAAGCGGCGCACGCGAAACGGGTGCAGGAATTTCATGCGCGTGACCGTCAGCAACGCCAGGCAGATCACGGTGATGAAGGTCAGCCATGGCGCCGGCGAGAGGATGTAGACACACAGCGCAACGACGTTCCAGGCGGCGGGAAAGCCCTGGAAGTAATTGTCCTTGCTCTTCATTTCCACGTTGCAGAAGCAGAACAGCGACGACACCAGAATGATCGAGGTCGTCAGCAGCAGCGTGTATTCGGGCAGCGGAATGTAACGGTAGATGAACAGGGCGGGGATGAACACGTAGGTCAGGTAATCAATGACCAGATCCAGCACCGAGCCGTCGAAATGCGGCAGCACCGACTGCACGTTGAGCTTTCGCGCGATGGACCCGTCAACGCCGTCGACGATCAACGCGATGCCCAGCCACAGCAAGCAAGCCTTGGGCTGATTGTCGAAAAGGGCGATCGTCGCCAGGAAAGCGAGCACCACACCAGTGGCCGTAAAACCATGGGCGCCCCATGCTTTGAGCCAGGCGATACGTTGAATTGGAATCATGGACGGTCCTTCTGGAAATAAGCTGGCCGGGGCGGTCATCGGCGCAGTCACCGGGCGACCCTGGCCAGAGGTGCAACTATCGACCGGACATCGGCCGATAAGGTTCAGCCCCATCCCCTACAAGGTAGCAGGGCGCGCGGGCATTCGTGACTCCATTGTGAAGCTTCGTCACGCATTTGGGGAAGCGCGAGTGTCATTGGTCGGCTGCGCGGTAAAGAAGGCACTATGCTGGCCCCCAGCAGATAAATGTCCCTGCAGAATCCTCCTGTTTTCAGTCGCTTAGGAAAGGATTCGCATGCAGAGTATCAGGTTTGTTCTGACGTTATGGGCCCTCGCGGCCATCTCCGGCGTGGCATCGGCGCGGGATCTGAGCAAGAACGAGCGTGATATTTGCACCTGGGGAGCCGGCATGGCGGGTACCGCGCAACAGTACAAACTGTCAGGCCTGACCCTGTACGGCGCGCGCAAAAAGATTCAGGCGCAGCATTTTTCCCAGCAGTGGATGCGCATGAGCGCGTTGGGTATTGCCGAGCAAACCTACGACAGCGCCTCGCGACTGCGTCCCGAGAGCGTCAGACAGGTCTATTACGAGGGCTGCATCAAGCACGAACTGGCGCGTCGTTGAAAACATCCCGGAGGCACTGTGCTCCCAGGATGTTGCGATTGCGGGAAATCAGACGGGCGAGGGCGGACGCATCCGCCTCTCGTCCGGCGGCGCCTCAATGAGGCGCGCGAGGGATGGTTTTCATCAGGTCTTCCGGGCTGATGTGCCCGACCACCTGAACCACGCTGCCAGGCTGAGGCAGGTCGAGGATGTGTCCTTTCATCTTGCCGATGACGTGCATCTCGCAGGGTTTGCAGTCGAACTTCAAGGTCAGCACTTCGTCGCCATGAACCAGCTGCATCGGCGCCACTTTGGTTCGCACGCCCGTCACCCCTTTGGCCTGCTTGGGGCACAGGTTGAAGGAGAAGCGCAGGCAGTGTTTGGTGATCATCACCGGCACTTCGCCTGTTTCCTCATGGGCCTCATACGCCGCATCGATCAGCTTGACGCCGTGACGGTGGTAAAAATCCCGGGCTTTCTGGTTGTACACGTTGGCCAGGAACGACAGATGCGCCTCCGGGTACACCGGCGGTGGCGTGGTTTCAGCCTTGCGGGCACCGCGCGGGTGCGCCTTGATGCGCGCAGCGGTCAATGCTTCGATGACCTCCCGACGCAGCGCCTTGAGCTGTGAATTGGGAATGAACCACGCCTGCGGTGCGTCCAGCTCGATCGCTGTGGCGTGATACTCAGTGGTGCCGAGCTGGCCCAGCAGATCGTGCAATTGTTCAAGCGCCTGTTCCGGCTTGTTCGCCAGGCCGAACGGGCCGTTGAGCTCGACCGACGCGCTGACGCCTTCCTCGCTGGTGGCGGTCAACTGCAGGCGCTCTTCGCGCAGCCGGGCCACCCAGGCCACGCCAATGCGGCGCTCGGCCGAGGTCTTCTGCAATGCCTGCTGCCAGTTGTGATCCAGGTTGCGACTGAGCGGATGGTTGGGGCGCAGCTGCAGGCCTTTGGGCATTTCGTTGGGTTCGACGCGATACCGATAACGCTTCGCACCGTCTTCTTCGAACTCACCCTTGAGCTCGGCGATGTTGGCGCGGAAACCCACCACTTCGCGCTTGACCAGCACGTTCAGGCCGTCGCCGTTGGACAGCGGCTCATGGGTGACGACTTGCAGATCGCGCTTGCCGACCTTTTCAACGATGCCGACTTCAAGCCCGGTGAACGTCGGTGAATCGAAAGCGCCGATGTCGATCTTGCGGTCGCTGACGAAGTAATCGGTGCTGCCGCGATGGAATGTCTTGTCCGGGTCCGGCACGAAAAAGTGCGCCGTGCGACCGCTGGACGCTCTGGCCATCTCCGGACGGTCCTCGAGGATGTCGTCCAGACGCTGACGATAATAGGCCGTGATGTTTTTCACATAGCCCATGTCTTTGTAGCGGCCTTCGATCTTGAACGAACGTACGCCTGCATCGACCAGTGCGCTGAGGTTGGCGCTCTGGTTATTGTCCTTCATCGACAACAGGTGCTTTTCATACGCCACCACACGGCCTTGATCGTCTTTGAGCGTGTAAGGCAAGCGGCAGGCCTGAGAGCAATCTCCACGGTTGGCACTGCGGCCGGTCTGCGCGTGAGAGATGTTGCATTGCCCGGAAAACGCGACACACAGCGCGCCATGAATGAAGAATTCGATGGCCGCGTCGGTTTCATCGGCGATGGCGCGAATCTCTTTCAGGTTCAGCTCGCGGGCCAGGACGAGCTGGGAAAACCCGGCCTGATCCAGAAAACGGGCGCGCTCCAGGGTGCGGATGTCGGTCTGCGTACTGGCATGCAGCTCGATCGGCGGGATGTCCAGCTCCATGACGCCCAGGTCCTGAACGATCAGCGCGTCGACCCCGGCGTCGTAGAGCTGGTGAATCAGCTTGCGCGCAGGTTCGAGTTCGTTGTCGTGCAAGATCGTGTTGAGGGTGGTGAAAACCCGGGCGTGGTAACGGCGGGCGAATTCCACCAGATCAGCGATTTCACCGACTTCGTTGCAGGCATTATGGCGAGCGCCGAAGCTCGGGCCGCCGATGTAAATGGCATCGGCGCCATGCAGGATGGCCTCGCGGGCGATGGCGACGTCGCGGGCGGGACTCAGCAATTCCAAGTGATGTTTGGGCAAGGACATAATTTTTTTAGTCGACATGGTCACGGTCAAGGCGCGCATTGTAGCGGCGAAACGCCCGACCGGCACCCGTCGACTGCCCGATGGCGGCCCGAAAGGCCGTCGGGCCACCAGGCGACCGGCTTGTCAGGCCTTGGCGGCCATCGCCGTCACTTCCACACGCATGCCTTCAACCGCCAGCGCGGCGACGCCGACCGCTGCGCGAACGGGCCAGGGTTTGGCGAAGAAACGCTGATACACCTCGTTGAAAGCGGCACGGTCCGCCATGTCGGTAAGGTAAATCGTCAGGTGCATGACGCGGTCCATCGAGCTGCCGGCGCGCTCGAGCGCAACCTTCAGCGCCTGCAGCGTGCATTCGCTCTGTTCGGTAATACCGCCCAGCTCGAGACTGCCGTCAGCGCGGGTTGGAACCTGGGTCGAAACCAGCAGGCCGCCAAAACCGGCGACGTCCGAGGAAATCGAATCCGCATCGGGATCGGGCAGGAAAGTGAGGTCTTGGTGTGCCATGTAGATATCCAGCTCGTAGTAATGAAGGGCGATAAAGGGCGATGAATGACGCGATCAAGCGTGTCGGCCCGTCCGACATGATGTCGCACTCGGCCGTGAAAAGGGAGGGAAGGTGGCACGGCGTGAACGGCACCGGGCAAAAAAAAGCCGCCTTCGCGTTATCTCGGACGCAAAGACGGCTCAGGGGGGGCGTTAAATCGGCGGATTTAACGTTTGAAAAAGTAGCAGGCGTTCAGAACGTTAGCCAGCTAACATTCTGCAATTCACTCTTCCCGATCCGGAAACAATCCCTCGCAAACCACTGACGCGAGACAGTGGATCGTTATTCATCCCGGCCGCTGACCGAAGCTTCGCACGATCCCGAACGCCGGAAGAGGTCTTGCTACGTGCGTGCCGATGCTGCAACCTCGTCGCTCTTCTTTATAAAGGGCGGGTCAATGGACTGGAGTGATATGCGGGTCTTTCTGGCAGTGGCCCGCAGCAGATCATTGGGCGAGGCGGCGAGGCAGTTGGGTGTGAGTCATCCCACCGTCGGCCGTCGCTTGCAGGTGCTGGAACAGACAAGCGGGCAACCGCTGTTTTTACGCACGGCGCAAGGGCTGGTGCTGACTGACACCGGGGAACGGATTCTCGGTCTGGCAGAGGAGATGGAGCAGAGCGCGCTGTCGATCGAGCGCCGCCTGGCGGGTGACAGGGACCAGCCTGAGGGGCTTTTGCGCATCTCGTCCGCAGAGTGGTTCGCCGGATACGTCCTGGCGCCGGTGCTGTGTGAGTTGACGCGACGCTACCCGTTGATCATGCCCGAAGTCATCCCGGGGCATCGGTTGTTCGATCTGGCCCGCCGTGATGCGGACATCGCCTTTCGTATCGTGCCTTTCACCGAACCTGACATCGTTCATCGCAAGCTGACCACCATGCACTACGGCTTGTACACGAGTGAGGAGGGGCCTGCGCCACAGCCCGACGGTGAAGGCCTGGGCCTGATTACCATGAACGTCGCCCAGGCCCACTATCCTGACGTGCATTGGTTGCAACAGCGCTATCCGCTGGCCCGCACCGTGTTCACCAGCAGCAGCCGCACGGTGCAGGCCCAGATGTGTGCAAGTGGCCTGGGCGTGGCGGTGCTGCCGCGCCCGCTCGGCGATCGAATCCCGGGCATTCGGTTGCTGGACCCGGACGAGCCGCCACCCGGTCGCGATATCTGGATGGGCTATCACCAGGACATGCGCAACATGGACAGGCTCCGCGCGCTGGCTGACCTGGCGTCGAACATGATCGGTTCCGAATGACCGAGCGCTGACCCTTGCTGGACAACGGCGCGGCGCTGCAGTCTTTTACGCGGCGGCAGGCTGTCGCAGGAGGGTGAAACTCAACCCCGCGCCCAGCGCCAGAAAGGCCGCGATACACAGAATGGAAACGCTGAAGGCGTGGGTGATCGCTGACGCGTCCGAGTGTGTTCCCAACAGGCTGTAGAACACTCCGCCGATCACCGCGACGCTCAGCGAAGTGCTGATCTGCAATGAGGCGCTGGTGATCCCTGCAATCATCCCGGAGTAGGCTGGCGCCACTCTTCCCGTGACCATTCGCATCAGCGTTGGCAGCGCCAGGCCCTGGCCGAATCCGATCACAAACAGAATGACAGCCAACAGCGAGGCGGACGGCGCAGCGTCAGTAGGCGTCGCCGTCACAAGCCACGCCAGCGCCAGGAATCCGATGACCTCCAGCGCCATGCCTACAGGGTTGACGTACGCGCCGACAAGGCGTTTGAACGGCCCGGTCGACAGCGGCCCCAACAGAAAGCCCGCGCCAAAAGGCAGGAAAACGAGGCCCGCGTGCAGCGCGGTTGCGTGCAGGGCGCTCTGCAGATAAATCGAAAACAACAGGAAGAACACGCCGATCGCGTAAAAGCACAGGGCGACCATCAGGGCTCGGCCCAGGCCAGGCGCCTTCAACGCGGCGGGATTGAGCAGAGGTGTCCCGCCGGCGCGATGCAAACGGCGTTCGTACTGCAAGAACAGCCAGGCCAGCACGGGGGCTGCTGCAAGGAACAGCCAGGCCCACAGCGGCCAGCCGGCTTCGCGCCCTTCGATCAGGGGCACGATCAGTGCGCCAAGTGTGAGCATCGACAGGGCCGTGCCGCAGAGGTCCAGCTTGCTGGCGTGCGCCGCGCGGGTTTCCTTGAACACCGGGATCCCGAACACCACGACCAGCAATGCAATGGGCAGGTTGACCAGAAAGATCGCTCGCCATCCCATCCACATTACGTTGAGGGAAATAAGAATGCCGCCCAGTGCCTGACCAATCACCGAGGCCAGCCCGAACACGGCGCCGTAGATGCTCAACGCCAGCGGCTTTTCGGATTCAGGAAAAATCGCCTGCACCGACGCGAGCGCCTGAGGCGCCATCACCGCCGCGGTTATGCCTTGCAGAGCCCGCCCGGCGATCAACATCCACGGCGACGTCGCCAGCCCGCAGAGCAGTGATGCCGCCGCGAAGCCGACCAGCCCCAGAAAGAACATGCGCCCGCGACCGTAAAGATCACCCAACCGCCCGCCAGTGATCAGTGTGACGGCATACAGCGTCGCGTACGAAGAGATCACCAGCTGTTGCGCGGAAGAGCCAGTGCCCAGATCACCCTGAATCGACGGCAGGGCGACGTTGACGATGAAGAAGTCCAGTGGCGGCAGGAACGCGCCGACCAGCAGGATGACGAACATGAACCAGCGTTTTGGATCGTGTGTGATATCAGCGTTATGAGTCATGGTAAGAGACATAAGAAGTCCTTGAAGAAACCGTTCGGTTCCAGATGGATTAACGGTTGATCAGCTGTTGAGTAGACGCATGGAGCGCTCGACCAGCGCGATCATGTCTGCCTCAGTTGCACCGGTCTTGCCGAGCACCCGCATGCCCTCGATCTGACAGACCAGGAAATATGCCATCGCCTGTTCGTCGCCTTCTTCCAACTCCCCGGCCGCTTGCCCACGGATGATCGCGCTGGCGTACAGCTGTTGAGTGCGGTGGAGCATGCGGGCAATTCGCTGCGCAACCTCGGGCTCTTGCGCAACCAGTTCGTTCGCCACTGCAACCAGCATGCAGCCTCGTCGTCCTTCCTGGCCTGAAGAGGCGCGGGCGTGGCGCAGCATGGAGTCGTGGATCGCCTGCCTGGCGGTGCCGGGCCGGGACAGCATCTCTGCCGTCACTTTCAAGGCTTGCGAGGTGTAGATATCGAGGGCCGCCAGGAGCAGGCCTTTCTTGTCGCCAAAGGCTTTGTACAAGCTTCCCCGCGATAACCCGGTGCCTTCGATCAGGTCCGGCAGCGATGCACCTTCATACCCACGATCCCAAAATACGTTCATCGCGCTGCGGGCAGCATCGTCCAGTGAAAACTGCCGTGGACGCCCGGGTCCGGATGCATGAGTCATTGATCAGCGCTCCTGAATACCGGCTCAGGTCAAGAACCGGTCAGTTCCAATCTAAAGGATTTTTTGCGGCTTCAGGCCGCACAAAAATGAACGACCCGCGTGCATTTCTGGCAGTACCGTCGGCGTTCATCGACTTCCAGAATGGGTCACCGTGGTTTCAATCGATCCACGCAGACAACACGTGAGGAGTCAGAGATGTCAGGAAAATTTTCGAATCAGGTCGCCGTCGTGACAGGCGCATCCACCGGCATTGGATTGGCCATTGCTCAGGGGCTGATTGCCGAGGGCGCCAAACGCGTTTACATCACAGGCCGCTCTGCAGGCACCCTGAACGCTGCGGTCGAGAAGCTGGGCGACAAAGCCGTGGCGGTGATTTCCGACGTGTCCCGTCAAGCTGATCTCGATGCGCTCCAGGCGGTCATCGAGGAGCAAGGCGATCGGGTGGACGCGGTGTTTGCCAACGCAGGCATCTGCGAAAAAAATCCGCTGGGCGAGACCAGCGAGGCCGCTTACTACACGATGTTCGACATCAACGTGAAAGGCGTCTTCTTCACCGTTCAGACCCTGCTGCCATTGATGAAGGACGGATCGTCCATTGTCCTGACCGCCTCGATCTGCTCCAGCAACGGCATGGAAGGGCTGAGCCTCTATAACGCTTCGAAAGCCGCCGTGCGCTCTTTCGCGCGCACGTGGGCCAATGAACTCAAAGGCCGCAAAATCCGCGCGAATGTGCTCAGCCCTGGGTTCACGCGCACCCCGCTGATGGACAACGGCCTGGGGATGAGCGAAAGCGACATCGCAGAGCTGCGCAAGCACGTGGAGCAAATCACGCCCTTGGGCTACATGGCTCAACCGGAAGAAATCGCTTCTTGCGCGCTGTTCCTGGCGTCCGACGACGCGCGCTATGTGAACGGCGTCGAGTTGATGGTCGACGGCGGTCTGTCGCAAATCTGAAATCCACCGTGCTGTCCGCAGCCCTCAGAGACAGGGTGATTCCCAGGAGGATAACGTCATGAACACCGAACAGCTGCTCGCTCGACTGGACGCGCTGGAAAGTCGCGCGGCCATCGAAACCCTGATTTCTGCCTACGCAAACGCATTCGATCGCCTGGACAAGGCGCTTCTGCAGAGCATCTGGCACGCCGATTCCACCCTTGATTTGCCAGGTTTCGGCAGCGCCTCAAGCCGCGACGACATTTTGCTGATGGCAGAAAACAGCTGGCGGCAAATGCCGCACATGCACCACTGGATGGCCAACCCTCTGATCCAGATCGACGGCGACAACGCGACAGGGACAGTCGCGGCGGACTGCGTGTTTTACGACGTCGAGAAAGGCCCCGTACAAGTCAGCGGGCTGTATCACGACACGTTCGAACGCCGGGCAGGGAAGTGGGCATTCGCGTCGAGGCACTTCGAGCTCCACTACCTGACCCCCCTGAAAAACTGGACGCCCGTTGCGGGCAGCGAACCTTTCGCATCGCAGCCCACGTAAGCCAGAAGCAGTTCCTGGGTCAGAATCGCTTCGGCAAGCGCATCGGCCCTAGCCATGCGAACAAGCGGTGATCAAGCACAGGTTGATCACCGCTTTCAGTTCCTTGATGAATGAGCTGAACATTCTCGGGACCAGCAGACCTCACATGCTCACGCCGGGCCTGGCGCGCTCACTGTCCTGGCCAGCCATTGCGCGACAACCTCGAATGACTCGTCGCTGTTGCGCTCATACAACAACCCGTGCCCGTTTCCATGAATGCCCAGGGCCGGCAGGTCCAGGTGGTCCACCTGTGCACCTGCTGTTTGTAGAAAGGGAACGATGCTGGCGGCGAACGAGGCGAACGTTGACGTTTCGCCCGTCACCAGGGCCACCGGCATGCCCGTCAATGCGGGCACTTTCAGGGTGGCAGGGTCGGCCGTGCGTACCTGATCGGGCGTTTCCCGCGGTGGGTCGAACGCGATCGGCGCCGCCGTCAGGCCCCATTCCAGGGTTCCGATTCCAGGCGTGTGGCCAAATACCGGGCCCATGGGCTCTACCGCCACGATGGCCGCCACTGAATCCGGTCGGCGATCGGCGATCAACCAGCCACTGGGTCCGGAAGCGGAATGGGTCACGATGATGGCTTTGCCGATCCTGTCCAGCAGCTGGGACAAGCGATCCGCGTCCAGAGTCTGCGAAGCGGCCAGGTCGGCCGGCATCGGGCCGTAACCGGCCATGAACCCGTCGAAAGCTTCATCGTCGTCCGGCGCGAATGGCCATTGGCTCTCAGCGCCGCCTTCCGGGAAATAGACTTCGCGGGCACGTTCATAAGAGAAGGCAGGGCCCATCGGCCCCAGTATGTCCGGATGATACGGCGAGCGGCCATGGCCAGGCCTGTCCACGCAGAACACCACGAAGCCCGCTTCTACAAATCGCTGGGCCCAGCCAGGTCGACCATCGGGCGTATCCAGCCATTCGGTGCCTTGCAGGGTGCCGCCGTGGACGAGGACGACGGGGTAGGGCTGAGTGACGAATTCCGGCGCTTGCCAAGCGACATACATGGGGCCTTTCTGGTATTGCCTGCCGTTCTGAGTGACGCGAGCCCCGGTGACCCAGAAGTGGCCGCGGCGGGAGCGTGTCACAGGGGCTGTCAGCCACGGCTGATCAGATGCCTGCGCTGAGCGAGTGACGGATTCCAGTGCGAACATGGACCAATCCTTGTCCCCGAAGCCGCGCGCCACGGCCGCCGTCATCTTTGATCGCACCGCGTCGGCAGCCGGGAGTTCCAGATTTTTGCAATGAGCAGCATCGACGGCCAGGTTGATGTCCTTCAGACCCAGAGACATCTTGAAGCCCGGTTCGAACGTGCCGTTGACGATGTTCTGCCCATAGCGCTGATAACTGGGGCTGGCGAACAGGGTCTGCGTCATCAGCTCAATGAACGTAGCCTTGGGCAGCCCGTGACGCTCGGCGAGCGAGCTGGCTTCGCCGAGGGACTGGATGGCCTGCGTGATCATCATGTTGCCCGCGATTTTCGCGATGCATGCCTGAACGGGCTGCGTGCCCAGAGGCCAGGTTTTCTTACCCAATACGTCAAGGATCGGCTGGACCTTCGTGATAGCGGACTGTGGCCCCGCGACCATGATGTTCATCTCTCCACGGGCGGCCACCGCGGGTACGCCGAACACCGGCGCAGCGATCAACGGGATGCCCAATTCGTCATGGTGTGCTTGTAACGTTTCCATGAGCTGCGGCGAGAGGGTGGACATGACGATGTGAATGCATCGCTGATCCGCGCGCTGCAGCGCCCCTGAAGCAAGCAGCACGTCGTTAACGGCGCGATCATCGGCCAGCATGCTGATCGCCACATCGCCCTGGAACGCCTCGGACGGTGAGTCCAGCGCGTTTACGCCCTGCAGATTCGCCAAGGCGTCACGGCTGCGATTCCAGGCGCTGACGCGGTAACCCGCCTTGATCAGCAGTGGAATGATTGCTCGGCCCATGCTGCCTGTCCCGATGAAACCAATATGCATGTTGAGTCCCTCACTGTGAGTTGAAGTCGCATGTGGAATTCAGTATGCGAGGCGGGGAACTGCGGCGGGACTGCCATTGCTGCACCCCGGCCGTTCACTTTTGTACGGGGGGCAGCGAAGGGGCTGAAGCGACCGTTGCTGTAGAGTTATAGAATTCGACACCACCATTACATACCACTATGATACGTACCACAGTACGTAATCGAGATAACGAACATGGCACGTGGCGGAATCGATAAGACAATCGTGCACAAGGCGCGGCAGTCGATCATCGCGCGGGGTGAGCATCCGAGTATCGATGCGGTACGGGTTGAGCTGGGCAATACCGGCTCGAAAACCACGATTCATCGCTATCTGCGCGAAATCGACAGCGCCGATCCGCGACCACAAGGGTCGACGGAGCGCTTGAGCGAGGAGCTTTCAACATTTGTCAGCCGCTTGCTGGCGCGGCTGGTGGAAGAGGGTGGGCAGGCGGTCGTTCTGGCTCAGGCCGAATTCGATGCGCAGCGTCAGGCGCTGGAAGCCAGGCTTGCCGCGACCCAGAGTGAACTGGCCACGCTGCAACGCCAGTACGACAGTCAGCACGTGGCGCTGCAGGCGCAGACCTCCGAGCTGCACACGTGTCATTCCAGTCTGCAGACCGAGATCACCCGAAATGCGAGGCTGAGCCAACACTGCGCTGACCTTGAAGTGCGCGTGCTGGACAAGGACGAACAGATTCGTTCGCTGGAAGAGAAGCATGTGCATGCGCGGGATGCGCTGCAGCATTATCGCGATGCCGTCGAAGAGCAGCGCGATCAGGAAGCGCATCGGCATGAAGGGCAGTTGCAGCAATTACAGCTTGAACTCCGTGAGTTGCAACAGGCGCAGACAATCAAGCAAGACGAGCTGACCCGCCTGAACCGCGACAACGAGCGTTTGCTGAGTGAAGCTCGCCAGCAAGCCGAAGCATCGCGCGCGCAGGGCAAACACGTTGACTCACTGAGCACGCAGGTTCAAAAGCTCACGCTCAGCGAGGCGAAAGCGTCAGCGATCATTGAGCATCACCAAGACCAGGCCGTGCAGCTTCGGGAAGAGATCAAGGCGCTCACCCTCGCCGCCGCGCTGGCAACTCATCGCGAAGCCGATCTGGTTAGGCGACTCGATGAGGTACAGAGCCTGTTTGCAAGAACTTTGGATGAGACGGGCGAAGGCGCGGCCGGAGATGAACCCGCGGCTTGAATGATCACCCGGCGATGTCAGCCACGAAGCGGGCGACCCGGCGCGTCAGCTCGTCGATCTGAAAGGGTTTGGTCATCAAGTGCATGCCCGGTTCGAGCATGCTCTCCCAGCTGAGCGCGTCTTGAACGTAGCCGGTGATAAAAAGAACCGTGAGGTCTGGACGCAGCGACCTCGCAGCGTCGGCCACCTGACGGCCATTGATACCGCCTCGCAGTCCGACGTCGGTGATCAGCAGGTCGAAGTGCTGCCCGGACTGAACCCACTGCAAGCCTTTTGGGCCGTCATCGGCGTCATAGACGTCGTATTTCAGGTCTTTCAGCGCGTCGGTGATCAGCATTCGGATGATGGCGTCATCTTCAATCACCAGCACGGTCGCTTTGCGGTCGTTCGGTGTCTGACGCAACGGGGCGTGGGGCACGTCCTGCGCGACGCTGTCTGTCAGTGAACGAGGCAGCAAAAGGGTCATCGTGGTGCCCAGCCCCAGAGTCGACTCGATGTGGATGTTGCCACCTGACTGGCGCACGAATCCATGAATCATGGAAAGCCCGAGTCCAGTCCCTTCGCCCATTGGCTTGGTGGTGAAGAAAGGCTCGAAAGCGTGGGCGATGACCTCGTCGCTCATGCCGCTGCCGTTGTCGCTGACACTCAGGACGTTGTAGTCGCCGGCGGGCAGGTCACGGTCAGCCGCAGCCGCCATGTTCAAAACACAGGTGCCCGTGCGGATGGTCAGCGTACCCACTGACGCCATCGCATCCCGCGCATTGATACACAGATTGAGCAGGGCGTTTTCCAGCTGATTGGGGTCCACCAGGCTCAGCCATTGCGTTGGCTCGCTGTGAATCTCGACGTCAACCGAGGGGCCCACGGTGCTTCGAATGAGATCGAGCATGCCGTTGGCAAGAACACTTAGATTCGTGAACGTGGGCGCCAGCGTTTGCCGGCGTGAAAATGCCAGCAGACGGTGAGTCAGCGCGGCGGCCCGACGAGAAGCGCCTTGCGCGGCATCAAGGTAGCGTGCCGTTTCATCTATCCGACCCTGCTCGATCCGCGCCCTGAGCATGTCCAGGCTGCCCATCACGCCGGCGAGCATGTTGTTGAAGTCGTGGGCGAGTCCGCCTGTGAGTTGGCCGACTGCTTCCATTTTCTGACTCTGCCTGAGCTGTTGCTCCAACAATCGCTGGGCCGTCATTTCAATACCGACACCGGTACGACGAATCGGCTCGCCGGCGGTGCTGAAATACGTGTGACCACGGGACAGAACCCACCGCACGCCGCCGTCGGGATGCACGATGCGGTATTCCAGCTCAAGGTCACCGCTGTCGACCAGACCGCCAGCCATGGTCTTGCGCAGGGCGAGAAGGTCGTCCGGATGCACGTTCGCAAGAAAGTCCTGACGCTTGATTCCCGTTGCCGCCTGCACCGGATCTATTCCGTACAGCTCGCTGATTCCCGCATCGCAGTAGAAGCAGTCAGTGGATATTTCATAGGTCCAGACCCCGACGCCGCTCACAGCGGACAGGGCCAGGCGCGCGAAATCCATGGAATCGTGAAGCGCCGACTCAGCCACGGCCTCAGCCAGCACGTCACGATCGGTGGCGTTGGACGCCTGCATAATCCGCGAAACGGCACGCCGAGCATCCGCGACGGTAGCGTAATGCCCATCACGGACTTGATCGTCAAGCAGTGAGGCCAGCGCGAGATCAAGAACCAGGTCTTGGGGAGTGCCGTAGGACATGCGCAGACCTTAGCGTGCGAGGTTGTGGTCGGGCTGCGGAGTATCTCATATCCACTTGGTTGGTCTGTAGTCGCTGTGAGCTGGGTAGACGGGGTGCTGTTGATGGCATGGGCGGCAGGTCTGAGGGGTACGTCAGCAATGGCTATCACAACGACGGCGAGGTCGATAACCAGGCGAGTAGCTATTGGCGCGCGCTCAGTCGCTGATGGTGCAGACGCTTGCGCCCGAACGGCTCTACATCAGCCGCTACGGGCACTCTGCGGGTTATCCCATCCACTTCCACTTGATTCCTGTCTACGACTGGTTGGAGCAGCAGTTTTGGGCGGACTCCCGCTACCGATCGCTGGAGATGTTCGCCAACCCGGCAAAATCTGAAACTCGCACGGATGGCGCGGAACTGACGTTGTTCATCTGGCGTGAGTTCGGCGAACGGACGCATCCACCGACGATCCCTGGCCGGACCATTGCCCAGGTGGTCAGTCTATTGCGCAAGGCGTTTGCAGCCCATCCATATCCAGCCTGAGACGTTGAGCACGTCTTCCAACCGACAGGAGTTCGAACCATGACGCTGGCCCGACGTCAGTTCAATAGACTGACTTTAATGACTCTGCTTGGTATTGGAGCCTTGATGATGAAGCCTGTTTTCGCTGCGTCTCCCTTACAGACGCTGATGCTGAAGCCCAATGGCGGCATTCCCAACAATCCGACGTTGCCTGTGCTGATTTATCCGGGCGCACTGCAAGTGACTGGTAGCGATCCTGCGTCGTTGTTCGAGCGCACCTTTGCGGCCAACGATTGGCCGCCGCAATGGCGTTATGGGGTGTTTACTTACCACCATTATCATACTCATGGTCACGAAGTGCTGGGTGTCTATGCCGGTCATGCGCGCTTGATGTTGGGCGGGCCGGAGGGTCACGTGATCGATGTCAAAGCCGGGGATGTGCTGTTGCTGCCCGCAGGGACGGGGCACCGCAACCTCGGGTCCAGTGATGACTTCATGGTGGTCGGCGCGTATCCGCCCGGGCAAGAGGGCGACATCAACCGTGAGCCGGCCACGCCTGCACAGATCGAACAGATCGCGCGCTTGCCGTTTCCGCAGTCCGATCCAGTGCTGGGTGACAAAGGCGGTGTAAGCAAGTACTGGCGGAGGTGACCGCCGTCTCCAGGCGAGTGTAATGAGCTCGACAGTCGGGGCTGCAAGTATTCAATTTTGCACCGCCAGTTCCGGTAGGGTCACCGAAACGTCCCATTTCAAATGGTTGGCGGGCGCAGTGGCAATCACCGTGCTGATATCAAGGTGAGGGCTGTCTGCGGGCAGGTATCGGCCATCCTGAGCGACCATCAGTTCAACAATGGACGCCTGGTCAACATGTGATCCTCAAGGCTTCAAGTTGCTGGGCCATATAGCCGAACGTCGCTTTGAGGTTGCTGTCAGGCATAGAGCCATAGCTGCTGGATGGGCATCGTGCGGCTCTTTTCCAGAGCCCGCGTGCGCCACGGTCTGATCAGCGCCATTGTTATCGAACAAGGCCACCAACACAGGAGGCTGTCGATATGACGCTATATGAAAAATCATAACCGTAGGATGCCTACATTATGCATTCGCGACATATGTATAGCGGAAACAATTCGTTCGGAATTCACTTCATTTGCTCTACTTTAGCGGCCTTCGGTAAGCCGCACAGACAGACTCTGTGAGCTGCCCACACGCATTCAGTGAGGTTCGCAATGTCGTTGTCCTGCGCCGCCCCGGCTGCCGTTTTTGACTCCGCCAGTCAGGGCGACTCCGCTTATGCGCGTATTCGGCGAGATATTCTTTCCTGCCGCTTGATGCCAGGCGTCACCTTCACCGAACCCGGCTTGATGGAAACCTATGACATCGGCAAGAGCAGCTGCCGCATAGCCTTGACCCGACTGTCCCACGAAAACCTGGTGACCTCACGCCCGCGCAAGGGCTATCAGGTCGCGCCGATCACCGTCAAAGACGTCGAAGAGGTATTCACCCTGCGCGTCCAGCTCGAACCGCTGGCGGCCAGGCTCGCGGTCGGTCGAATCGACATCGAGCGCTTGAAAGTGTTGGAGGCCGCCTGCCGGGTCAAGCATCTGGTGCCGTTGCCCGATCAGATCGACGTGTTCATGGACGCCAACAAAGCGTTCCATCTGGAGATCGCCCAGGCGACCGGCAACGACCGGCTGTTGCGCACCCTGTCCAGCCTGATGGACGAGATGAGTCGGCTCGTAGCATTGGGTTTCAACGTGCAAGGCACCAAGCCCGAGATCAAGCATGACCATAACGCGATGATCGCCGCGTTCGAAGAGGGCGATGCCAGGAAGGTCGAGCTGATCGCCCGCCGTCACATTGAAACCTTTCAGGCCATGACCCTGGAAAAGGTCTACGCCAGCCTGAGCGAAACCGGTGCCTCGTTACCAATGCTTGCCGCGAGGTTCGCCCGATGAATGCCGCCGCCAAAGTGCAACACAAGGTCGCAGCGATCAGCCTGAGCGGCATCCGCCAGCAGTTCGGTGCTCTGGAAGTGCTGCGTGACATTTCGTTCGAGGTTGCGCCTGGGGAAATTGTCGCGCTGCTGGGCACCTCTGGCTGCGGCAAAAGCACGTTGCTCAACGTCGCCTCGGGCCTGCTCAAACCGGATCATGGCAGCCTGACCATCGATGGCACCGCGGCAGAGCGGTTCAGCGATTGGCAACGCATCGCCTATATGTTCCAGGAGGACCGCTTGCTGCCTTGGCGCAGCGTTCAGGCTAACGTCGCGTTCGGTCTGGAAGCCACTTCATTGAGTGGCCAGCAACGCCACCAGCGTGTCGAGCAAGTGCTGCGACTGGTCGGTCTAGAGGCGTTCGCCAACGCCTGGCCGCACCAACTTTCAGGCGGCATGCGCAGCCGCGTGGCCCTGGCTCGCAGTCTGGTGGTGCAGCCGCGAATTCTGTTGATGGATGAGCCTTTCTCCAAGCTCGACCCACACACCCGCAGTCAGATGCATGACGAACTGCTGCGCCTGCACGCACTTAGCGGCATGACCGTCATTTTTGTCACCCATGACGTGGAAGAAGCAGTGGTACTGGCCGACCGGATCATCGTGCTGGAGCCGCGCCCCGGTCGCATCCGAGCGGTCAAGTCACTGTCATTGCCGCGACCGCGCATTCCCACCGATGCCGCGGTCACCGAACGCGTTCGCCAACTGCGTCTGGAGCTGTGACATGGATCACGCAAAACGCTACTCCGGTCTGCTCCTGCAACGCCTCGTCCTCGTCGCCATCTTCGCGGTGCTCTGGTGGTACGCGGCGGGCAAGGTGCCGTCGTTCGTACTGCCAGGGCCGCAGAAGGTGTTCACCGCCCTTGGCGCGCTATTACACAGCGATACTTTTTTGCACGACGTTGGCGCGACCATGGGCCGGGTGTTCAGCGGGTTCCTGCTGGCCGTGGCCGTGGGCACACCGCTGGGCCTGGCGCTGGGCACGAGCCGAGTACTGGCCCGATTCTTCGAGCCACTGCTGGCCGTTTTCAACACGGTGTCGTCAGCGATCTGGGCGATTTTCGCGATCATCTGGTTCGGTATTTCCGACGCGACCACGGTGTTCGTGGTGTTCATGACGGCCATGCCGCTGATCCTCACCAATGTCTGGCAGGGCGCGCAGACCGTGGAGCGACAGTACGTTGAACTGGCCCGTTCATTTCGGATGTCGCGGCTGCAGATCCTGCTGAAGATTTCCTTGCCCAGCATCCTGCCGTACTTTTTTTCCGGTGCGCGTCTGGCGTTCGGTTTTGGCTGGCGGGTGTCGCTGGTGGCCGAGACCCTGGGTGCCTCGGACGGCATCGGTTATCGCCTGCGCCAAGCCGCAGATCTGGTGCAGAGCGATCAAGTCTTTGCCTGGACGGTGTTGCTGGTCGCGTTGATGTTGCTGCTTGAAGCCGGAGTGCTCAAACCCCTCGAGCGTCGGCTGTTTCGCTGGAAAACCCACAGTCTCTAACCCATAAGGTTTCACCCCATGCGTAAATTGATCATTGCCGCGGCCCTGGCTGCGAGTGCTGTGCTGCCCGTCGCTGCCCATTCGGCGGACAAAGTGCGAATCGGTTACTGGACCAGCGGCGTCAGCCTGGGCTACGGCTCCGTGCTGGAAGCCAAGGATTTCCTCGCCAAACGAGGGGTGGAAGCGGAGTTCGTGCACTTCCCTGATGTCAACGCCCCCATCCGCGCATTGGCCGCAGGTTCCATCGACCTGGCGTTCGGGGCGCCTCTGGCCGGGGTGTTCAGCTCGGCGGCAGAAGGCGTGCCGATCAAGATCTTCGCGGCCACCCAGCCTGCGGATGTGCAATTCGTTGTCCCAGCAGACTCGCCCATCCAGTCGATCGACGAACTCAAAGGCAAAAAGGTTGGCATGTCCCCGGCGGGCTCGTCAGTGGCTGTGATCGCCAGCGCGGTGCTGGAAGGCAATCACCGGATCAAGGCCAATGACTTCTCGCTGGTGGGAGGCAATGAGGCGCGCCTGGCGCAGTTCCTCGCGCAGAAACAGGTCGATGCCGCCGCGTTGCGCTCGGTGACGGTCGCGCAGTTGGGGGATGAACTGAAGCTGCGCCGCCTGGGCAGTTTTGCCGAGGAGTGGAAAACCCTGACCCAGTCTGATGCGGTGCCCTACATCGGCGTTGGCACCGTCAGCGCCAAGCTCGCCGACAGCCAGCCGCAGACCGTTGCGCGGGTTATCGCTGCACTGCGCGACACCCTGGCCTGGGGTGACGCCCACCCTGATGAAGTGGTCGCGATCCTGAAGAAAAGCGCCAACCTGCCGGAAAACGACGCACGGGTCTACGTCGGCCAATGGAGCGCCATGAACCGGCTGTCTTTCGAGCCGCAAGACCTGGAGACCCTGCGCCGCGAGCATCAGGTGTTTACCGATGCCGGCCTGATCAAGGGCGAACTCAAGCCTGACCTGTTTACCACCGAACCCTACGCCCAATCCAAGAACCTCAAGTAATCACGGAGACAACGACTGTGAGCAAAACAATGAAAGCCCTGGTACTCGATGAACACGGCGGCCTTGACCGGTTGCACGTGGTCGCTGACAAGCCGGTCCCGGCAGTCAGTGCAGGGCATGTGCTGATCCGCGTGGGGGCATCCTCGTTCAATTACCACGACGTGTTTACCGTCAACGGCATGCCGGGCATCAAGGTGCCGCTGCCGGTGGTGATCGGTCTGGATCTGGCAGGCACCATTCGTGAAATCGGCGAAGGCGTCGAGGGCTGGGAGGTCGGCGATCGCGTACTGATCAACCCGCTCAAGCCTGATGTCGGGCTGATGGGTGAAATGGTCGACGGTGGCATGGCCGAATACGCGCTGGTCGATGCTCGCCAGCTGATCCGCCTGCCCGCAGCCGTGAGCTTCGAACAGGCCGCAGCGCTGCCCGTTGCCTATGGCACCGCCCACCGCATGTTGATCACTCACAACACCGTCAAGGCGGGGGACCGCGTGTTGATCCTGGGCGCCAGCGGTGGCGTGGGTACCGCCTGCGTGATTCTCGCCAAGCTGTTGGGCGCTGAAGTCATCGCCTGCGCGGGCAGCGACGAGAAGGGCGAACGGCTCAAGGCCCTTGGCGCGGATCACGTGATCAATTACCGCGACACCGACTTCTCCAAATGGGCGATCGGCAAATACGGCAAACCGCAGCGCCGCACCCACGAAGGTGGCGTCGATGTGGTGATCAACTTTACCGGCGGCGACACCTGGCTGCCGTCACTCAAGTGCATCAAACGCGGCGGCACCTTGCTGGTGTGTGGCGCGACAGCGGGCCACGACCCGAAGGAAGACCTGCGCTACGTGTGGAGCTTCGAGCTGAACATCAAAGGCTCCAACAGTTTCTACGAAGACAATCTGGTGGGCCTGCTCGACCTGATTGCCGAAGGCAAGATCGATCCGATCATCGACCGCGTCCTGCCGCTGGAACAGGCCGCCGAAGGCCTGGCCTTGATCCGTGATCGTGAAGTGCTGGGCAAGGTCGTCGTCACGCCTTGATCTGCTGATCCTCTCTGCGACCGGGTCGTACGCGTTTTGCGCCGAGCGGCCCGGTTCATCTTTTTGCCGTTATCCAAGGAACATGTCATGACCGACACTACGCTGCCTACCGCTGCAGACATTCAAGCCCGTTTGCTCAAGGGTCCTTACCACCAATGGCTCGGCCTGCAAGTGCTGGAGGTGGGCGAGGGCAGCATCGAGCTCAGCGCCACCTGGCGTGAAGAGTGGGTGGTCAACGTCGAAGGTGGCTATACCCACGGCGGTATTCTCGCAGCGCTGGTCGACCTCACCGCTGACTGGGCGCTGGTGTCGAAAACCGGCAAGGGTGTGCCAACCATCGACCTGCGCGTCGATTATCACCGCCCCGCCAAAGGCGACCTTCGCGCCAGCGGCAAGGTGATCAAGTTCGGCAAGCAGTTTTCTGTTGCTGAAGCGCAGGTGTTCGACATTGACGGCCATCTGGTCGCCAGTGGCCGTGGTGTCTACTCCACGCCTGCGCCGAAGGCCTGAGCGATGAGCGCCGCACTGGACCATCTGGTCATCAACACCCGTTTCGACATGGATGCCGCTGCGACGCTTTTCACGCAGTTGGGCTTCACCTTGACCCCGCGCGGGCATCATTCGTTGGGCTCGATCAATCATCTGATGATGTTTGCCGAAGGTTATCTGGAGCTGATCGGCTTGCCTTCGGGCACCGACACGTTACGCCAGGAAGTGCTCGATAGCCCACGGGGCATCGACGGTCTGGTGATCAGCAGTGCCGATCCCAAGGCGACCCACGCCGAACTGGTACGCCAGGGTTTTCTGGTGCAGCCGGTGCAGCATTTTTCCCGGCCGGTGGAGCTCGACGGTGCGGTGCGCGATGCGCGTTTCGGTACTGTACGCCTGGTGCCTGGGCAGTTCGCCGCCGGGCGCGTGTACTTCTGTCATCACGAAACTCCTGAACTGGTCTGGCGCCCGCAATGGCTGGGCCACGCCAATGGCAGCACGGCAGTGGCAGGGATGACCATCGTCAGTGCCACACCGCAAAAGGCGCGTGAGCAATACGCAAGGCTGGGCCGTTTTGACGAGCGCTTTACCTTGGAGTTCGTCGATGCCACGGCGCTGCGGGCGCGTTTTGGCGAGCTCGCGCAATCGCTCAGTGCACGGGAGGAGCGATTCGCAGCCATCACCCTGCGCGGCGCCGATCTGCCAGGCATGGCCCGGCGCGCAGCGGATCTGGGTCTGCAACATGTGTACGAAAGCGGCCGGGTGGTGATCGCCATTGCGGCGTTCGACACTTTGCTTGAGTTCATCCCATGAATGACGCTATTTGCAACCTGGGGGATGTGGTCGGGCCACATAGTCCAAGCGATCGCCTGGCGTTCATCGGCCTGGATGGCGGGCTGTACGAATCCCCATATCGCTTCGATCAGCTCAATGACCTGGCCAATGCGACTGCCCGAGGCTTGAGTGCGCGAGGTTATGAACAGGGCGAGCGCATCGCCATTCTGGCCGCGAACTCCGTTGAGTACATCGCGGTGGTATTGGGCATCATGCGCGCTGGCCTGGTGGCGGTGCCGGTCAACTACCGATTTCCCAAGGCGTTAATCGAATATGTGGTCGCCGACAGTGGCGCACGGCTGCTTTTTTGCGATTCGGCTCGCGCTGAGCAGGCCCCGACAGACGTTGAGCGGGTGCTGCTGGACGGCGGCCTGCAAGCCGGTCTGAACCAGTTCGTCGACCCGGGGGCGTTCGTGTCGTTCGCGCCGACCGCCGATGAGCCGGCGATGATCCTCTACACCTCCGGTTCCACTGGCAAACCCAAGGGTGTCGTGTTGAGCCATGCCGCGCACCTCTGGGTGGTGCGCACCCGACTTCAAGCAACGCCACTGGCCAATGAGCGCGCGTTGATCGCCGCGCCGCTGTACCACATGAATGCCCTGGCCCTGGCGCTGTTGACCCTGGCCAGTGGCGCGACGGCTGTGTTGTTGCCGCAGTTCATCGCGCAGGATTACATCGAGGCCATCGAGCGCTATCGCTGCACCTGGCTGACGGCGGTACCGCCGATGATCGCCATGATGCTCCGTGAGCAGGCGCGTCTGGCGCGTGCCGATCTGAGTTCAGTGCGGGTGGTCAGAATGGGTTCGGCGCCGGTGAGCGCGAGCCTGCTGGAACAGATTACTCAGCTGCTGCCCAATGCCCGAGTGATCAACGCCTACGGCACCACCGAAGGCGGTCCGGTGGTGTTCGGGCCCCATCCTGCGGGGCTGCCGAGCCCTGCGCTGTCTGTCGGGCATGCCCATCCCCAGGTGCAACTGCGGTTGCGCGACAACTCGGGCGCTGTGGCCGATGAAGGTGTGCTGGAGCTGAAAAGCCCCGGCTTGATGTCCGGTTACCACAACCGGCCTGACCTGCGCGATCCGTTCACTGACGATGGCTTTTACATCACCGGCGATGTGTTCCGCCGTGATGCCGAGGGGTTCTACACCTTTGTCGGCCGTCGCGATGACATGTTCGTCAGTGGTGGCGAGAACATCTACCCCGGCGAAATCGAGAAGCTGCTCGAACGTCATCCCGCCGTCCAGCAGGCGTGCGTCGTGCCTGTGGAGGATGCCATCAAGGGCTTCAAACCCATGGCCTTCGTGGTCCTCAGACGCGCTGCTCAAGCCTGCGAACAACAGCTCAAAGACTTCACCCTCGAACACGCCCCGGCTTATCAGCATCCACGGCGCATCTGGTTCGTCGATGCACTGCCGCTGGCCACCACCAACAAGATCGATCGACCGGCCTTGCTGCTGGACGCCAACCGGCGCCTGCAAGAGCGCACCCCGGAAAACAGCCACCCGGAAAACCTTTAATAATTGTCCAGGTCAGGAACCCACCATGCGTCATTTATATCTGCTGCCACTTGCATTGACGTGCGCCACCTCAGCCCACGCACTCGACGACGTGACCGTCGCGCTGGCCATTCCGCCCGCCGTTCATGATGGCGCGCCCTTTGCGGCGGCTGAGGAACTGGGGCTGTTCAAGGCGCAAGGCCTGGCGGTCAACGTCGTGGTCTTTCAAGGGGCTGGTGCTTTGTTGCCCCAGGTGGCCAGCAAGCGCGTGACCTTTGGTTTCCCCGTGGCGGAGCCGGTGATCTCCAGCTATTTCAACGGCAAGAACCCGCTGCCGGTGCGCTATTTCTACAATGGTGTGCCCAGCCAGACCCTGGAATACGCCGTGCTGGCCGACTCGCCGATCAAGACCCTGGCCGATTTGAAAGACAAGAAGATCGGCGTCGGTGCGCTCACCTGGGGCACCTTGCCCAACAGTCGCGCTGCGCTGAAAGTCGCTGGGCTCTCGCCGGGTGAAAACGTCGAGTTCGTTGCCGTGGGGGCGTTGGGTGCAGGGTTTCAGGCGCTGCGCAGCAAGCAGGTCGACGCGCTGAATTTCAACAACAGCTGGGACGACATGCTTGAGCTGTCAGGCACGGCGATTCGGCGCATCGCTTACCCCTCCGTGTTTCAGGAAAACCCTGGCAACGGGTTCATTGCCCATGAAGACACGTTCAAGGACAACCCCGACCTGATCCGCCGCTTTGGTCGTGCGTACACCGAGGCGCAATTCGTCTGCGAGGTCAATCCGGGTTTCTGCGTTCAGGCGTTCTGGCGGCAGCACCCCGAGAGCAAGCCTGCCGACGCGCAGGGCAAGGGCCTGGAAGATGCCAAGACCCTGCTGAGTCGTCGCCTGCAACGCACCTTGTACCGCGCCGATGGTAGCCCGCGCACGCCTGGCCAATATGATCTGCAGGTGATTCGTCAGGCCATCGCGGCCATGGCCAGGACCGGTGAGTTCCCCACTGCGGACGTGCCAGTGGAGCGGATTTTCTCGAATGAATTCGTCGCCTCGTTCAGTGATTTTGACAAGGCAGCCCTGCGTCAGAAGGCGGAGGCCGCCCAATGAGCCTGCGTCTGGACATCGATATCGTCGACGGCCTGATCGACCAGCCAAGGCGCATCCGCGCATCAGGCCTGACGCCGGGCATTGCGACGCTGACCACGACGCTGGCGCATCCGGACGGCAGTGTCTGGCGCAGTCGCGCTGAGTTTCGGATAGCGGGCGACGGCTTGCTCGATCTTGAGCAGCAGGCGCCAGTAGCAGGGGACTGGAGCATCGCCGACGGCATGGGCTGCGTGTGGGCGCTCAGGCCGCTGAGCGAGCCCGTCATTGCGTCACACACCGACGGCGTCGCGCCATTGCCGATCACTTTGGAACTGGAGGACGCGTCCGGCAGCCAGGCATCGACAGTTTTCGTGCAGCGTTTTATGGCAGAAGGCGTGAGGCGTCGGGAAATCCGTGAGCAGAACCTTTCGGGCACGCTGTTCACCCCTGTCGCAGACGGCCCGCATCCGGTGGTGATTGTGCTCAATGGCTCAGGCGGCGGCACCCCGGAGCAGCGCGCCGCACTGTACGCCGCTCACGGTTATCAGGGGCTGGCGCTGGGGTATTTCAAGGCCCCGGGGCGGCCTGAGCATATTTCCGATACACCACTTGAGTATTTCCAGACGGCCCTTGAGTGGGTGGCGCAGACGCTTAACCCCAAACATGGCTTTATCGCCGTGGCAGGCTTGTCGCGCGGAGGCGAGCTGGCATTGCTGCTGGGCGCCTATTTTCCCAAGCGGGTGTCGGCGGTCATCGGCTATGTGCCCAGCGCGGTGGTCCACGGCACCCTGCGTGCCGGGCGGCCTGATCAGCCTCGTGATGCCGATGCCTGGACGTGGCAGGGCAAACCCCTTCGCAATGTCTGGCGCGACAACCCGAGCGCGGACTGGACGGCATTCGACACCCCGCCTGCGCCAGGCGCGGCGATTCGTCAGGCACCGGCGTTCAGTGCCGTGGAGGGCAGTGCCGAGTTCGTCGTGGCGGCCAGGATTGCGGTGGAGCACATCGCCGGTCCCGTTCTGCTGATTTCCGGCACCGATGACGGGTTCTGGCCGTCGACTGCGTACAGCGCACGCATCGTCGCTGACCTCAAGGCGGCCAACCATCCATGGCCGGTGGAGCATGTGCGCAACGAAGGCGCGGGGCACGCGATCGGTTTCCCCTGTGTCCCGACCACGGTCATCGCCCGGCTGCATCCGGTGGCGGGCGTGGTCATCAGCAGCGGCGGCAGCGCGCAGGACAACGCCCGCGCCAATCGACTGAGCTGGAGCAGGGTGTTGGGGTTTCTTGAGGCTGCGGTCGCCGCCAAAGGACGTGAGTCATGAGTGCTGCCTTGGCGTTACATGATGTCGGCCTGACCTATGCCACGCGCCGGGGCGAAATCCAGGCACTGGCAGCCGTGGAACTGACCATCCGGCCCGGTGAATTCGTGGCCTTGCTGGGGCCATCCGGCTGTGGCAAGTCGACGGTGCTCAAGCTGGCGGCAGGGCTCCTGGCTGCGTCCAGCGGCCACATCGAGTTGGCGGGCGGCGCCGTCAATGGGCCAAGTCCGCACACCGGCGTGGTGTTTCAGAAACCCAATCTGCTGCCGTGGAAAACCGTGCTGGACAACGTACTGCTGCCAGCGCGCACATTGGGTCTGCCGAGCCAGCCCAGTGTCGAGCGCGCCAGGCAGTTGCTCGAACTGGTGGGCCTTGCCGCGTTCGCCGATGACTACCCCTTCGAATTGTCCGGCGGCATGCAGCAGCGTGTCGGCATAGCCCGAATGCTCCTGCACGATCCTGATCTGCTGCTGATGGATGAGCCTTTTGCCGCGCTGGATGCGTTGTCCCGGGAGTCCCTGACGCTGGAGTTGCAACGTATCTGGAGTCAACAGCGCAAGTCGGTGCTGTTCATCACCCACAGCATTCAGGAGGCTGTGTTCCTCGCCGATCGGGTGCTGGTGATGTCGGCACGTCCTGGGCGAATCATCGACGAACTGCTCATCCCCCTGGCCCGTCCGCGGACCCTGGACACCCTGGCGCAACCCGACTTCACGGCGCTGTGCCAACACCTGCGCAGGCATTTCAGCCATGAATAAAGTGCTTTCGGTGCTGTACCCACTCATCAGCCTGACGCTGCTGGTTCTGGTCTGGGGCGTGGCGGTCAGCGTGCTCGCCATCCCCGATTACGTGCTGCCTCCGCCCTCGGCCGTATTCGATGCGCTGGCCAGCGGTTTTGCCAGCGGCAGTCTGTGGCCCCACATCGGCGCCACCTTGGGCGAAATGCTCAGCGGTTACCTGATCGGCTGCCTGCTGGCTGTGGCACTGGGTGCGCTGCTGGCCGAGTCGCAAACCTTCGAGCGCTTCGTTTATCCGCTGCTCATCGGCTTGCAGGCCACACCCAAGGTCGCGCTGGGGCCCATCATCCTGGTGTGGTTCGGCTTTGGCATGGCCTCGAAAATCGTGCTGGTGGCGCTGGTCTGCTTCTTTCCTTTGTTCGTCAATACGGTCAATGGCATTCGCCGTACCGATGCCGAACTGCTGGACGCTTGCCGCTCGTTTTCGGCCTCACGCCTGTACCTGCTGATCCACGTGAAACTGCCCTCGGCGGCGGGTGAAATCTTTGCCGGTTTGCAGATTGGCGTCTCGCTGGCGCTTATCGGCGCGGTGGTGGGCGAGTTCCTTTCAGCCCAGCGGGGGCTCGGTTACATGATCGCCTCAAGCTCAGTCAGCATGAGCCTGTCCACCATGTTTGCCGGCGTGGTGCTGCTGGCCTTGATCGGGCTGTGCGGGGCGCAAACGATGCGCTGGCTGCAACGGCGAGTCATTTTCTGGGAGCCCGGTGCGGCTCGACACACCAAGCGTTAATGGAGAACTTCATGACTTTCAATTGGCAGAATCCGTATCCCACTACCCGCATTCCGTTGTTCGCACGCAACGTGGTATCCACATCTCATCCCATTGCCGCCCAGGCGGGCGTGCGCATTCTGTTGGCCGGGGGCAACGCTGTGGATGCCGCGATTGCCGCCGCTGCGGCGCTGACGGTGGTCGAGCCGGTTTCATGCGGGTTGGGCAGCGATGCCTTCGCCCTGGTCTGGGACGGCCAGCAACTGCATGGCCTCAATGCTTCGGGTCATGCACCCACGGCGTGGGACCTGAATCACTTTCGCAAACGCTATGGTGAAGACGGGCAGGGTCACGCCAAGCGCCCGGTGCGGGGCTGGGATGCGGTGACCATTCCCGGTGCAGTGGCCGGCTGGGCCGCGCTGCACGAGCGCTTTGGCAAGCTGCCATTTGCCGACGTGCTTGAGCCTGCCGCCGAAATCGCCGAGCGTGGCATCACCCTGGCGCCCATCGTGGCGCACAAATGGGCCGCCGCCATCCCGGCGCTGCACGACCAACCTGGCTTTGCCGACACCTTCATGCCCGGTGGACGCGCGCCGAAAACCGGTGAGAAATTCGTCTTCAAGGATGCCGCACGGACGTTGCGCATTCTAGGTCGGCAGGGAGGCCGTGCCTTTTACGAGGGCGAGATCGCCGAAGCGATCGTGGACTACGCAAGACAAACCGGCGGGTCGTTGACGCTGGAGGATTTGCGCGGCTATCAGCCTGAGTGGGTCAAGCCGATCTCACAACGCTACCGTGGCCATGAGGTGCATGAGATTCCACCGAACGGC
Source organism: Pseudomonas sp. efr-133-TYG-103a (assembly GCF_030209235.1). Classification (NCBI taxonomy): domain Bacteria; kingdom Pseudomonadati; phylum Pseudomonadota; class Gammaproteobacteria; order Pseudomonadales; family Pseudomonadaceae; genus Pseudomonas; species Pseudomonas sp. efr-133-TYG-103a. The sequence goes on from NZ_JARVSK010000011.1 coordinate 92,383, forward strand.
CAGGGCATCGCTGCCTTGATCGCGCTCGGTATTCTGGAGCATTTCGACCTGGCGTCGCTGCCAGTGGATTCGGCTCAGTCCCAGCACCTGCAGATCGAGGCCATGAAGCTGGCGTTCGCCGATGTCTATCGCTATGTCGCGGACCCGAGCAGCATGGAGGTCACGCCTGAGCAGATGCTCGACCCTGCGTATCTGGCGAGCAGGGCGCGTCTGATCGACCGGGCAAAATCCACGCACCCAGAACACGGGATGCCCAGGTCCGGGGGGACGGTTTACCTGTCAGCCGCCGATGAAAACGGCATGATGGTGTCGTTCATCCAGTCCAACTACATGGGCTTTGGCTCCGGCATCGTGGTACCCGGCTACGGCATCAGCCTGCAAAATCGCGGGGCAGGTTTCTCCAGCGATCCGGCATCGGCCAACGTCGTCGCCCCCGGCAAAAAACCGTTCCACACGATTATCCCCGCATTTCTGACCAAAGACGGCGTGCCGCAGATGAGTTTCGGGGTAATGGGCGGCGACATGCAGCCTCAGGGCCACGTGCAGACGCTGGTGCGCATGCTCGACTACCAGCAGCAGCCTCAGGCCGCCTGCGATGCGCCACGCTGGAAGGTAAACCAGGACTACTCCGTGGACCTGGAAGCGACCATGAACGTTCAGGCCGTCGAAGGGTTGGCGAGCCGGGGGCATCGACTCAAATCCGTCGAAGACCCCTACATGGACTTTGGCTCGGGGCAGTTCATCTGGCGTTTGTCAGAGGATGCCGACCACGGTTACGTCGCTGCCAGCGACAGCCGGCGAGATGGTCACGCGGCGGGCTTCTAGCGTCTGGAGAGATTCCCAGATCTCCGGGAAAACATGCAGGTGATCTTGGGAGTGTTCCGCTTCTGGCTTATAGCCGAGAGTTCAAAGGCTCCATGCGTCGACGATTGAGCCTTTAGCCCCGTTTAGCTTTGCGCCGCGAGTCGTTGGCCGACTTGTGGCCTCAGGCCCTGCGCGAATTCGCCGAGCTGCTGGCCCGGGCCCAGCGTCTGGTAGAGGACACCCTCAAGCCCGAACGCCTGTACGTCAGCCGCTACGCCCGTTCGCTGAGCCAGCTTGCTCTTTGGAAAGTCAGAGTTGAACGCTTGTGCGATTGGGAGCCGAAAGCCGGATCACTGCTGCAGTCAGCGGCCGCTTCTCATGCAGCACCTCGATTCGCCGCGAAACAGGTTTGCCTAATTCGAGAGCATGCTGACACTGGATGGCTGAGTACTCTGTGGCCTGAATGGGGCAACTGTAAATTTGCCCTTGCGGCAGCGGTCCAGAATTTGCGGCGACTTGCCATAAAGTCGGCCGGTACCTGCTACTCAAGTCGCGTGGCCCATGGATGCAAGTGCTGTCAGCAGAAGGCCACCGCGGTATCAGGGCAGCCCTCGCTTGACTACGCCGCTTGAAAAGACGCGCGCAGATCAGCCTATGCCAGAATGAGTTTGCTCTGCCATGCCGAGTAACTGGAAGGTCATCGCATCGTCCGCCAGGTCAGGGGCTGGCAGTGTTGTCGGGTCGCTTGAAGCTGTCGCGGCAGTGGATGCATTGGGGGCAAAAACGATGCCGTCGCTCTTAAGGTATTGGCTGACATCGCCCTCGAATGACACTTGAAAGCGGCTGCCGCTTTCGTCAGCGTCATAAGACTTCAGGTAGGTACGGGCGCCGGCAGCATCAACCTCGACCCTCAGCGTATGGTCATGGCCGTTGCCTAACCCCGTAAATTCCAAGGCAGACAAATCGATGCGGTCCTCGGCTGTAAAATCAAGGATCAAGTCGGACTGGCTAAGGCCGTCCCGTTGATAGCTGTCATTAAGGTGGTCGTAAACAAAAGTGTCAGCACCCGCGCCGCCCGTGAGGGTATTGGCGCCTGGGCCGCTGCTGATCACGTCGTCCGTGCCGTTACCGATGATGTGATCTTGAGTGAGGTACTGGCTGACATCCCCTTCGAAAGACAGCTGAAAGCGATCACCGCCTTCGTCGTATGCGTAGGACTTGAGGTAGGTGCGGGTGCCGGCGTCGTTGACTTCAACTCTCAGCGTATGATCATGGCCATTGCCTAATCCGGTGAATCCCAAGGCGGACACATCGATGCGGTCATCGCTTGAGAAATCCAGGATCAGGTCGGAAAAGCTCATGCCGCCGCCTTCATGACTCTCGCTGATATTGGAAAAAACGAAGGTGTCGGCTCCCGCCCCTCCAGAAAGCGTGTCGCGACCCAGGCCACCTGAGATGACATCATCGCCATCGTCACCGTACAGGTGGTCACCGCCGCCGCCGCCGTTGAGGCGATCATCGCCGCCTGCGCCATGAATGGTCTCGCCAATGGCAGTGCCATCGAGTACATCTGGACCGTCAGTCCCGACTACAGAAAGCGTATTGGTATCAGTCGCTGCAGGTTTAGCTAGGCTCATGGTGACTCCAATGGTTGAGATTCCAGGGACGCTCACGATGCCACTTGATTTGCGCACCGTTCACCCACTGTTTCAAACATGAGTCAGACCGCGTAAATCCCTTGTCATTTGACAGAGGGCGCGCGCGCCGATGAAGGGTAGGTCTGCAGGTTCTGCATGAAGCATTCTGACTTGGCTCGACCGATCTGGTGAAACCATTCAATACGGTAACGTTCTGCATCGACGGCACCGTCGACGGGTCTTTGGGCGCATTTACCGGAGCACGTTCACAGGTTGCGAGCTTCGGGCTACAAATATGCGGGCGCAAGTGAAATGTCACACCCCCACAGTTGTTTAACCTCATAAGCGCTTAGAGGCTTCTCAAATACTGATGAAACTTGACAGGATCGAAGAACCAATTTTCTAAATCTGAGGGGTTGTCAAAGCTGTTGGCAAAACGGTCAGCGATGCGTGTTTCATTGCCAGCTGCTAGCAACAGCTCTGAAACGTGTGCTGGGGGCGGTGTCAGCATAGCATTGGTCCACTTTACAGAAGGGGCCACAGCTCCCCAGTAACGTTCAAAGGTACATTGCATAAATTCAGCGTCAAAATCTTTATCGCCTTGCCGGATGACAGCTTCCAAATAAATCTGCGCGCATTTAACGGCATTATTTGCGCCTTGGCCGGTGATCGGATCGTTGGTAACGGCAGCGTCGGCGATTGCTGATACGAACAGTCCTGATTCAATCTCAGCTACCGGTTGTCGGACGGCTGGAGTGACCGATCCGGTTAACGTGGCATTAGCATCTGTCAGTTGCACGTTTTTCGAGCGATCGTACTCCCAAGGTGTAAAACGTTTCATCAGCGCCAGCGTATGCTGGAGATGCTGGCTAGCAGTAATATTCTTGGAGAACGAGTTCAGGGGTCCGCCCGGGACGGCTTCCCACAAAAGAATATCGCAACTTCCTGTAATCGTATGGCAGGGCATCACAAACAGCTCGCCAACTCCGGGTATCAAGTTACACCGCACAGCCTCCAATCCCTCATCTGCGCTCGGGGTCATCCCGTGAACATAAGCTGCAGCGAGTGATCTTTGAGCTGTACTGAATCTTGATCGAGTTTCGTCACGTCTAAACAGTGTAGATAATTCGCCTCTGCCAGATGCCACTAAGGTCAAATCATAATCACGGGCGAACTTGCATAATATTTCCCGGGTGACTTCCCGAATGACAACATTCCCACCTCTCTCCGCAAATAAGGCAAGCCATTGAGACATCTTCAAGCGCTGATCGACAGACTGTGCAGCACGATCCAGGCTGCCAACCCAATTCACTGCCCGTCCTCCATGGCCGTCACCGACGGAAACACCGATTCCAGTAATCTTCGGTGCGACCTCTGACCAAAAATCCAGACCCTGATTCTGCTCATGGCTCAGCGAGGCACCAAAAAGGCACTGCGTTGAAAGAATGTTTCCATCTCTGATCTCGGCAGCAGTCCGATTTGTAATTAACGTCACTGAATAGCCAGCCGACTGCAGCCCGAGCGCTAATAAAAGTCCAGACTGGCCGGCTCCGACAATCAGTATTTTCCTCATATTTCATCTCCTCGACGCACGCCTTATATCAAGCCCTTACGCATTACGTGTTTGCCTGGCCTTCATGGCCTCAAACCATGTCAACCTTTACAACCACGTTCCATGCGCCAACTATTTTCCGAAACCTGAGTTCACTGCGCCTGAAGGCTGGCTACCAGCCTGACCCACTCTAGACTCAGACTATTTGCTCTGGGGATATTCGCAAGTGACGAACAAATCATTGAACATTGAAACTTTTTAACTCTCCTCGAAAATCTCTGCGTAAAGCCTAGCGACAGTAGGAGTGAAGTTCTGCTTCAAAGGCACAAGAAAGGCATCTGCTGGTGCGAGCTGCTTGACATAAATGACTTCATAGATGCGAAGGAGGGTGCCCGGCTCGGTTTCTTCAAGATCGAATCCAGGCATTATACCCACCGCTTTGTAACCGGCCCGTTCCAGAGCTTGTTGCATATAGGGAGTCCTGGTAGTCGCCATGCCGTAGATCAACCCTGCGCCCATGTGTCTGCCCATCTTTTCGCCAAGCTCCTGGGCGGCTACTGCCAGACTGGATTGTCGATGCGGGCGGGCGACCGCACCAACCCGGCCGAAGATGACGTCTGCGCCGTCGATCTTTTCCCATGTAGCGATGGCGACGATTTCATCGCTGTGGCGAACGACCAAGGCAAGGATTGAGGTGGTGCTGCGGTCAGCGCCTAGGGCTTTTTCTTTATAGAACGATTCGTCCATGAAGGAGCTACCCATCCCGGCAGAGATGGAAGGAAACCATGTTTTAAAGAAAGATATAGCGCTGTCGATCTCTTCAAGCCTCAACAAATCCCAGCTGTAGCCAGTCGGGAGCGTCGTGAACATGCGGATCTCATTGAGAGATGGCCAATTCATCTACTTCACCTTATCGACGTGATTGAAAGCTATCACCGTGCTGCAGCGGTAGCGGAATGTTTAGAGTTGGATAGCTTCTCCGGAGCCTCGAATCAGTGCCATCTCGTGCGGTCTGTTCTTGGCGAGCTTTGGCAATACTGGATCAGCCAAAGAGGGCAGGCCGGTGAAAGTCAGGAGAAGCAGCGCTGCTCTCATCAAAACCTTCATCATGGAAAATGTTTTTTTCCTCGCGCATCTGCGGAAAAGCAATGGGTGCAAAGGTTTAATGGCCTGCACATTTTTTGGAGAATTCAGTCGAGTCTCAAATCAGGTGAACTAGGGAGTGTTAGCCTGATTGGTACTCGTGGTTTGCTCGACGGCGGCTATTTGACGGTGGCGCTGTACCACCTCACTAATCACGAATTCCATCAGTTTTTCAACGAAGCCAGAATCGAGATTGGCTTCCTCAGCCAGACGGGTAAGCCGTTCGTATTGACGGCGTTCACGTCCCTTATCAACCGCCGGCAGTTGATGTTTTGCCTTGAGCACTCCAACCTGGTCAGTGCAACGAAAGCGCTCGGCGAGCATATGGATCAATGCGGCGTCAATATTGTCGATGGTCTTTCGGAATGTCGAAAGCTGGGTGCCGACGTCTGGTGTGTCCACGAAATGTCCTCTCTTAAGCTGTACTTTTTGAAGTCCCTGCATGGTCCTCACTTAGTCCTTGTTAACAGATCGATTTTCGTAACCGAACTGTGAGAGTCGGCTTCTGGCCGCAGTTCTCACGGCTGTCAGCAGTGAATCATCGAGCAGGCCAGATCCCGGGCGCTTTTTAACCTACTAGAAGGTAGGCTTTAATGCAAAAGCATCTGCCATGCTCGTTCGTTTCCTTGAGCGCAGCGGGGAGGTGTGTTCGGACCATTATGAGGATGAGTGGATCGCTGCGGGACTGCCATCGCTGCAATCCCAACGTACAAATTTGTACGAGCAATGGCATGAGTGGACTCGAGAAACAGGTGTTTCGGCTGCGGCAGCAACGATGTCGGCCGCACGTTCGCAACTCAAGCACACAGTTACGATCCTGGTCATTTCTTTCCCTGGGGAAGCCCGCATCATTCAGCACTTCAGCCATTCACTGCGAGTCAAGGCCCCATCCGTTTCAAAGCACGGCCGTTGCCATCAGGCGTGAACCTTATAGGATGAAATCTTGACTGGCACCCTACTAGAAGGTAGGGTCAATTGTGGAAATTTACTTAATGCTTGTTGTGAAATGCTTCACTGTGATCGCCTACTAATCATCGCGGCCAACTATCGCGGTTTCGGTGACTTCGGCATCTCCGAGTTTGTGAGGATTCAACGAACCAGTATTCACCACCACTTTGCCACCGAAGTTGAGTTGTACAGACGCTTGTCAGTCAGTGCTGGCAACAAGCCGTGGCGACGCAGGCCCGCCGCCGCTATGGCTGAGTGGCCTGCACGACAGAACTTGCAACTGACACAACATCAATCACTGGCGCTGAGCGTCTCAATTAAAATGGAGTTCACGATGAAAAAGCATGTCGTAGCCTGTTCAACCCTGTTGGCCATAGTGCTTTCGCTCAACGTTTCGGCGGCAGAGAAAGCGCCCGACAACGGCACCATTGCGGTGCTCGGGGTCAAGAATATTGTGCTGGTGCATGGCCTGTATGCCGACGGATCAAGCTGGGCAAAGGTCATTCCATTGCTGCAAGCCAAGGGATATCAGGTGACAGCCGTGCAAAATCCCACAACATCGCTCGAGGCCGACGTGGACGCCGTCAAGCGCACACTGGCCCTGCAGGATGGCCCGACGATTCTCGTCGCTCACTCCTACGGTGGTATGGTCATCAGCCAGGCTGGCGTAGACCCAAAAGTCAAAGGGCTAGTATATGTCGCTGCTCGTGCCCCGGAAGCCGGGGAAGACTATCCAGCCTTGGCCGCTAAATTTCCCCCAGCCCCTGCTGCGAAGGGGCTCCAGTGGTCTGCTGACGGTTTTGGTGTGTTGTCCCAGCAAGCCTTCCTGCAAGACTTCGCCGGGGACTTGCCCAAGCAGGAAGCCAACGTATTCTTCTCAGTCCAGCAACCTTTCGCTAAGGCCATCGCCACCGCCAAGACTGATGCGGCTGCGTGGCAGAGCAAACCCAGCTGGTATGCCGTATCAACGCAGGACCGAACCATCAACCCTGAACTGCAACGGTTCATGGCTAAGCGCATGAATGCCCATACGATTGAACTGGCTGCCAGCCATGTGTCTCTGATTTCCCATCCCCGCGAGATTGCCGATCTAATCGAAGAAGCAGCCAGTGAGGCTGATCGGCACTGATCAGTACAACACTCTTAGCGCCGGACGTGTACCGAGGAGCTTGCATGCTGAAGTCAAATATTCTGACTCTGGCCTCTGCATGAGAGATCATTATTGCGGCTGAGACAGAGGTCAGTCGCATGGGTTGCCGTGCACGATTTCTTGTCGTCGGCACGCAAGGTCGACTGAGCGCTCACTTACTCAATGGACGGCGCTTTGGCTGAGCGGGTTGAGAAGCCGAAATACGAGGCGCTCAACGCGTTGTACATCCGCCGGTGCTTGATTCTGTATCAGCGAATACACGGGAGAGAAGGGGGCTTGGGGCCGTGATCGAAAGCGTACCGTGCTGCTGTGTTGTAGATTATCCGACTCTAGCTCGCCTTATGCTGAGCATTAATCCGATATTCGAAACTTATAGTCACTGCCATTAAGGTATCGAATAGCGGTTTTCTACACTGATTTGCATATCCTCACGCAAGAGAATCCTCGCCACCTGGTTTTGGATTCGCATCAGCGCTCTGACATATTCAGCAGGATCCGCGATTACCAAACGCTGTTACGCGCGCCTCAGTGATCACAGGTTCAGTTGAGTTCAGTGGAGCGTCGTAACTTCAGTCGTGAACCGAGAGCGATGGATGACCGGACGGTGAGATTTGAGACAGGTTTCGGGCTGCAGCGTTATGGTGTTCAAACCGGGTAATCAGCGATGGCGGGGTTACGAAGCTGGAAGGTGCTGGAGGCATGGAGCGTAACGGGTAGGTTCGAGAGAGTATGGTCAATTCAGCGAAGTCTGGCTTTCGGGAGCTGGTGAGAACGGGGATAAGGATATCGGACCCAAATGCTTGATTTAACATAATATACATTATGCGTAACAGCATATGTCAGTGCCGGACACACGGGCAGCGCTTTTCAAAAGCTGGCATCGTCCCGAGTCGCTTCCAGGCTGTCACCATGACCAGTCTTTACAAACCCTCGACTGCTGACTCCTTTGACCCTGTCACGATTATCACAACTTTCTCCTGCTGCTCTCTGTAACTGCGAGCGATCCTTAACCGAACCGGCCGCTGCATAATCACAATCTACACCAACCACATTCCCACACTGCGCGTACGAACCTCAAAGCAATCAGGCTGTTCATTCAATCCGCAATCGCTGCATGACCCATTAACTCTGCATAAGCAACCAAGTGATATCTGTGCAAATCTCAGATCCGTCGCCTCAGTTTCAATACAAAACCAACAAACTGTTCAAACGACCACCAATGCATCACGAGCCGCAAAAGCCGAGTCAATAACTCGAACTCTAGAAAAAAGCGTTCAGCGTATCTATCAGCAATAATGACTGGACCCGGCAGGATTACACCTCAACACCTCAACACCTCAACACCTCCGCCAAACCGCCTGAAACCTCCATAAACAAAGGGCTTGAGCCCTCTAGAGAATCAGCGCTACACTGCAATAGACGCAGACATCCAGCGATTACCTGCCGAGCAACCAACTCGATTATTGCCGTTCTAACATTTAATTCGGCGTATGACGATGTTCCTGAAAAGTATGCCACTATCCATAAATGTAATATCCGATAATCATCAGACCCGGATATTGCATTTGGGTCTTTTACAGCGGATCATATCAATCATCTTCACTGTTCATTCAAACGACTCCCATGCCTGCGCCAACTTTTCCGCACCCGTTATTTGAAACCTATTCCCGATTCAGTGAACTCAACTTCAGTTCATTGAAACAGGAGCTGCCTTCCATCACTGACTATCTAGCAGCCTTTCCTGCCGAGATTCAGGCCGTTGAAAGTTATCGAGCCGTCAGAAGTTTCCTGAAATCCTATGCCGGCAATGAGTCAACCTTCAATTCCTATCGTACTCACGTCGAGCGGCTTCTGTTGTGGACGTTGATCAAAGCCAGGACTCCCCTGCTTGAGATGCGCCGTACGCATGCCGAGAGTTTCCTGGAGTTCTGCCTCGCTCCGGATCCTGCCTGGATCGGGCCTGTCGTCAAATCCCGCTTTATCCGAGTGGGTGCGCGTAAAAAGCTGGCCACGGACACTTACACGCTCAATGCCGACTGGCGGCCATTCAATCAGTCGGCGTCGAAGGAAGAACGCAAGCGCGCCGCAGAGGAGAACCGCCCTCTCCTGCAGGAACTGTACAAACCCGCACAAGGCTCGATCGCGCAGGTCTTTGCCGTCTGCGGCAGCTTCTTTCAGCACGCCATCGATGAAGGGTTCTGTGAGCACAATCCATTCAGGGCGGTCAAGCAGAAGAGCAAATACAAGCAGCGCACAACGGGTGATCAGGACACCCGCATTCTGACCTCGCTGCAATGGGATTTTGTGCTGGAGACCGCTGAACAACTGGCCGGGCAGGATGCCAGGTATGAACGAACGCTGTTCATCGTTGCGACGATTTTCGCCATGTATCTGCGGGTTTCAGACCTGGTCGGACGGGACAACTGGACGCCGAGCATGGGCGATATTCGTCAGGATGGCGCCGGAAACTGGTGGTACCACGTGGTCGGTAAAGGCAACAAAGCCGGGAAAATCAGCGTGCGGGACGACTATGTCGAACACTACCTCAAGCGCTGGCGCACGCACCTGGGGCTGTCTCCCCTGCCCGGCTTCAGGGAATCCACGCCTCTGATCACGACCCGGCAAGGCCGCGCCGGGCTGTCCGACCGACATGTCAGGCTGCTGCTCCAAGAGGTTTTCGACCGCGCTCTGCAGCGAATGCAGGCCGAAGGCTGGTCGGACGAAGACGTCGCACGCTTGCGCGCAGCATCGCTGCACTGGCTGAGGCACACGTCCGCAACGTTTGACGCGCCTCATCGGGACATGAAGGACTTGCAGGTCGACCTGCGCCATAACAGTCTCAGCACGACACAGAACGTCTATTACAACTCCGAAGACGAGAAGCGCGCCTATTCAATAAAACGATTGCCGATGAAAGAACGCAGCTGATCAGCGGATCACACGTTTGCGCGAACTGGCCTGGTCCTGGGTAACGCTCATCAGAGCGGTTCCCGCCAGGTCTGGATGAGTCGGCGAGCATAGCCTTTCGCGGCCGCCTATAAATAGAACGGCTCGCTCGATAAAACATTCAAGCCGAGTCTGCGGCTGCGACCGTTTACCCTCCTCCTTATTGCCATAAAAATAAGGATCGACACATGCGACTGGGTTGGTATTCCGATCTGACGTCCACCGAGAAACGTACCTATTGGGCATGTTTCGGCGGATTCACTCTCGACTCGATGGACGCGACCATCTTCGCGCTGATGATGCCTGTGTTGATGACGGTGCTCAGTCTGAGCAAGTCGGACGCTGGCCTTCTGGGCTCCGTTTCACTTATCGGCAGCGCCTTGGGCGGATGGGGTGCCGGTATGCTGGCCGACCGTTACGGCCGGATCAAGGTGATGCAGGGCACGGTGCTCTGGGTGGCGGTCTTCACCTGCATGGGCGCGTTCTGCACCGGATTCTGGAGCTTCTTGCCGGTGCGTTTTCTGCAAGGCATCGGGTACGGCGGTGAAGCAGTCGTCGGTGCGGTGCTGATCAGTGAGGCGATCAAGCCAGCACTACGCGGCCGCGTTGCTGCTTCTGTGCAGAGCGGGTATGCCGTGGGCTATGCGATTTCGCTTGCAACCATGCCGGTATTGTTCAACTTCCTGCCGGATGACGTCGCCTGGCGTGCCTTCTTCGCCATCGGCCTGCTTCCCGCCCTGCTGATATGGTTTATTCGCCGCCTGGTGCCTGAGTCGGCCGCATTCAATCAAAGCCGGAAAAGCAGCAAAGGCATCGACCTTAAAGCCATCTTTGCTGCGGAGCACCGTCGAGTCACCCTCATCAGCACTGTGCTCGCCAGCGGCATTTTTGGCGGTGCCTACATCATGATCACCTGGTTGCCGACCTACATGCGTACGGTGCTGAACCTGCCCATCGCGTCCACGTCAGGCTATCTGGCGGTGAACATCATCGGCTCGCTGATCGGGCCCTTCGTTTATGGTTTGCTCAGCGACCGGATCGGTCGGGGGCGCGCCTTCATGCTGTTTCTGGTCTGCCAGGCCGTTGTGGTATCGGTCTACATGTTCGCCGACGTTCATCTGAACATCATCCTGGCATTGGGATTACTGCTCGGCGCGTTCCAGGGAGGCCTGGCCTCGGGCCTGCCATTGGCGTTCTCTGAGCTTTATCCCACCCGCATGCGTGCCAACGGCGCCGGATTCTGCACGAGCTTTGGCCGTGGTTTCGGCTCGATCATGCCGGCCGCAGTGGGTTTTGCTTCGGTTCATATGAGCTTGCCAGTGGCGATGGGCTCATTCGCAATAGGCTCGTACCTGATCGGTTTTCTGGCGGCGCTGTGTCTGCCGAATGCGACCGGTGCGGACCTGACGGCGGTGGATGCTGTCTTGGCAGAAACTCCGCACGCTGGCGATGGCATAAACGAAACGTATGGCCGTACCAGTTGAACGCATTTCATCGACATTCACTCATGGAGGCCTGAAATGGCTCGAATCATCGGCGGTCTGGCCGTCTCACATACGCCGACCATCGGCTTTGCCGTCGATCATGACAAGCAGGAAGAAGCGGCATGGGCGCCGATATTCGAGAGTTTCAAGCCCATCAGAAACTGGTTGATCGAGCGCAAGCCGGACGTGCTTTTCTACATTTTCAATGACCACGTCACCTCGTTTTTTTTCGACCACTATTCCGCTTTTGCCCTGGGAGTAGATGATCACTATGACGTGGCCGATGAAGGCGGTGGCAAGCGCGACCTTCCGGCCATTGGCGGTCACGCCGCTCTGTCGCGGCACATTGGCAACAGTCTGATGGCTGACGAATTCGACATGTCATTCTTTCGCGACAAACCGGTGGACCATGGCCTGTTTTCGCCCATGTCCGCGCTCATGCCGTTCAAAGAAGGCTGGCCGGTCGACGTCGTCCCGCTGCAAGTGGGCGTGCTGCAGTTCCCGATACCCTCGGCGAAGCGATGCTACAACCTGGGCAAAGCACTGCGCCGAGCCATCGAAAGCTACCCGGAGGACCTGAATGTCGCGATCGTCGCAACCGGCGGCGTGTCGCATCAGGTTCACGGCGAACGCTGCGGTTTCAATAACCCTGAATGGGACGCGCAATTCGTCGATCTGCTCGTGAACGATCCCGAGCGCCTGACCGAGATCACCCTGGCCGAATACGCCATGCTGGGCGGCATGGAAGGCTCGGAGGTCATCACTTGGCTCATCATGCGTGGAGCGTTGTCCGCCAACGTCAGCGTCCTGCATCAGGATTACTACTTGCCCTCCATGACCGGGATCGCGACGCTGCTTCTGGAAAATCAGTCTCGCGAAGTGCCCGTGGATGTCCTGCAACGTCACCGCGATCACGTCAATCATCAACTGGCAGGTGTGGAAAAACTGGCGGGCACCTACCCGTTCACGCTGGAGAGAAGTCACAAGGGCTATCGGCTGAACCGGTTCCTGCACAACCTTATCGATCCAGCCTGGCGCGCCCGATTCCTGCAGGCGCCTCAGCCACTTTATGATGCGCATCAATTAACGGAGGAAGAACAGCACCTGCTGCAAACGCGCGACTGGCGGGGTTTGATCCAGTACGGCGTCATTTTCTTTCTGCTGGAAAAACTCGGGGCTGTCGTCGGTGTTTCCAATCTGCATATCTATTCGGCGATGAAAGGAATGACCCTGGAAGAGTTCCAGGAAACCCGCAACCAGCAGGTCACGTACTCGGTGGCAGGAAAGCAGGCCGACACAACTGCTTAATCGCCGTCCATAACTTCTTGCGTCACTTCGCGGATTTTCTTGATCAGCGCTTCTGCGGCCGGGGAATGCAGACCGTTGGTTCGGTATATGAGGCCGATGGCGCGGTGGGTGTCCTGCAACGGCAGATCCAGCCGTTGCAGTTCACCAGAAGCGATCTCGTACTCCAGTTGGTGTTCGGAAACGATCGCGAGCATGTCCGAACGCATGAGCAGCCCTCTGATAATCGCCATATCACCTGTCTCGACGACAGGCTCGGGCGCTTTTCGGCCCAACGCTGCGAAATGGCTGTCCAGCAACAGTCTGGCCGGCGTGTCAGCACGCGGCAATACCCATCTTGCGCCGGCCAGATCATCCAGGCCGACCGGCCGGTCCAGCCAGGGGTGCCCACGGCCGGCGAGGATCACCATTTCCTCGGTCACCAGCTTTTCTCCATGCAGGTCGCTGGCGTAATCCTGCCCTCGCAGCGCGCCAAACACGAAATCCACATCGCCGGCGCGTAACTCCAGTGCCAGCAAATTGAACGGGCTTTCGTTGGTGGCGATCCGCACACCGGGATGGTCGGCCAACAGCCGAACGAAAGCCTGCGGCAGAATGCGCGTGCGTCCCAAAGGCAGCGCGCCCACTGTGACCAGGCCTTGCAGCGAGCCCTTGATGCTGGCCACATCAGCCCGGATGTGGCGCAGATCGTTCAAGGCGCGGCGTATCGGATAGAGGATTTCAGTGCTGGCCCGTGTCGGCCGCAGGCCTCGGGCGGTTCTTTCGAACAACGATTTACCGGCGCCGTTTTCGAGCATCTTCAGTGCAGCGCTGATGGCCGGCTGCGTGAGATTGAATGAGCGCGCTACCGTCTGCATGTGCTGCGTTTCGCACAGCTTCACGAATATCTGCAAACGCCGGGTATTGAGAAGGTAAAGCGGCTCATGAGGCGCGTGGCCGATCAACGTCGGGATCGACTCCAGCTCAGCCATGACCCTTCGCGCACGCGGCAAGATGGCTTTGCCGTAGGGCGTGAGCAGCATGCCGCTGGCGTGCCGTTCAAAAAGCGGCACCGTGAGGCTCTGTTCCAGGTCGCGAATCGCGCGGGTGACGACCGACTGGGCACGCAGCAGCCCGTCGCAAGCCCGTGACACGCTGCCCTCATCGGCGATGCGGATAAAAGCGCGAATCTGCATCAGGTGTGGAAGAGCTGTTTCCGGCATCGCCGCCTCGCGTCTGGACAGGGCCCCATAAACAAAACGTATGGGTCTGCCAGACTTACGCATTAGTCCGCTCTTGGCAAGCCTGTCAGCATCGAGTGACGTCAATAAGGGAGCCTGCCCGTCATGAGTCATCCACTGCAAAAATCCGCGCTGGTTGTCAGCGCCCACTCCGCCGACTTCGTCTGGCGCGCCGGGGGCGCCATCGCGCTGCACGCCTCACAAGGTTATGCGGTGCACATCGTGTGCTTGTCCTTCGGCGAACGCGGCGAGTCGGCCAAGCTCTGGCGCAAAGGCGCCGAGATGACAGAAAACAAGGTCAAAGCCGCCCGGCGGGATGAAGCGCAAGCGGCAGCCGACATCCTTGGCGCGACCGTCGAGTTCTTCGACATCGGCGACTATCCGATGCGAGCCGACACAGACACCCTCTTCCGTCTGGCCGATGTATTTCGCAAGGTCCAGCCCGAGTTCGTCCTGAGCCACTCGCTCAAAGACCCATACAACTACGACCATCCACTGGCGATCCATCTGACGCAAGAAGCGCGGATCATTGCCCAGGCCGAGGGGTACAGGCCCGGCGAGAAAATCGTCGGCGCGCCTCCGGTCTACAGCTTCGAGCCGCACCAGCCGGAGCAATGCGAGTGGAAACCCGACGTGTTGCTGGACATCACGTCGGTGTGGGACAAAAAATACGCAGCGATCCAGTGCATGGCCGGCCAGGAGCACCTGTGGGAGTACTACACCCGAGTGGCTTTGCAGCGCGGCGTTCAGGCCAAGCGCAACATCGGCATCACCGCCAGCAAGGACATCATCTACGGCGAGGGCTATCAAAGTATCTTCCCACGCGTAACGGAGAATCTGGGATGAGCAACCTGACAGGCAAGACCGGCATCGCTGTGCGGAACATCGAGCGCGCCGATCCCACACTTATCGATGAACTGACCCGCTATGGCGTGGCCACGGTGCATGAAGCGCAAGGACGCAAAGGCCTGCTCGCGTGCGATATCCGGCCGGTTCAGCGGGATATCGCCATGAGTGGATCGGCCGTAACGGTGCTGGTCGCTCCCGGCGATAACTGGATGTTCCATGTCGCCGTCGAGCTGTGCCAGCCGGGCGATGTTCTGGTGGTGGCGCCGAGTTCCCCTTGCACTGACGGTTTCTTCGGAGACCTGCTTGCGACCTCGCTCCAGGCGCGCGGCGTCCGGGGGCTGATCATCGACGCAGGCGTTCGCGACACCCGGACATTGCGTGAAATGGGCTTTCACGTCTGGTCCCGCGCCATTCACGCTCAGGGCACGATCAAGGAGACGTTGGGATCGGTAAACATCCCGGTGATCTGCGCCGGGCAACTGGTCAATCCGGGCGACGTGGTGCTCGCCGACGACGACGGAGTGGTCGTCGTACGCCGCGAAGAGCTGCCGCACGTCATCGACAGCAGCCGCAAACGGGCCGATCTCGAAGAGCAAAAGCGCCTGCGTCTGGCTACGGGTGAACTCGGTCTGGATATCTACAACATGCGCGGGAGGCTGGCCGAGAAAGGCCTGCGCTATGTCGACCGTGTCGAGCAACTGGAGGACTGATGGATGGCGCACGCCCGTATTCCCTGCCTGCTCATCCGCGGCGGCACGTCCAAAGGCGCTTATTTCCTGGCCGAAGACTTGCCCAGTGACGCCTCGTCGCGCGACCGTGTGCTGCTGGCTGCCATGGGATCTCCCGACGTGCGTCAGATCGATGGAATCGGCGGCGCGGATTCACTGACCAGCAAAGTGGCGATCATCCGGCGCTCCAGTCGACCGGGCGTGGACGTCGATTATCTGTTCGCCCAGGTGGCGGTGGCCGAAGCACGGGTCGATTACGGGCAGAACTGCG
Source organism: Pseudomonas sp. efr-133-TYG-103a (assembly GCF_030209235.1). Lineage (NCBI taxonomy): Bacteria > Pseudomonadati > Pseudomonadota > Gammaproteobacteria > Pseudomonadales > Pseudomonadaceae > Pseudomonas > Pseudomonas sp. efr-133-TYG-103a. The sequence continues at coordinate 108,420 of NZ_JARVSK010000011.1, forward strand.
GCAACATTCTGGCTGGCGTCGGCCCGTTCGCCATCGAGCGTGGGCTGGTCGCCATTCAAGGGGCGCACACCTCGGTGCGGATTTTCATGGAGAACACCCGCCAGACCGCGACCGCGATCATCCAGACCCCGGACAATGCGGTGAACTACGACGGTGACAGCAGGATCGATGGGGTCCCGGGGACTGCAGCCCCGGTCATTATTGAATTCGATGACATTGCCGGGTCCAGTTGCGGCACCCTGCTCCCCACCGGCAACGTTGTCGATCGACTGGACGGCGTGGACGTCACCTGCATCGATAACGGCATGCCGGTGGTGCTGATCCGTGCGACCGATCTGGGCTGTAGCGGGTACGAAAGCGTTGCGTCTCTGGATGCTGACGCTGAACTGAAAGGTCGCATCGAGGCCATTCGGCTCGAGGCAGGTGCGCGGATGAATCTGGGTGATGTCACTGACCGCACAGTGCCGAAAATGGTGCTGATATCGCCTCCTGTCGCTGGCGGATCGATCAGCAGTCGCAGTTTCATCCCTCATAAATGCCATGTGTCTATCGGCGTTTTCGCCGCCGTCAGCGTCGCGTCCGCCTGCCTCATCCAGGGCACTGTCGCTGCCGGAATCGCCCACACGACCGGTCACGATGAACAGCACCTGTCGGTCGAGCACCCAACGGGCGAATTCAGTGTGCGTCTGCGCCTGGATAACGGCCGGCTCGCAAGCTGCGGTCTGGTGCGAACGGCGCGCTTATTGTTCGATGGCCACGTGTTCGTTCGCCGGTCGGCGTTCGACTTGCCGCAGCAGTGATCCCGCCAGGATCACCCTTCGCCACGCAATGCCGCGATCACCAGACGCACCGCCAGTGACGACTGGCGCCGGCTCGCGTAATAGGCATGGTGGCCGGTGAAAGTCGGCGACCAGTCTTCAAGGACCCGGCGCAGGTGGCCGGCCTGCACCTCAGGCTCGACCAGCGCCTTGGGCAGATACGCCAGGCCGAAGCCTTTTTTCGCCGCGTCGAGCATCTGATACGCATTGTTGAACACCAGTTGCCCGCTCACCTTCACCTCGATCTGCTTGCGCCCCTTGTGCAGTTCCCAGGCCATCAGCGTGTCGCGCGTGGGCAGCCGCAGGTTGATGCAGTTGTGCGCGGTCAGGTCGTGTGGCGTTTGCGGCGCTGACCTGTCGCGAAGGTAGGAAGGCGCGCCCACCACGGACATGGTTTCGTCAGGCGCGATACGCACCGCAATCATGTCCTTTTCCACCTGATCACCCAGTCGCACACCGACGTCGTAACGCTCGGCGACAATGTTGGTCAGGCTGTAATCATTGATCAGCTCGACACGTAACTCAGGGTACTCATTCAGCAACGATTGAAGCCTGGGCCAGACGTACTGATTGGCGGCGTAGTCGGTGGCCGAAATTCTCACCGTGCCGACAGGACGTTCGCGCAGCTCGGCGACGGCCTGCAGTTCCGCGGCAATTTCATCAAGCCTGGGGCCGATCGAATCCAGAAGACGCTGGCCCGCTTCGGTCGCCGAGACGCTGCGCGTGGTCCGAGTGAGCAACAGCAGGCCCAATTCCTGCTCCAGCGCCGTGACCGTGCGGCTCAGCGAGGATTGCGAAACGCCCAGTCGGGCGGCCGCCCGGGTGAAGCTCTGCTCGCGTGCAACGGTCAGCAGTGCGACCAGATTATTCAGATCGGGGATGTTCATTTATCCACCCATGCATAAGTGTATGCACATTTTGCCATCTAGTGCTCGAGTTGCCCACGCCGTACTGTGGCTCTATCGGTTTCACCTCATACAGGTCCGGCGATTGGACCGTACCGTCTTCATTTAAAAAGGAGCACTCATGACAGCCACAGCCCAGACCATCGTTCGCAGTGGAACCAAAGCGTCCGTCAAAGGACCCGAGGCGTGGTTCACCGGCAATGTCCGCATCGACAACGCCTTTCAGCTCGAAGCGCCGGGCCGGGCGACAGGCGCTGTCGTCACTTTCGAACCCTCGGCACGCTCGCACTGGCATGCCCACCCTGCCGGACAAGTGCTGGTGGTGCTGACAGGCGTAGGCTGGACTCAATGCGAAGGCGGGCCGCGGACCGAAATCCGTGCCGGCGACGTCATCACCTGCGCGTGCGGGAAACGGCACTGGCACGGCGCGGCCGCTACCACGGCGATGTCGCACGTCGCAGTAACGGAGACCATCGACGGCAAAAACACTGACTGGATGGAAGCGGTGACGGATGAACAGTACCTGGCCGGTGAGCTCGTCACCGACTGAAAAGCTCAAGGCGCCAGCGGCTGACTGGCCCACGCGCGCACCGCGTCGGCGAACAGGCGCAAGGCCAGCGGTGGATGGCGATTGGCGGGATAGTACAGGCAGACACCCGGATAGACCGGGCCCCACTCGGGGAGCAGATGCACAAGGCGTCCTTGCTCGAGCAGGTCAGCAACCTGCGCCAGCGGCACCCAGGCGATGCCGATACCGCCCAGCGCGGCCTCGACCATCACGATGATGTTGTCCAGAGTCAGCGGCCCGTCGGCGTCGAAACTGGTGGCCTGCCCCAGGTACTCGAAGTCCCAGCGGAACACTGCGCCGCTGGCGAAGCGAAAGCGGATGCAACGGTGTGCCTTGAGGTCGTGGGGCACCTGCGGCGGCGGATGGTCGCGCAGGTACTCCGGTGAGGCGACCGCAGCAAAGCGGATGTCCTGACCGAAGCGGATCGCAATCATGTCTTTGGGGACGTCATCGAACACCCGCACGCCGGCATCGAAGCCGTCGCCCACGATGTCCACCAGCCGGCTATCGGCGACGAACTCAATGTGAATCTGCGGGTACTGCTTGAGGAAGCCCGGCACAACGTGACGCACCAGCAATTTGATCGAGGACTCGGACGCGCTGATCTTGATCGAGCCTGACGGCATGTTGCGCGTTGACGTGACTTCATTGACCACGTCGGCCAGCTCGTGGAGCAGCGGACGCACGCCTTTGAGCAACTGCTCGCCAGCCTCGGTCAGCGCCACCGAGCGCGTGGTGCGATTGAACAGGCGCATTTCCAGCCGCGCTTCGAGATTGCGCATGGCATGGCTGAGCGCTGAGGGCGATACACCCAGCAGGCGAGCGGCGCCGGTGAAACTGTGGTTTTCCGCGATAGCGATGAAGGCGGTCAGTTCGGGCAGATCAGCACGAATCATTGGTGAATATTCCTCATCGGGTCATGCAGCGCTCGCTGGATTGTTGAGCATCGTACATCAACTTAAGGTGCATATAACCCCGAAACAGGAGACCACACATGCAACATCGCGCACTCGGCAACACGGGACTCGACGTATCGGCCATCGGCCTCGGCTGTATGGGCATGAGCTTCGCGTACGGCCCCGCCATGGAACGATCGGCGGCTATCCGCCTGATCCGCGCCGCGTTTGAACAAGGCGTGACATTTTTCGACAGCGCTGAAGCCTATGGGCCTTTCACCAACGAAGCCTTGCTCGGTGAAGCACTGGCGCCGTTTCGCGATCAGGTTGTGATCGCCACCAAATTCGGCTTCAAGAACGGCGAGGTGCCACAAGGCCTCGACAGCCGTCCGGAGAACATTCGCGCAGTCGCCGAGGCCTCGCTCAAACGCCTGAAGACGGACCGCATCGACCTGTTTTATCAGCACCGGGTCGACCCTGGCGTGCCGATGGAAGACGTTGCCGGTACCGTCAAAGACCTGATCGCCGAGGGCAAGGTCAAGCACTTCGGGCTTTCCGAGGCCGGTGTCGACTCGATCCGCCGCGCCCACGCCGTGCAACCGGTGGCGGCGCTGCAGAGCGAATACTCGTTGTGGTGGCGTGAACCGGAAAAGCAAATCCTGCCGCTGCTGGATGAGCTGGGTATCGGCTTCGTACCCTTCAGTCCGCTCGGCAAGGGCTTTCTCACTGGCGCCATCGATGCCAGCACCACTTTTGCTCAGGACGACTTCCGCCATGTCGTGCCGCGTTTCAGCGAAGAGAACCGCAAGGCCAACGCCGGGCTGGTCGAGGTGCTGGGCACGCTGGCAGACAGCAAGGGGGCGACACGCGCTCAGATCGCCATCGCCTGGCTGTTGGCGCAAAAACCCTGGATTGTCCCGATCCCCGGCACGACCAAGTTGCACCGTCTGGAGGAAAACAACGGCGCGGCGGCCATCGATCTGACGGCGACGGATCTGCATGCCATTGAATCTGCGCTCAAGGCCATCGATGTCGTCGGCGACCGTTATCCGGCGCATCTTCAACAAAACGTGAACCGCTGACACCTGTGGCGGGCGCCGCCCTCTTCCACGCGAAGGGCGCCCGCCGATCCATCTTTTATTCACGCGCTACCGGCGCGTGCTGCGCGCCATAAAGGAACGACGCTCATGAAACGAATGACCACTGCCCTGGCGACTGTGTTCTTTTCCGCGCTGGTCGGCGCCGAAGAAGGCAAGCCGCGCCCTGATCCCAAGCCCTCTCCGGACGTCCTCGAGGTCACGCCGCAGCTGTACGCTTACACCACTGAGCTGCTGTTCGGCGAAGTGTGGAAGCGTCCGGCGCTGGTGCCGCGTGATCGCAGTCTGATCACCATGGCCGCGCTGGTCGCCAGTGGCCAGACTGCGCAAATGACCGGGCACATCAGACTGGCGCTGGACAACGGCGTAAAGCCCAGTGAAATCGGCGCGCTGATCACCCACCTGGCGTTCTACAGCGGATGGCCGAACGCGATGTCGGCCGTCGGCGTTGCCCGGCAGGTGTTTGCCGAACGCGGCCTGGATCCTGCGCAGATCACCCCTCCCCCCAGCGAACCGCTGCAATTGGACGCACAGAGCGAAACCAGACGCCGGGCTGCGGTTGACGAGGCAACAGGCAGCACCGCGCCTGAACTGGCCCGATACACCAATGACGTGCTGTTCGGCGATCTGTGGCGCCGGACGGACCTCGCGCCGCGAGATCGAAGCCTGATCACCGTCGCGGCGCTGATCAGTCAGAATCAGTCCGCGCAACTGACCTTTCACCTCAACCGTGCGATGGACAGCGGCCTGACCCGCGAACAGGCCGGTGAAGTGGTCACCCACCTGGCGTTTTATGTGGGCTGGCCGAAAGCGATGTCAGCGGTACCCGTGCTCAAGGAGGTGTTCGCCTCACGCGGCGCGACCTGATCGGCCTCGCGGCGGCCGCTGACCCGGTCGCTAGTGCTTGCTCTTCAACTTCTCGTAAGCCAGTCGCATGTCTCTGGCCCAACCGTCGAGCACCGGCTTGACGTCGTCCAGCGTCAGTTGCGCCTTGTCGTTTTCCAGCGATTTGCCACTGCCCTTGCGCACCACCTGCGCCAGCACACTGTTGGTGTCCGAATCCAGGAAAGCCGCTTCCGTGGCAATTTCCACGCTCTGGTCGCGCCCACCCGCGGCCGTGTTGACAGCCGCCGCCACCAGCGCGATCGGCACGACCTCATAAGGTTTCAGCCCCTCGTTATGGGTGGAGACCGCAGTGATGGCCGGCCTAACGATGAGCGTCTCGGGACCGGGGCCTTGCGCCAGGGTCATGTTCTGCCCCAGCTCGCGGCGCAGAGCGGTGTCGAAGTAGCCGGTGATCGACTGCAGCGTCTGCGCCGAGATCACCGCCGTGGGCTGTGGTTTGGGGTAAAACTGGCTCGGTTCGATGTACACGCGGGTGTATTTCTCAAGCTTCACGTCCGGATCGATCCAGCGCATGACAGGCGCACCGCTGGCACTTTCGGTGGGCTTGAGACGGCTGTAATCCTTGAGGAATCCGGAATACTGGCTGGGATCGACGCGGGCGCTGGAGCACCCGGTCAACGCGAAAGTGGCACAGCAAAACAGCGTGACGAGCAACGGCGTTTTCATCGCGTGACTCCCTGTTCGGGTGTTGTTATGAGGCTGCTGTGGCCTGCGGGGCGCGTGATGTCGAGTCAGGCGGCGCGACCATTGGGGTGCCGCTCAAGCATAGACGCAGAATGCGCATCGCCAGTGTTCGACTCACCTCTGCGTGACTGATCGAGTTGAGCAGACCGTAGCACCCCGATCAGGTCTGGCGAGTCAGATAAGCCGTCGATTCAATTTGAAAGCGCCGACATGCGGGGCGTAGGTGCCTGTCACCAGTTGCGTCACCCGTTCGGCACTGGCGCAGGCCAGCGTCCATCCCAATGCGCCATGGCCGGTATTGACGAACAGGTTTTCGATCGGCGTCGCGTCGATATACGGCAGGCCATCCACCGTCATCGGGCGCATGCCGCACCAGGCATTGACCTCGGCCGGCAGACTGATCTGCGGGTACAGGTTGCGCAAGGCCTGTTTCAGATTGGCCACCCGCGACGCCCGAAGCGTGCGGTCATTGCCTGCGAACTCCACCGTGCCGGCCACTCGCAGCCGGTCGCCCAGCGGCGTGACGCAAATGTGCTCGTGGTCATCGACGATAGGCCGCGTCGGCGCGACACCCACTTCATCGCGATTGAGCGTGAGCGAGTAACCCTTGACCGGTGCCACCGAGATCTTCACGCCGCACGGTGCAAGCAGCGCCGGCGACGCCGCCCCGCCACACACGATGACCCGCTCGGCCTCGATACGCCCGTGAGCAAGCTTCACCCCGGTGATTTTACCGTTCCTGACCTCCAGGCCGGTGACCTCGCTGCCGTATTCGAAGCGCACGCCTTGATCCGCCGCGACTCTGGCGATTTCGCGAGTGAACAGGTGCGCATCGCCCCAGCAATCGTTCTCCAGCCAGAGTCCCACTTCGATGCTCGACTCGATCGGTAGCAGCGAAGGCTCAAGCGTGACGCACGCCAGGCGGTCGAGCCGTCTGACGCGAGCGCCCATGCGTTCAAGCAGCGTGGCGAACGACTCGGCGCTGGCCCGTGCACCGGGTCCTTTGAAAATTTCCAGAAACCCGCCTCGGCCCAGGTCGAAATTCAACGAGTCGCGCGCTAGCAACGTGTTCATCAGACCCAGGCTGTGTTGCCCGAAACGGGTCAGCGTGTTGGCCGTGTCGCGGTATTTGCTGTCGCGACAATTGGCCAGAAATCTGAGCCCCCAGCTTCCCAGCGAAGGGATCGCCGAGGGACGCAGCAGCAGCGGCGCATCTTCACGCCCCAGCCACTTGAGCATTTGCAGCGGCGTGCCCGGGGATGACCAGGGCAGCGCGCTGTTGGCCGCCAACAGACCACCATTGGCAAAACTGGTCTGCATACCGGGCTCGGGCTGGCTGTCCAGCACAGTGACCGACAAACCTTCGCGAGCGAGGAAATACGCAGTCGTGGCGCCGATGACGCCAGCACCGATGATGATCGTGGCGGGCATGGTTTTACTGTTCCAGGTAGGCGTTGGCGATGATTTCGATTTTTGCGCCCGGCACCATCAGGTCGGCGATGATCGTCGCCCGGTTAGGAAAAGGCGTGCTGAAGAAGGTGCGATACACCTCGTTCATGCCTTCGAAATACGCCTTGTCGGTGAGGATGACCTGCAGCTGGGTGTAATCGTCCATGGTGCCGCCGGCGGCCTCGATGGTCTGCCTGAGGTTGCGCAGGGTCAGCTCGGTCTGGGTGGCGATGTCGCCGGTTTCGATGCTGCCGTCGGCGTAGATCGGGATGCTGGCGGTGTAGAGGGTCTTGCCGCCCACGGTCGCCCATTCCACGGGTGCGGATCCGTCTGGCAGTCCGGTTTTGATCACTTTACGCATGATGACTCCTGTTGAGGTTGAGGACTTGCTTGGGTTGATCATCTGGAGCTCTTGCGCTCCAGCATTCGTACAGCGAGCGACAGCGGGAAGCACAGCACGAAGTACATGGCGCCCACGATCAGATAGGTTTCCAGCGGCATGAAGTAGACGGAGCTGAGGTCCTGCGCGCGCAGCATCAGGTCCGGCGTGGCGATCAATGACGCAACCGAGGTGTCCTTGAGCAGCGAAATCGCCACGTTGCCGATCGGCGCCAGCACCACGCGGATGGCCTGCGGCAGCACCACCCAGCGCATGGTTTTGAAGCGCGTCATGCCGATGGTCTGCGCGGCTTCGTATTGCCCCTTCGGCACCGCCTCGATGCCGGCGCGATAGACTTCGCTCAGGTAGGCCGATGCATTGAGGCCGAGGCCGATCATTGCCGCCTGAAACGAGCTGAATTCGATGCCGACTGCCGTCAGGCCGAAATACAGAATGAACAGCTGCACCAGCGCCGGAGTGCCGCGAAACAGCTCGACATACGCGGTGGCCAGGCGCCGCACGCGGCGCGCCCGGCTCATGCGCAGCAACGCCACAAGCAGGCCGACTGCAAGCCCGATCGCCAGGGCACCGAGTGCCAGTTGCAGGGTCGACCACGCCGCGGCCAGCAGTTCTTCGCGACAGGCTTGCCAGAGTTCGTAATACGTCATGTCAATGACCTCCGCGCAGTCGGGATTCAGCGCGATGGCCCATGCGCGCCAGCACCAGGCTCAATATCAGGTAGATGACAGCGACCATCAGGTAAATCAGGTTGGTCTGGTAGGTTTCGCTGACCAGCATGCGCGCTTTGAACGCCAGCTCCGGCACGGCGGCGGCCGACGCGAGGGAGGTGTCCTTGAGCAGGCTGATGGCGAAGTTGGCCATGCCAGGCAGCGCCACTTTGATAGCCTGAGGCAAGACGATGATGCGCAGCGCCATGCGCCGGGTCATGCCGATGGCCGATGCCGCCTCTGCCTGTCCCCTGTCCACATTGTTGATGGCCGAGCGAAACACTTCGCAGAGGATCGCGGCGCCGTTGAGGCCGAAACCGATGATCGCCGCCACCGTCGCCGGGAGCGTCAGCCCCAGGTGCGTGAGTCCGAAATACAAAATGAATAACTGCGTCAGAATCGGCACATTGCGAAACAGCTCCAGATAAAGGCTGGCCAGCGATCGCAGCCACACGCGCCGGGACAAACGCATCAGGGCGAGGACGAAGCCCAGCAGCAGCGCCATGGCAAACGACGCGACGGTCAGCCCCACGGTGCTGAGCGCGCCCAGTCCCAGGACTTTCAGAAAATAGGGAAACAACTGCGCGGCGTGTTCCAGCTCACTGATGACCACCATCGATCAGCGCTCCTGAACAGCGCGCAGGAACGCGCGCGTGCGCTCCACCTGGCTGTCACGGAAGACCTGCTGCGGCGAGCCTTGCTCGACGATCCGGCCGTCGGCCATGAACACCACCTGATCGGAGACCTGCTCGGCAAAGCGCATCTCGTGGGTGACGATGATCATCGTCATGCCCTCCTCGGCCAGTTGATGCATCACCCCAAGCACTTCACCGACCAGTTCCGGATCCAGCGCCGAGGTGGCCTCATCGAACAGCATCAGCTTGGGTTTCATCGCCAGTGCCCGGGCGATGGCTACGCGTTGCTGCTGCCCGCCGGACAACTGATCCGGAAACGCCTGCTCTTTGCCGTGCAAGCCCACTTTGGCCAACAGCGCCCTCGCCTGCTCGGCCACTTCGGCGGCCTGGCGCCCCTGCACCTTGAGCGGGCCAAGCATGATGTTCTGCAGAACCGTCAAGTGAGCGAACAGGTTGAAACGCTGGAACACCATGCCGATGCTGCCGCGCATACGCGCCAGCTCGGCATCGCGCAACGGCACCCTGCGCGCGCCCATCTGGCGCTGGCCCATGAGCTGGTTATCGACGTAGATGTCGCCCGCAGTGGGTTCCTCCAGGTAGTTGATGCAGCGCAGTAACGTGGTCTTGCCCGAGCCACTGGGCCCGATCAGCGAAACCTTTTGCCCCGGCATGACGTTCAAATCGATGCCCTTGAGCACTTCGATGCGGCCGAAAGACTTGTGCAGCGCCTGAATACGCACGAGCGGCTGCTCCGCCGGCGTGGCAGGTGGTGTGTACGGCATAGGAAAACCCTTTGGCGAGAACCGGAAAGCGACAACCAGGCCTGCGTAATCAGGCGAATGACTGACTGAAATCCCGCGGCTGATGCTTGAACGGGCCAAGAACGTTGCCCTGCTCGTCGCGGTCGACGCCCAGGCGCGGATCCACAGCTGTGGGCACTAGATAGTCAGGGTTCTTGATGCCGTAGCGGGCCAGGATCGGGGCGATCTGTCCGGTGGACTTGAGCCAGCGAACGCCCTGGTTGATTGCGTCGAACAAGTCCTGATTCTGCGGGTAGACGCCCCAGATCGCCTGAAACTTGCCCGTCAGGTTCGGATAACGCTCATCGAAGCCGATGGGAATCTGTTTGAGCTTCATGTCCGGGTTCTGCAGGATCATGTAGTCGATCGTCGGCGCATCGAGTACCGCGAAATCCAGACGCCCGGCCACGACGTCGCGAATGCATGCATCCGAGTTGTCGTAGAGCTTGACCTCTTTCACCCCCGGAATCTTCTTCATGTCCGGCACCACCGAATAGCCGGTGTTGCTGCCCAGCGTGCGGCCCTTCAGATCGTCGGCGCTGATGCTGCCGGTGAAAGGTTCGCTGTCACGCATGATGATGTACGCCCCGGTGTAAAACACGGGATCGGTCAACAGGAGGATTTTCGAGCGCATCGGGTTCCAGGCGAAATTGCCGCCGAACCAGTCAGCGCGCCCGGAGCGCACGGCCTCGATCACCGCCGGGAAGCCCATCGGCAGGATGTCCAGTTTCAGCTCCAGACGGTCGGCGATCAGCTTCAACATCTCAAGGTCGGTGCCCACCGGCTGCCCGTCGCGCACGGCACCCAGCGGCATGTCGCCCATGCACGCGGCGGTCAGGTAACCGGGACGTATGGTTTTGATCGGCGCACCCGCTGCGAATGCCATCGGCATCTGCCCCAGCATCCCGCCCGCCATGCAGGCCAGCGCACCGTAGCCGGAAGCCTTGAGCAACGTACGACGGGAAAGGCCACGCTGGAGGAATTTCGAATCTGTAGTCATGAGTCACCTACCGCGGAAAATTGATGGACTGGCTTGTACCGTCGATGACGGCCGCAAACTTCGAACAACGGTTGGGCAGAGTGAAAGGTGACGCTGGGGCTGATCTGTTTTTGTGTTGGCGAGATCGAATCTATAAGCGATTTTGCATAAATGCAAATGTTTTTCTCTGTTGAGAAGTTTTGCTGAAAAATGCAAAATCCCTGCCTGACCCGCTGGCGCCCTGCCATCCCGTGAATCCGGACGCATTTCCATGACCGACAAATCCCGCGCTGATACCTTGTCCCCGAAACGGGTCGTGGCCCCGGCACAAGCACCGCTTGAGAGCACGAAGGCGCTGGCCGAGCCCATGCATGAGCCCGGGCCGATGATTGCCATGCAGCGCAAACGCCTGAAATGGTCGCTGACCAAGCTGGCGGAAAAGTCCAACGTGTCGATTTCCACCATCTCGCGGATCGAGAACGGCCTGATTTCGCCTACTTATGCGGTCCTTGCACGTCTGTGCGAAGCGCTGGACATACGCTGGGCCGACATGCTCGGCAACGAAGAACAGCGGTTCGCCAAAGGCTGCCGGGTGGTCAATCGCGCGGGCAGCGGCGTCATGCACAACACCGCACGTGGCGTCTACGAGTGGCTGGGCGCGGACCTGGCGACCAAGAGCATGGAGCCCACCATCGTCGACGCCATTCCGGACACCGGTCTGCGCACGCTGGAGGGGCACGAAGGAGAAGAATTTCTTCTGGTGCTCGAAGGCAGCATCGTGTTTTTCATGCAGGATTATTCGCCGCTGCACATGAGTCAGGGTGACAGCGTGTACTTCGACGGGTCCATTCCGCACGCCTACTACGCCGCCACTCAGCCCGCCCGTTTCCTGAGCATCGTGTCGCGCAACCGCAGTTGACGCACGAAAGCGGCGGCGGCCAGTCGCTTATCGCGGATGTCGGTATTCACGCGGGGTGACGCCCGAGTGGCGCTTGAACACCTGGGCAAAATGGCTCGGGCTGGCATAGCCGACTTCCAGCGCGACCTGCAGAATGCTCAGGTCCGATTCCAGCAGCAGTTGCCGGGCGGTTTCCATGCGCAGGTGGATGAAGTACCGGGACGGACTCCGCCCGGTCGCCTTGCTGAACAGACGACTGAAGTGCGAAACGCTCATGCTCGCCTGCGATGCCAGCCGACCCAGGTCGAAGGCCTTGTCCAGCCCATCACGCATGGTTTCGATCGCCCGGTGCAGCTTGTACGCGGGTAACGCATTGGCTCGGCTGAACGGCTCACCATCATCGCTGTAGCATCGCACCAGATGCACGGCCAGCGCCTGGCCGATGCTCTCCAGATACAACACGCTGGCTCTGGGCTTTGAGGTTATTTCCTGAAACAGGGATCTCACCAGGCGAGCCAATAGCTCATCGCGCCCGCCCGACACTTCCCGCAGGCGCACGGCGCCATGTCCGATGGAAAACACGTCGCGGGCAGCAAGGTCCAGAAGCCGCTGGCTGAGGTAGACATGCACCACCTCAAAACCTGCCTCATGCTCCGTCTGCCAGCGCATCTCGTAAGGCTCCGGCGACATCGTCAGAAAGAAATCATCGGCGGCAACCGCCGTGGCCGTCCACGCCTCGTCGATCGCACGTTCCTGCACCTGCGCAGCGCCCGACAGGACCAGCACCAGCAGCGGCTCCGCGACCGCCGGAACGGTCAGTGTCTGGCCGACGCTGCGATGCCTGAACAGCTGAACCTGGACCTGCGATTCCAGCTGTTCGCCGACCGGATGATGCGCGCCGGTGGGCATGTAATCAGGCATGTTCCGCGCAGAGATGCGCGCGGGTTGATAGGCATCGGGGGCCGAATCGGTTTTTTCCATGACGTCGGGTCTGTGGTCGGGCGCTGGAGAACGATCCGCACAGCGTAGCCAGTGTCGGCAAAGAAAAGCAAAACCCCGACAGTCTGGCGCCAACCCGTCAGACGCCGGTAGCCGAACGGCGCAAGGTGGACGTGTCGACGGCAGCCAGCCTGCTGCCGCGCATTCACACGGGAGAAAGAGATGACTGCAGATACACGTGAATTCGAAGGTCAAGTGGCACTGATCACGGGCGCCGCCAGTGGTATCGGCCGCGCCGTCGCCCTGATGCTGCACGCACGCGGGGCCCAGGTGATCGCTGAAGACATCAGCCCGACGGTCGAGCAACTGGCACGACCGGGGCTGGTTCCGCTGGTGGCCGACATCGCCCGGGATGGCGCGGCCGAAACCGCGGTCGCAGCGGCCATTACGCATTTCGGCCGGCTGGATATCCTGGTCAACAACGCCGGCATCATCATCAACAAATGCGTGGTGGACATGACCCGCGACGACTGGGAGGGGATTCAGGCAGTGAACACCACCGCCGCATTTCTGCACGCCCGGGAAGCGGTGAAGGTGATGACGCCGAATCGGCGCGGGGCCATCGTCAACATCGCGTCCTATGCGGCGTATCAGGCCTTCCCGACGATTGCCGCCTACGCCGCCTCCAAGGGAGCGCTTGCCCAGTTGACGCGGGCGTTGGCGCTGGAGGTCATTGATCACGGCATCCGTGTCAATGCCGTCGGTTCCGGCGACGTGATCACCAACATCCTCAACGATGTGGTCGATGACGGCCCTGAGTTTCTGGCGCAACACGGGGCGAACACGCCGATCAAGCGCGCCGCTCAACCGGAGGAAATTGCCGAAGTCGTTGCCTTCCTGGCCTCCCCGCGAGCGTCCTACATCGTCGGTGCGGTGGTCATGGCAGACGGCGGCATGAGCGTGCCGGCTGGAGCCTGAGCGGACCGGGGCACGCGACGTTTCGCAAGCTTCAAGCGGCGGTCGTCGGAATCAGCCCCGATTCGCGATAACTGGCGATCAGTTCGTCGAACACGGCAATGTCCAGACGCGCCCGAGCAATCAACTGCGCCCCGGCGACCGCGCTGTAAATGGCGCGGGCGCGACGTTCACTGCTGGGCTGGTCGAACCCGGCCGTGGCCAGCACCTGCGCCAGCCAGTCCACATTGGTGTCGGCGAATGCCAGCACCTGTTCCTTGACCTCGTCGGGCAAATCCTCTTGCTCGGCCGCCATGAAACTGGACAGACACAGACGGTTGCCGTCTTCCAGCGACGTGCGGAAGATCGAGGGGTAGCGCGCCAGGCATTCAAACGGATCTTCGGTTGACGCGCGAATGCCTTGCAGCACTTGCGCCGTGTCCTGCCAATAGCGCGCCGCGACGGCTGCGCCGAGCTCGGCCTTGCTCGCGAAGTGGTAGTAGATGCTCGCGTTCTTCACGCCGACCGCTTCGCCGATGCTGCGAAAATTGATGCCTGCATAACCATGCAATTGCGCAGCGGTTTTCGCGGCGTCCAGAATCGCTTCACGGGCGTTCTTGCTCACGTTTCTGTCCTCATTTGCCAGCCAAAGCCCGATTCTACGCCGGAAACAATCTACCTGCCAACTGACAGGCAGGGGCTTGACAGCGCATTGGTTTGCGCCCAGAGTTTTACCTACCAACTGACAGACAGGTGAAACCATACAACCTTCTAGCCGCTCCTCCGATGCTTCTTCCAACTCCGGTGCCCGTATGAAAATCCATGACTGGTTCAACGGTCCGTACCCTGCCCGCGTGCGCATCGCACTGGCAGAAAAAGACATGCTTTCGCGCATTGATTTCGTGTCGGTCAACCTCTGGACCGGCGAGCACAAGCAGCCGGAATTTCTGGCGATCAATTATTCCGGCACGCTGCCTGTGCTGGAACTGGACGACGGCACGCTGATCGCGGAATGCACGGCCATCACTCAATACCTCGACGCCCTGGATGACAATCCGATGCTCACTGGCAGCACGGCGCTGGAAAAAGGTGTGATTCACATGATGACCAAGCGTGCCGAGATCGAGTTTCTCGACGCCGTCAGCGTCTATTTCCACCACGCCACGCCTGGCCTCGGCCCGCAGGTCGAGCTGTATCAGAACCAGGAATGGGGCCTGCGCATGCGCGACAAGGCGCTAAGGGGCATGCACTACTTCGACCGTGTGCTGCAGCAACAGCCCTACGTCGCGGGCGATCATTTTTCGATGGCCGATATTGCCGTTCTTGGCGGGATGATCTTCGCGTCTCTGGTAAAGCTGGCCGTGCCCGATGAATGTGAGGCACTGCGGGCATGGCACGCCAGAGTGCAAGCTCGCCCCAGCGTGCAGCAATGGCAACAGATGGTCGAACGCGGCGCCCCACAGAGCTGATAACAGGTCACGTGTCCATCGAGAAACGCATCAATGCTGCGGCCTGACCGACATCAGGCTGTGGCGCGGACGCGGTTCAGGTTGAACAGCGTGACCCCTGAGCCGCGACGATACTGGGTCGGCGTCACCTGCATTTCGCTGAGAAAGTGCCGATTGAAATTGGACAGATTGCAATACCCCACCTCAAAGCAGATGTCCGCCACCGACATGCGAGTCTGCAGCAAAAGTCGGCACGATTTCTGGATCCGCAACTTGCGCGTCAGGTCGATGAAGCCGTGACCGGTGACCCGTTTGAAAAAACGCGAGAACCCCGGTTCGCTCATGTTCAGGCGCTCGGCGATGACCGACACCCTGATGTCCCCGCCCAGTTCTTCCTGCAGATACGCAAACGCCCTGCGAATCCGCTCGGCGCTCTTGTCATCCAGACTCGGCGCGTAGCAGGCGCTGGCCAGGCACGTTGCCTCATGCTCGGGCGCTGCGACGAACACGTTGAGCAACTGCAGGAACAGCGCCAGCCGCTGTAAACCCGATGCCGGGCCAATGGCTTCAAGTAACCGCGCGGCTTCGCTGGCCGTGGCACCGAAAAACTCCAGTCCGCGCCGGGCCTTTTCAAACAGCGGTTGCAAATCGCCAAGCTCGGGCATCAGCGAGCGCAGGCTGAGCAACGATGCCGCGTCGAACTGCAACACCACATCACGTCCTTCGATGTGCTCGCCTGGCGACAGATCGCCCATCCAGTCATGGGGCAAGTCCGGCCCGATCATCGCGACATGCCCCGGCCCGAACGCGCCGATGTAATCGCCCGCCACCAGCTTGCCGCTGCCATGACGGATCAGGTGGATTTCAAATTCCGGATGATGGTTCCAGCGGGCCAGCGCGTAAGGGTAGTCGTGTTCATACGAGCGAAAACTCTGCTGGGGCTGGGGCAGGATGACTTCGAGCTCGGCAGGCGAATGCTCGAAGAAAGACGTGAGATTCTCAGCCATGGCTGGCCTCTTCTTATCGTTGTCGGATCGGGCGTGTATGCAGCGTACGCCCTTTTCATTGAAGCACTCCACCTTGAAAGACGCGACGCACCGATACTTTTTTAACCGACGTTGCAAACCACGCCCGCGTCAGAAAAGTATCAGTCGGACGTCCCCAGCGCGTTTGCCGGGATCAATACGTGCTGATGTAATCCATCGCAACCCCGCCGTCCGTGTCACGCCGCGAGCGGGCAAAACAACAATAACGTGGCCACGTCGAGGTGGCCGTGGAGAGCATCATGAAGATGACTGTGAACGCGATTCTCGTGTCCTGCGGGCTATGTCTGGCCGGCGCATCCTGGGCGGACGAGACGATCACCATCGCCACCGTCAACAACAGCGACATGATCCGCATGCAACGGCTGTCCAGCGTGTTTGAAACACAGCATCCGGGGATCAGACTGAATTGGGTGGTGTTAGAAGAAAACGTCTTGCGCCAGCGGCTGACCACGGACATTGCCACTCAGGGCGGGCAGTTCGACGTGCTCACCATCGGCACCTACGAGACGCCGTTATGGGCCGCGAAAGACTGGCTGGAACCCATGAAGGATCTTCCCGCCACCTACGATGTCGAGGACATCATCGCGTCGGTCCGACAGGGCCTCTCCCTCAATGGCACCTTGTACGCGCTGCCCTTCTACGGCGAAAGCACCGTCACCTATTACCGCACCGATCTGTTCAGGCAGGCGGGCCTGACCATGCCTGAGCACCCGAGCTGGACTCAACTGGGTGAGTTCGCCGGCAAACTCCATCATCCTGAAAAAGAGCAATACGGCATGTGCCTGCGCGGCAAGGCCGGCTGGGGCGAAAACATGGCGCTGCTCACGACCATGGCCAACAGCTTCGGCGCGCGCTGGTTCGATGAGCAATGGCAACCCGAGCTGACCGGCCCGGAATGGACAGCCGCGGCGAACTTTTACGTCAACACCCTCAGGCAATACGGGCCGCCCGGTGTTTCCAGCAACGGGTTCAATGAAACGCTGGCGTTGTTCAACAGCGGCAAGTGCGCCATCTGGGTCGACGCAAGCGTTGCAGGCTCTTTCACCACGGACAAAGAACAAAGCCGTGTGGCGGACAGTGTCGGCTTTGCCCCTGCGCCCGTTGAAGTGACCGACAAAGGATCGTCCTGGTTGTATGCATGGTCGCTGGCGATTCCGGCGACCTCACGCCATAAGGAAGCCGCCAAGGCGTTCATCACCTGGGCGACGTCGAAAGAATACATTCAACTGGTCGCGCAGAAAGATGGCATCAGCAACGTGCCGCCGGGCACGCGCACCTCGACCTACAGTGACGCCTATCTGCAGGCAGCGCCCTTTGCCAGGATCACCTTGCAGATGATGCAGCATGCCGACCCTGCCCACCCGTCCGCCAAACCCGTGCCTTACACAGGCATCCAATACGTGACCATTGCCGAATTCCAAGCCATCGGCACATCCGTCGGCAAACTCTTCTCCGCAGCGCTCACCGGACAAATGCCCGTCGATCAGGCCCTCGCCGCGGCGCAGGCCACCACCTCAAGGGAAATGAAACGGGCGGGTTATCCGAAAAAATGAATCGCCAGGTCGACGCTGACCTTTCTCTTCGTCAACACACAGGGCAGCGCCACACACCGTATTTTCAAGCATTGGACGAAACACTCATGAAACGACTTGACGGCAAAAGTGCATTGATCACCGGCTCGGCACGGGGGATCGGACGGGCCTTCGCCCAGGCCTACATCCGCGAAGGCGCTACGGTCGCCATCGCCGACATCAATCTGGACCGGGCGCGACAGACGGCCAACGAACTGGGCCCGCAAGCCTATGCCGTGCAGATGGACGTCACGTTGCAGGCTTCCATCGATGAGGCCATCGCTCAGGTGGTCGGCAAGACCGGAAAGCTGGACGTGCTGGTCAACAACGCGGCGCTGTTCGATCTGGCGCCGATTACCGAGATCACCCGGGAAAGCTATGAGCGACTGTTTGCGATCAATGTCGCCGGTACCTTGTTCACGCTTCAGGCTGCTGCCAGGCAGATGATCCTTCAGGGCCACGGCGGCAAGATCATCAACATGGCCAGTCAGGCCGGGCGTCGGGGCGAGGCGCTGGTGGGTGTTTATTGCGCGACGAAGGCGGCGGTCATCAGCCTGACGCAATCGGCGGGTTTGAACCTCATCGCGCACAAAATCAACGTCAATGCCATTGCGCCCGGTGTCGTCGACGGAGAGCACTGGGATGGTGTCGACGCCCTGTTTGCCCGATACGAAAACCGCCCCGCCGGCGAAAAGAAGCAGCTCGTGGGGCAGCAAGTGCCGTACGGCCGGATGGGCACCGCCGAAGACCTGACGGGCATGGCGATTTTCCTTGCCAGCGCGGAAAGCGATTACGTCGTCGCCCAGACCTACAACGTCGACGGCGGCAACTGGATGTCCTGATGTGTGACCGCGTGCCAATCCGGCCACGCAGTGTTCAGGCGTCACCTGCAGCATGATGGCGTGTGGTTGACTTGACCGTCAGCCGCCGCCGAGCGCCGCATGCTTGAGCGGAGTCGCATCCGCTCAAGCCCCTCTGCGCGCCTTTCCCCTTTTCCCCTCTCCTCTGAGTCCCTGAATCAACCTCGCATTCACACGCCCCCGAACATTTCTTGTACAAATTTGATATGCGGTACAACATTTCGTCTAAATATAGGCATAATGCCACTACGCAACCCCGCTTCGAGCCTGCCTGGATGCAAACGTGCTTGAGAGCTTTGCTCCATCAAGAGGTGTGACTCCTATGCCGCAGCTTGAAAATTCCGACGTCATGTACCGCCTGCTCATTCAGAGTGTGGTGGATTATGCGATCTACATGCTGACCCCGGACGGCATCGTCGCCAACTGGAACGCGGGCGCACAGCGGGCCAAGGGTTACACGGCGGAAGAAATCGTCGGCCAGCATTACTCGGTGTTCTACACCCCTGCAGATCGCGCCTCGGGTATTCCTCTGCTGAACCTGGAGATTGCGCGGCGCGAAGGACGCTTTCAGGCCGAGGGCCTGCGCCAGCGTAAAGACGGCTCGTATTTCTGGACGAGCGTGGTCATCGATGCCATCTACGACGAAAACGACCGCAGCCGGCTGATTGGCTTCGCCAAGGTGACCAAAGACATCAGCGAAAAGCGCCAGCACGAACTGCAGCTGCTCAAAAGCAAGGAAAAGGCCGAGCAGCAGAGCAAGGAGCTGGCGTCCCTCTCGCGTTTTCTCGACTCGGTGATCAGCAACATTCCAGCCGCAGTGATCGCTCAGGACGCGCAGACCGGCAAGATTCTGCTGGCCAACCACCAAGCGGCTTATCTGTTTGCCTCGCATCAGACTGAAATGGCCGGCGGTTACGCCAGAGATGTGGTCTCGCCTGCAGCGGCGGCCTTTCTGGACCAGCAGATGGCCAGAGGGCTGCATGACAACCGCATTCATGAGGCTGAAACCCTGGTCGAAACCGCCATCGGTCCGCGCACTTTGCGCAGCCGCGTCCTGCGCGGCCAGCACACGGGCGGTGAATCCGACTATCTTCTGTTCGTCGCCGAGGACGTCACCGAAGAAATTGCCGCGCAGGCGCAGATTCATCACATGGCCCACCATGACGCACTGACCGGGCTGCCAAACCGGACGCGGCTGCGCGAGCAGCTCGACGACGCGCTGACCCGTTCAGGCCAGGCGCAGAAGCTGACGGCGGTGTTGTGTCTCGATCTGGATAATTTCAAGAACATCAACGATGCACTGGGCCATGCGTTCGGCGACAAGTTGCTGCGGGCGCTCGGCCAGCGTCTGCGCCGCGAGCTGCGCGACGACGACACCCTTGCCCGCCTCGGCGGCGACGAATTCGCGGTCGTCCTGCCGAACCTGGATTCCGACGGCGCTGCACAGCTCGCCGCCCAGCGGTTGATCAACGCCGTCGCCACGCCGTTCATGATCGAGGGCCACAGCTGCCTGGTCGGCGTCAGTATCGGTGTGGCGATTGCGCCCACTGACCACGACCAGCCCGAGCAACTGCTGGGATATGCGGACATGGCGCTGTATGAGGCCAAGCGCAACGGGCGCAACCGCTTCGAGTGCTTCCGCCACGAGCTCGACGAATCGGCGCGCAATCGCCGGGCAGTCGAAACCGAGCTGCGCACCGCCCTGCATCTGGGGCAGTTGCAGATGCATTACCAACCGATCGTCGGCCAGCGCGGCAGCGAAATCTCGGGTTACGAGGCGCTGATGCGCTGGGCGCATCCCACCAAGGGCACGATCATGCCCAATGATTTCATTCCCGTCGCCGAAGAATCCGGGCTGATTCATGAGATCGGCAAGCGGGCGCTGAACCTGGCGTGTCAGGAAGCCGCCAGTTGGGAGCAAAGCCATACCGTGGCGGTCAATCTGTCGCCGGTGCAGTTTCGCAACAGCGATCTGGTCGACATGGTCCAACTGGCCCTGGCCGATTCCGGCTTGCCTGCCGGGCGACTGGAGCTGGAAATCACCGAATCGGTACTGCTGGAAAACAGCGAAGACAACGTCAACACGCTGCAGGCGTTGAAAGCGCTGGGCGTGACGATCTCGCTGGACGATTTCGGCACGGGTTACTCCTCGCTGGGCTATTTGCGCTCGTTTCCCTTCGACCGGATCAAGATCGACATGTCGTTCGTGCGCGAGATGAACGAGAGCAAAGAAGCGCTGGCGATCATTCGGGCGATCATGGGCATGAGCACCAGCCTGATGATGAAAACCACCGCCGAAGGCGTCGAAAACCAAGAGCAGCTGCAACAGTTGCTCGCTGAAGGCTGCACGCATTTTCAGGGATATTTCTTCGGCCGGCCGGTGCCGGCGGGCCAACGCGCGGTGGAGATTGCTCAACCGCTCTGACGCTGTGATTCGATCACGAGCGAGTGACGTTGTTTTTCGAGCCTGTGCTCCGCTACGCTCAACTGCAGTCCAGGCGAACGTGTCTACCAAGGGGATTGAACATGACCAATGCCAGCGAGCGACACATCATCGCCATTGCCAGCATGTTGCGCACGTTGCGCAAGGCCGTGGAGGAGCTTGAACAGCTCGAGTTGCATCAGGTCGAGCCGCTGCGGGGTAATCAGACCGTCGACTCGAAACAGTCGCTGGCGCAATGTTTCAGCAGCCTGCAGGCCTCCATCGAGGAGATCGAGGACCTGTTGGCAACGGTGGCCGAGGCGACGGGCGACAGCGGCAAACTGTGAAGCCGCAATCGCGCCGCCAGGTGCAGGCCGATCAACACGAATCATCTGCTCGTTGGGTTTTCTTCGGACACCGAGTTGTTCACGGCCACGTCATCCATGTCCTCTTCAAGCATTCCGCCATCGGGATCGAGCGGACGTTCTCCTTCCGTCGACGCACCGTCAGGCACGTCAGGCGGCGGGTTGGGCATAATGTCCGGTCTGCCCGGTTCCAGTGGTTCGATGGGCGCATCCGCACCCGATCCGCCCTGCATGCGCATTTCATTGTTCACAAGCACCTCCATCGGCCCGTAATGGTCGGGCCACACGCATTCGAGGACGTCGGTTGCGCAGGGTTCTGGGAATTGGCTGGACGGTCGACGCGCCACGCACACGGTTCGATCCTCGACCACTTCGCGTTGATTCCATGCTATGAATTGCCGCTGGAACCGGTGCATGGGCGCCGAAGAGGTTCTTCGTCTGAATGATGTCCGGTCGGGAGGTTGTGTGAGAGACATTTCGAGCGGGGCCGTGCCGGATCCGGAAGCGGGCATGGCGCCGCAGGAAGGCTGGTTTTCCCGCGAGGATCGGGCGCGCATCGATGAGCTGATGGCGAAACTTCTGACCAGCGAAACCCGGGAAGGCGTTTCGCGCTATCACGCCATGGCCGAGGGCTACCTGCTGGGCTTGCTCGATTGCAACCACGTCAGTCAGCCGCACCACGATGCGGTGCGCCAATATCTTCACAATATCGCCATCGCACGCTTGAAGCGGGTCAAAAACACCCCGCGCAAGTGACGCACACCTTCAGCGTGCGAGCATCAGCCGGTCCCGGCCTTCCTGCTTGCCCTGATACAGCAACTGATCGGCACGGTTGAGCGCGTCCCGGAACGTCTCATCGGCTTGCAGCGTCACCACCGACAGCGTCGCCGTCAGGCTCAGCGCCGTGCCGTCGGCAAGCCCCGACTGCTGACGGATTTCAAGCATCACGCGTTCGGCGATGTGACGCGCATCCTCAAGGGTCGTGTCCGGCATGAGCACCAGAAACTCCTCACCACCCCAACGTGCCGCGATGTCCGTGCCGCGCACGCAGCCTGAGATGACCGTGGCGATGCGCTGCAGCACCGTGTCGCCGACGTCGTGACCGTGGCGGTCGTTGATCTGTTTGAAATGATCGATGTCGATCAGGACGATGGCCGTGGGGGTTGCCCTGGCGGTGCCGGCACCTTGACGCAGGCGCTGCATGACGCGCCGTCGCGTGTACAGATTGGTGAGGCTGTCACGGTGGGCCGAGTGAAACAGGTTCATGTGCATGGAGAAGTTGAATCGCACAGAAAGCCCGGTGGCATGCAGCAACAAGGCGGTGGCGGTGAAGGCATTGAACAGCCCGAACAGGTCTTGGGCGTCGGCACTGATGCTGGTGACCGCCACGCGATGGCGGAAGTAAAAACCCAGCACGGCGACTCCCAGAATGGCAGCGCTCAGGCAGCCCCGACGGATCGGCGCTGCCTGGAAACTGAAGGTGATGATCGGGATGGTGCAGAACACGTAAAAATGAAAATTGCTGTCCCAGCCCAGCACCCAGGTGGCGATGGCTGCGTGGGCAACGATTTCAGTGCAGATCAGCATGCCCGCGCAGCGATAGGCACGTCGGCGGATCGCCAGCAGGCAGGCGACGTACGCGGCCATGCTCGCTGCGTTGGTGACCCAGAGAATGGGGATGTCGACGATCACGAACAGGCCGAACAGCAGAATATGGATGGCGAACGCGATCTGCACGATCGGCAGCAGGTGCTTCCAGTATTCAACCGTCGCGTCCCGAGTCACCTGGATACGGTCATCGGCGGAAAGGCGGGTCATCAAGACTACTCAATTAAAGGGAGGATGAGGCTCGGTCAGGTCAGGGATCTGTAAGAGATGTCGGCTTGGACCACGGCGCCTTGAAGCAGTTTGTCGGGAGTGTGGGTGTGAATGAACGAACGCTCGAAGCGGGCGATGCCACAACCGTGCGCGCTGATTGCGCGCACGTTCGTGGCGGGCTCAGGACACTGCGCGGCTTAGAGCGTCAGCGCGTAGAAACGCGTGTCCACGAGCATCAGCGGAAAACTGGCGGGAAGCTGCTGCGGGTCGATCAGTTCGAAACCATGCTTCTCATAGAACCGGTGCGCCGCCAGAAATTTCGCCGTCGTGCCCAAGTAGATCTTGCGCACGCCACGCGCCCTCGCCGACTCGATCAAATGATCCAGCAGCTGCCTGGCCACGCCGAATTCCCGGCCTCGCCACGCTGCGCCCACGAACATTTTGCGCAGTGCCACGTCACCCGCGCCGATGTCCTTCAGACCAATAGTGCCGATGATCTGACCGTCCTTGCGTGCCACCCAGAAATCGCCGTTGCCGGTCTGATAGAACGACTCGATCTGCATCAGGTCCGGCTGATCCTCGGCGGTGATGTCGATGCCGAATTCGTCTCGCTGAATCGGCACGATCAACGCGACGATGCCCTGTTCGTCACCCGGCACATATCGATCAATGGTGATGCTGTGCATGTCCTCTGGCTCCCCTGCGGCCGATCAAAGCGCGTCATACTGCCCGGACCTTTCGAACAGGTAAACCGCCGGCGTGGCGTTTGTCGGCGAACTGGACAGCTCAGCAGGAACCCGGTGGAATGCCGTCCTTGTTGAAGTCCTTCAGTCGCTGTTTTTCGGCCTCGGTGGCATGGGCCGGCACATCGTTTTCCGTGGGTCGCTTTTCTGCCGGCTGCTGTGGCGCAGAAGGTTTGTCGGGGGCGTGTTTTTTTGCATCGGTCATGGTCGGTGTCCTCCGTTAGCTTACTGCTTGGGCAGCAGGCTAGCGGCGCAGTTCAGGGTTTCGACCCAGGGCCTGCAACGCTTGATGCAAGGGGTGAAAAGATGCGCGACTGCCTTCGCCGTCTGGGTAGCCGAAAACCCCGGCCGGGCAATAGCGGTCATCGTCCCAGCCGGGGTAATCCAGAAACGGGTACCAGCACAGCCCCTCGATGCAGACACCCCGCGCTCGCGCCGCGACTAACTGCGTCGCCACGTAATCGAGCCAGGGGACGCGCTCGTCGCCTTCGGCGCCGGTTTCCGAAAGCAACACCGGCCGACGGTAGCGGTGGTGGACCTCCGCCAGCATGCCGGCCAAGGGTCGAAAATTGGCGTCGCCGCGCAGGATCTTCCCCGCGCTGAGCGTCCATTGGTTCTGCGGATAGAAATTGGCCCCGATAACGTCCAGATACGCTTCGCGGCCACCCAATCCCGGCCATTGGCGCCCCGCGAGCAGATCCCAGGCTTCGAACTGCGCCAGTCGATAGTCTTCAGCCCGGGAAATGTCGCCAGCGCGCTGAGTACCGGCGATCACGTGGATCAACGGTTCACACTGAACGAAGCGTGCGTCGGGCATGTGCACCCTGATAGCGTCGATGGCAGCGATGCCGGCGCGCACCAGTTGATGCTTGAGCTCCTGCCCTCGTCCCCGCGCCCCCGGATTGAAGTAGCCGACCTCCCCGCCGGCCCAGCTCCAGAACGAAATCTCGTTGACCGGTGAGTAGGTCGCCGCGGTGATGCCCTCCTCGACCATCAACCTTGCAGCCGCGCCGGCGAACCGGGCGAAACGCTCGACAAACGCCGGACGCCAGATATCGAGGTCGTCCGGGTAGCCGTAATGACAGAGGTCCCACACCACCTGAATCCCCTGGTCGCGCGCGGCCTGCAAGAGCGGCAGGAAACTGCGCCAGTCGTAGTGCTCCGGACGCGTTTCGATCAAGTGCCAGCGCAGCCCGTCACGGGCGCACCTGATACCCAGCTCTGCCAGCCTGGCGTAGTCCTGGCTGGCCCATTTCGCGTGGCCGCTGGAAGCTTGAAGATCCAGCCGTCGACCATCGCCGCGACGCTGGCTCGAACACTCATAACCGGCCATCACAAATGAACTGAACAGGCGCGATTCACTCATCCCGGCCACCCGCTGGCCGGGCACCTGCAGCGATCATTGGATTTCCAGCTCGCCCGCGGGCGCACTGCTGGAATGTTCTCGTTCGATCCGCTGATAAAGCGCGAGCGCCTGCCCTACCACCTGATCCATGTTGTAGTACTTGTAAGTGCCGAGCCGGCCGAGAAATGTCACGCCCGGCGTATTGTCAGCCAGTGTGCTGTAGCGCTTGTACAGTTCGGCGTTTTCCAGGCGCGGGATCGGGTAATACGGCTCGCCCTCGGCGCAGGGAAACTCATAGCTGATGCTGGTGCGCGCATGCACCTGCCCGGTGAGGTGTTTGTATTCGGTAATCCGCGTGTACGGCACAGCCGGATCGGGGAAATTGACCACTGCCACGGCCTGCAAGCGATCTTGCGCCAGTGTCTCGTGCTGAAAACGCAGCGAGCGATAGGGCAATTTGCCAAAGCAGAAATCGAAAAACTCATCGATCGGACCGCAGTAAATCAACTGCTTGAACTGCACGCGGTCACGGACTGCCCTGAAGTCGGTGCCCAGCAGCAGATCGATCCGCGGATGATCGAGAATCCGTTCGAACATGCGCGTGTAGCCATGCAGCGGCATCATCTGGAAGGTGTCGGTGAAGTAGCGATCGTCCTCATTGGTGCGGGTGGGAATGCGCGAAGTGACCGACTTGTCCAGCTCGGAAGGGTCCAGCCCCCACTGCTTGCGGGTGTAACCGCGAAAGAACTTCTCGTACAACTCGCGCCCGACCTGGTTGATCACGACGTCTTCGGACGTGTGGATATCGGCCACCGGCTCGGCCCGTGCGGCCAGAAACGCCTGCGCCTGGTCTTCCTCCATGTCCAGTCCGAACAGGGTGTTGAGCGTGGTCAGGTTGATCGGGATCGGCACCAGATGCTCGTCCACACGGGCCAGCACGCGGTGCGAATAGTCTCGCCACTGGGTGAAGCGTGACAGGTAATCGACGATGCGTTGAGCGTTGGTATGGAAGATGTGCGGGCCGTAGCGATGGATCATCACTCCGGCTTCATCGACACAGTCGTAGGCGTTGCCTGCGATGTGCGGACGACGGTCGACCACCAGAACGCTCTGCCCCAGCCCCGCGGCCAGGCGCTCGGCAATCACGCTGCCGGCAAAGCCCGCCCCGACGATCAGATAGTCGTAGGGCTGCCCGTTGTTCAGATGCGACGGGCCATGAATGGCGTGTTCCACGGTTACCTGAGGCATTCGATCTGCTCCTTCATGGCGACACAGGTGGTTTCCCACGACATGCCTTCGAGCACCTGATCGATGCGTTGCAGGAAGCCGTCCTCGGTTTTTGCCTCAAGCGCGGCCTCGACCGCTGCGATGAAGGCCTCGGCCGACGCGGCGATGGTGACGACGCCCGAATCGCCGTAACCGCGGATCACGTCACGTACCGGTGTAGACACCACAGGGCATCCGCCGGCCAGGTATTCGGGCGTTTTGGTGGGGCTGATGAAGCGGGTCGACTCGTTGATCGCAAAGGGCATCAGGGCAACGTCCCAGCCCGCCAGGTAGTCGGGCAATTGTGGGTAGCCTTTGGGGCCCAGGTAATGAATGTTCGGTCGGCGTGGCAGCGACGCGGGGTCGATCTTCACCACCGGGCCGATCAGAATCAGCTGCCAGTCAGGCCGCCGGGCCGCCAACTCGTCCACCAGTGCAATGTCGAAGCGCTCGTCGATGACTCCGAAAAACCCCAGCCTGGGGTGTGCGATGCCGGCTTGGTCGGCGGGCTCGGGCAACGTCTGGCGCGCCGCCGCGAAGTGCGCGATATCAACGCTGCTGGGCAATGAATGGGCGTTGCGGTGTTGTCTGGATTTGGCTTCCCACAGGCTGTACCCGCCGGTAAACACCACATTGGCGCGGGACATGAGCCTTTGCTCTTTTTCCAGCAGGTCCGGTGGCGCGCCCTTGAAGGCAGACAGTTCGTCCATGCAGTCGAAGATCGTGACCTTGGCGTGCAGGTGGTCGGTGAACGTCAGGCTCATCGGCGTCAGGTACCAGAGCAGCAACTCGGCTGCCGCGTGCCCGGCCAGATAATCATCGAGCAGTTGACGCTGCGCGGCGGCGACCTGCGACTGACTCAAACCCCACGGCAGGTGCGGCACCAGCAGGGTGATGCCGGCGGCGGGCGTCGCCACTTCAAGTGTGCATGCTGCGCCCTCGGCGAACAGCGGCTCCTCGAAAAACAGCACGTCGTAGTCTTTCGCCAGATGCGTCATGACATGTTGCGGGCGCTGATAGACAAAGCCCCAACGCAAGTGCGACAGGCACAACAGGGTCGGTTTTGCGCAGGCAGCGATCGCCGGTTCGGAGTCGACGTGAACGGGAGAAAGATGGAACGGCCGGGCTTCAAGATTCATATCGAATTCCTTTTTGGGAGCGGAATCGAGTCTGAAGCCCTGTGTCCGGCTTCGACGGCACTCGTGTACTGACAGTGCCGTCGCGTGATCTTGCATCACAGGGTGCCACTTCACTGTATGTGATGCCCAAGCGATCCCCGCCGTTCAGTCTGTCTGGCGATAAACCCGATGAACCGCACACCGGCGAGCATCTGGCTTGAACTACTGGGCAACTCTGTCTCCCTAACCGTTACGCGTCAATGTCGCCGCAGGGTGTCAGACGATCAAGCAGTCCGGCAGCCCGCAGTCGCCGAGCCAACAGGTAAACGGAGACGCATGATGATCTTGATAACCGGCGGCATGGGTTACATCGGTACGCATCTGGTGCTGGAACTGATGGAGGACGGCGAAGACGTCGTCATTCTCGACAACCTCTGCAACAGCTCCCGAACGACGCTGGACAACATCACCCGGATCACCGGCCGACGTCCCGCGTTCATCGAGGGCGATGTCAGGGACCGGCAAACCCTCGATGAACTGTTCGAACGCTACCCCGTCGATGCCGTGATTCACTGCGCGGGATTGAAGGCCGTTGGCGAGAGCGTGCGCGAGCCGCTGCGGTATTACGACAACAATGTCGGCGGCAGCGTGATCCTCTGCCAGGCGATGGCCGATGCACTGATTTTCACCCTGGTGTTCAGCTCCTCAGCCACGGTCTACGACGACTGCGCGGTGATGCCGATCAACGAACGTTGCGCGACTGGCCACCCCTCCAATCCCTACGGGCAATCGAAACTCATGGCGGAAAACGTCATGAAAAGCATGGTCGATGCCGAGCCGCGCTGGTCGGTCGGCTTGCTGCGCTACTTCAACCCGATTGGCGCTCACGAGTCAGGCAATGTAGGAGAAACCTGCTCGCTGACGCCGAACAATCTGCTGCCCTACTTGCTCCAGGTGGCAAGCGGGCAGCGCCCGGCGCTGTCGGTTTTCGGCACCGATTACCTGACGCCCGACGGCACCGGCATTCGCGACTACGTGCATGTGATGGATCTCGCTGAAGGGCATCTGAAGGCGTTGCATGCGCTGCGCCTGACCCACGGTGTTCATGTCTGGAACCTGGGCACCGGCCTTGGGCATTCGGTGCTTGAGGTGGTCAAGGCCTTCGAGCGAGTCAGTGGCGTTGCCGTACCGCTGACCTACGAGCCACGCCGCGCCGGCGACATCGCGCAATGCTGGGCGGACCCGGCCAAGGCCTTGCGTGAACTGGGCTGGTCGGCCCATCGCTCGCTCGACTGCATGCTTGCTGATGCGTGGCGCTGGCAACTCAGCAGCCAGAGCGCTGACGGCGCACGGTTGATCGGCGCGGTCGCCCTGCCTGGCATCGGCCTCGTCGCGGCGCAACCCCTCAGCGCGCAGCCACTCAGCACACATCCGAGCGGCGCGCCGCTGGCCTGACTCGACCCGCGCAGGTTTGCCGCAATACCGCCAGTCAGCTGAGTCGAACCACCTCGCAACCGCCCATTCCAAAGCGTATGCACAGCAAAACGCTGCGCCAGGAGGTTGTCATGAACAACGTAGAAACCACGCTTCAGGGCGGCATGGGCGGTGACGATCCGCTTCCCGTGTCGCCTGATCCGCTGTCACCCCGTCGCACCGATCTGAATCCCAGCGACAGGCCTGATGCCGACCAGTTGCCCGATAACGACGGCGAAACGCCGGTCGACACCGACGAGCAAGCGCAACGCCAACAAGAGATGCCGGATGTCGATGTCGACAGCGCCGAGATGGACGACCAGCCCAACCCGCGTTAGCAGTGCCGGGTGCGCCGCTGCGTTGCGCCACCGGTGAGAACGCAGCAGCAACATATTTTGCGGAGGATATTTCAATGTCTGCGCATTTCATTGACCTGTTCACTCACCCCGGCCACGCCTGGCGGGACATTCGCGACGAGGAAGCCCGGCACCCGCGGCATTACATGGCGCATCTGGTGCTGCTCGCCCTGATTCCCGTGGTTGCGCTGTTTGTGGGCACGACTCAAGTGGGTTGGAGCCTGGTGGGCGACGAGATTGTCAAACTGGCGCCCTCGAGCGCATTGCAGCTGTGCATCTTGTTTTACTGCAGCATCCTCATCGGCGCCGTGATAATGGGCGGGTTCATCCGCTGGATGTCCCGCTCGTTCGATGCGCGTCCAAGCCTGCATCAGTGCATCGGTTTTGCGGGGTATACCGCCACGCCGTTCTTCATTGCCGGGCTGGGTGCGCTTTACCCCAGCAGATGGCTGGCACTGGCGGTCCTGTTGCTGGCGTCGGCCTATTCGACCTTCCTGTTGTTCATCGGCATCCCGACCTTCATGCGTCTCAAAGACGAGCAGCAAGGCTATCTGTATGCCGCCTGCGTGTGGGGTGTGGGCTTGTTGCTGCTGGTCACCACCCTAGTGAGCATGATCCTGTTCTGGTTCAACGATTTGATGCCGGGGTACTTGCGCTGAAGGCGTTGCCCAGTGATGCGCAGGCTGCGCTGTGCAGGTTGCGCAACACGGCCGTTTTTTCGCCTGAGCGACCGTCAGGCACTCGACACCCGTGGTTCAGGCCTTTAGCCTGCCTGCTCATCAGATGCCCTGAGACACTCTTCATGCAGGACTCGATTCCCCGTGTTTGACGAATTTGGCGCAAAGCCCTCCATCGACCTCAGCTTGCTGGGCGGCAGTTATTCGCCTGTTGCGCTGATCGAGCGCGAACGGCGCGTGCTGGGCCAGATCGCCGCGGGCATGCCGCTGGCCGAAGTGCTCAACGACCTGTTGCTGGCCGTCGAAGCGCAAAGCCAGGACATGATGGCGTCGGTGCTGTTCCTCAGCGAAGACGGCCAGTACATGTTGCACGGCGCCGCGCCCAGCCTGCCGGCGGCGTATAACGAAGCGATCCATGGCATTGCCATCGGCGAAGGCATTGGCTCGTGCGGTACGGCGGCGGCGCGTGGAACGCCGGTGTACGTGCAGGACATTGCCGCCAGCCCGTTGTGGGATGGCTTCGCCGATCTGGCGGTGTCCCACGGGTTGCGTGCGTGCTGGTCAATGCCGATCAAGGCCGCAGACGGAAAGATTCTCGGCACCTTCGCGGTGTATTACGGCGAGCCTCGCACGCCGATGCCCAGTGACATCGAAGCCATCGCGCTGATTGCCCAGACGGCCGCGCTGGCCATCGAACGGCACCGGTCCGATCAACGCCTGCGCCGCAGTCAGGACGCCCTGCGCGACCTCAATTCGGAGCTTGAGCGCAAGGTCAACGAGCGTGCCACTGAACGCAGCCGCACCTGGCTGTTGAGCAATGACTTGCTCTCGGTGATCAATGATCAGGGCGTCATCGAGGCGTCCAATCCAGCCTGGACCATCACCCTGGGCTGGTCGCCAGAAGAACTACTGACCACCTTCATGTCCTTCGTCCACCCAGACGATGTGCGCGCCAGCGAGGCGGTATTCACACAGGCGGCCAACGGTCGGCCGGTTTCCCGCTTTCAGAATCGCTTCCGCCATCGCAACGGTCAGTATCGCTGGCTGGCCTGGGTGGCCGTGCTGGAGGACGGCAAGGTTTACTGCAGCGGCCGCGACATCACCCTGGAAAAGGAACAGGCCAACAGCCTGGCGATCCGCACCCGCGAGCGCGACCGTGCGTGGGGCCTTTCCCAGGAGCTGCTGGTGATCGCTTCGCCTAACGGCACGCTGGATGAAGTCAACGCACGCTGGACCGAACAATTGGGCTGGACCGAGCGCGAACTGGTCGGCACAACGTTCAGCGACTACACCCATCCCGACGATCTGATGCCGGCACTGGCCGCGTTTTCCGGCATTTTCGAGGCGCCATTGATCGTGCCGTACGAGTACCGTCTGCGGCACAAGGACGGCTCCTACAAGTGGTTCAGCTGGACCGGCACCTTCGAAGATGGCCGCGTGTACGCAGCAGGCCGGCACGTCACCATCGAGCGCGAGCAGGCCGAGGCGTTACGCCAGTCGCAGAAAATGGAAGCCGTGGGTCAGTTGACCGGCGGCGTGGCGCACGACTTCAATAATCTGATGACGGTGATCCGCTCCTCCACTGACCTGCTGCTGCGGCCAGGCCTTGATGAAGCGCGCAGGGTCCGCTATGTGACGGCGATTTCCGAGACCGTCGACCGTGCCGCCAAACTGACCGGGCAGTTGCTCGCATTCGCCCGCAGGCAGACGCTCAAGCCTGAAGTGTTCAGCGTCTGCAACAACGTCAGGGCCATCAGCGGGATGATGGGCACGTTGACCGGCTCGCGGATCGAGTTGATCAGCGAGCTGGCCGACGCGCCCTGCCTGGTCAACGCCGACCCGAGCCAGTTCGACACGGCGTTGGTCAACATGGTCGCCAACGCCCGAGACGCGATGCGCGGCGAAGGCAGGCTTACCCTGGCGGTGCGTCCGGTTGAATCGATGCCCTCGGTGCGCCTGCATCCCGCGCTGGACGGCCCTTTCGTTGCCATTTCCATCACCGATACAGGCACCGGCATTCCGGCTACGCAGCTGGAGAAAATCTTCGAGCCGTTCTACACCACCAAGAATGTCGGTGAAGGCACGGGGCTGGGGTTGAGCCAGGTGTTCGGTTTCGCCAAACAGTCCGGCGGCGAGATTTCAGTGGCCAGTGAGCTCGGCAGAGGCACGACGTTCACGCTGTATCTTCCGCGGGTAACGGGCAGCGTGGAAAAGCTGGAGACCGATGCGACGCCGCTGCCCCTTGAAGATGGGCACGGCACGTGCGTGCTGGTGGTGGAGGACAATGGCGATGTCGGCACCTTCGCCGTGCAGGCATTGGCCGAACTGGGTTACACGACGGTGCTGGCGGCGAATGCTCAGGAGGCGTTGAGCGAACTGGGCAAGGATGCCAGCCGGTTCGATGTGGTGTTCTCTGACGTGGTCATGCCCGGCATGAGCGGTATCGAACTCGGCCACGCGATCCGCGCGATGTTTCCCGCGCTGCCGGTGGTGCTCACATCGGGATTCAGTCACGTCCTCGCCCAGACCGGCACCGATGGCTTCGAGCTGTTGCACAAGCCGTATTCCATCGATCAGCTGTCGCGCATGTTGCTCAAGGTGTCGGCGCGCACTCAGTAAAGCCGCGGCCTCTTCAACGAGGCAGCGGCTTGCGTGCCGTGGCCAGCCGAATCAGCGGCGGGCCAGCGCGGCGCGTTCCAGAGCAACGTGCTCCACCGACGACGCCCGAGCGACGGACGCACGCTGGCGCACGAAGTATTCGACGGCAGCCGCCAGCCACATCGAGTAAGTCACCAGCTCAACGCCCTCCTCGACTGCCGTCTTGGCCAGCCGCGCATAGCCGTCGCTCAGAATCAGATGCCACAACGCGCCCATGCCGAACAGGCGCGAAAACACCAGCACCCCCAGACCTGTGGAGATCGTGCCGAAGGTTGGCGTGCGGGCGAACGCCGCGAGGGCGTCGAACGTATCGCCGCGATTGGCCGGCTTGAAAGCGGTGACGATACAGGCGAGCGCAATCACGCTGAAGGGCCAGCACCATGCACTGTGGCTGATGGGGTCAAACAGGCCGTCGAGTTCACGCATCAGCAGACAGGCAAAGAAGCCCCCGGCCAGCACTCGAAAACCGCGTTGCTGTGGCGCGCCCGGCGCAACCCAGAACAGCAAGGCGCTGGCGAACAGCATGATTTCCTGAGTGACCTCAGTAAACGAAATTTCCAGAATGTCGGTATGGAATACGGCGATGTCGAGCCAGATCATGGCAAATGCGATCCCGGTCAGCGCCAGCTTGAGCAGTACTGTGATCGAGGCGTTTTTCAGGTCGTCTTGTGTGCTTTGCAATGTGTTTCCCCTGTCCTTCCCTCAAATGAGGGTAAATGGTCGAGGGGATATAACGATATTTTCACAAAACAATCACATTTCTTTTACAGATTGTTTCTATCGAGCAGATTGATAGAAGCTTTGCGGAGTTTACAGGTCGTTGGCGGTGGCTGTCTTCAACGCACGGCTGCGCCCGGTGGGACTGCGACAACCCGCCGTCTAGAGCGGCTCTCGATATCGCTGTATAGTTTTATGTATATCGACTGTCGAGTGCCTGATGCCTTCCCTGACCCCGCGTTGTATTGCGCCGCTGAGTATTTTGTTACTAATGTTTGCGATGCTGGCAGCGCTGCTGCTCGGTCGCTTCGCTATCCCGATCTCGGAGCTGTTCAGATTTCTTGCCGCGGCGTGCGGCTTCGGGCAGATGCCTGTTGGCCGCTATCAGCTGTTGCACAGCCTCATCTTCGAGGCGCGCCTGCCGCGCGTTATCGCTGCCGTGCTGGTCGGGGCCGGACTGTCGGTATCGGGCGCCGCTTACCAGGCAGTGTTCCGAAACCCTCTGGTTTCACCCGGCCTGCTGGGCGTGCTCAGCGGCTGTGCGTTCGGGGCTGCCCTCGGCATCATCTGGCAGCTGTCGCCACTGGCAGTTGCGCTGTTGTCCTGCGTGACCGGACTGATCGCCGTGGCGACCGGCGTCGGCATTGCCCACCTGTTTCAAACCTCCTCCATTCTCCTGTTGGTACTCGGCGGTATCGTCGCCAACGCGCTGTTCACCTCGCTGTTGTCGATCACTCAATACCTCGCCGATCCGGTGGATCAGTTGCCGTCGATCGTCTATTGGCTGTTGGGCAGTCTCAGCGCCGTTGATCGTCACACGTTGACGCTGGTTGCGCCGTGGCTGGCGTTTGCCATCGTGCTCATGTGCCTGGCCGGGCGTGCGATCGATGCACTGTCCCTCAGTGACGACGAGGCGCACAGCCTCGGCGTGCCGGTTCAGCGCAT
This sequence comes from Pseudomonas sp. efr-133-TYG-103a, assembly GCF_030209235.1. NCBI lineage: Bacteria > Pseudomonadati > Pseudomonadota > Gammaproteobacteria > Pseudomonadales > Pseudomonadaceae > Pseudomonas > Pseudomonas sp. efr-133-TYG-103a. The sequence continues at coordinate 142,883 of NZ_JARVSK010000011.1, forward strand.
CCGCTACGGCGTGATCGTGCTGGCCACCTTGATTTGCGCCCTGACCGTCAGTCTGGCGGGCATGGTCGGCTGGATCGGGCTGCTGGTCCCGCATCTGGCGCGGCTGCTGGTCGGCCCTGGCAACGGCCGACTGCTGCCCGTCAGTGCCTGTCTGGGCGGCGTGTTTCTGCTGGCGGCCGATGGGGTGGCGCGAAGCGTGAGCACCGGCGAGATTCCGCTGGGGATCATCACTGAATTCTTCGGCGCCATCGCCTTCGTGCTGGTGCTGCATCGCGTGCGCAGAGGCTGGTTATGACAGTGCTCGCGGCTGAGCGCCTGCGCTATCGGCTGGGCGAACGCCTGATCCTCGACGATGTGTCGTTCAGCGTGCGCCCCGGCGACAACATCGCCCTGCTGGGCGCCAATGGCGCCGGCAAAAGCACGTTGCTGCGCATCCTCCTCGGCTTGCTCAGACCGGCGGCGGGTCAAGTGACCCTCGCCGGGCAGCCGTTGCAGCAGCTATCCCGCCGCGACATCGCCCGACAGCTGGCCTATGTGCCGCAAAGCCACGTGCCGAGTTTCCCGTTCAGCGTGACGCACATTGTCGCCCAGGGCCGGCTGCCCACCACTGGGCTGGGCCATGTAGCCGACGGCGCCGATGCCGAAAGCGTCGAGCGCGCGCTGGTCGAGCTCGGCATCGGGCACCTGCGTCATCGGCCCTACACCGAGCTGTCCGGTGGCGAGCGACAGCGGGTGCTGATTGCCCGGGCCATGGTGCAGCGCGCTCGCCTGATCATTCTCGACGAGCCAGTGACCGGGCTCGATTACGGCCATCAGCTGCGCCTGCTTGCGCTGCTCGAACGCCTCGCCGCCCAGGGCCTGAGCATCGTGTCGAGCACCCACCGGCCCGAGCACGCACTGGCCTGCGCCAACCGCGTGCTGGTGCTCCATGAAGGTCGATTGCTCGCCGATGGTCCGCCGCACGCAGTGATCACCTGCGATTTGCTGCTGCGCCTGTATGACGTACACGTCAGGCAGGTCGAGGCCGACGGTCACTGTTTTTTTGTTCCTTGCTGAGTCCTTGTCGATGAAACGCAGTCTGTCGTCACACCTTGCCTTTGCGCCGCTGTTGTTTGGCAGCGCCGTTCCTCTGGCCCATGCGCAGGCGCTGGATCTCGCACCTGTGGAGGTCAACGCCGACGATGCGCTCGCCCGACAGGCGCGAGACAAATCCGCGACGCTGGGGCCGATGGGCCAGCGCCGTCTGCAGGACACGCCCTACTCCATCAGCGTCATGTCGCAGGATCTGATCGACAGCCAGCAGCTGAAAAGCTTCAAGGACATCATCCGCTATTTGCCTTCGGTTCAGGCCGATGGCGCACGGCCGCAGACCCGTGGTCTGCAGGGCAGCGTCGTGCAGAACAGCCGGCTTGACGGGCTCAATGTGGTCTCGACCACCGATTATCCCGCCGAGCAACTGGGCGGCGTCGAGGTGCTCAGCGGTCTGTCGGGCTCGCTGTATGGCCCGGCCAATCCGGCAGGCACCTTCAACCTGCTGTCGAAACGACCGACCGACTTTACCCGCAATCGCGTCACTTTTGGCGTCGGCAGCGGCTTGAGCTGGCTGAAAGCCGCCGATCTGAGCGGGCCATTCGATCCGCAAGGCCACGTCAAATACCGCCTCAATGTCGCGGACGAGCAAGGCCACAGCTATGCGCCGGGCAGCACGTTACGCCGGCAGTTGGTGAGCCTGGCGACGGATGTGCAGATCGACGACGACAGTGTCATCGAGACCAACTTCAGCCACTACAACTACCTGTCCAAGGGCCTGCCGGGCAAGTTCGCGGTGGCGTCAGGCGTTGCGCTGCCCCATGCACCGGATCCTTCGCGCAATCATCTGGGCCAGAACTACGCAGGCGACGACAACACCACCGACACTGCCAGCGCACACTTCAAGCATGACCTGGACGGCAACTGGAAACTCGACATCGGCGCGCTGCGCCAGATTGCCGATCGTGAGTCCACGGCAGTGACCAACACACTGAATAACGACCGCGGCGACTATCGCACGTCGGTCTCCAGCGCGACGGCCAGTCGGTTCACCATCAACAGTTACCTGGCGAACCTTAATGGCAGCGTCTACACCGGCCCGGTCCGCCATGAGCTGACGTTCGGCCTGAGCGGTTTCGACTGGGATAACTACAACCCGGTGGCAGGCAGCACGCAGACCCTGGGCAACGCTTCGCTGAATGACCCGAGCCAGTTTCCGGAGCCTGATTATCCGGACTTCACCCACCGCTACCACTCGGCCAATGCCCGGCAACGCTCCTTCATCGTCGGCGACACGCTGAGCTTCACGCCGCAGTGGAGCCTGATGCTCAGCGGCAGCCAGAGCCGCTTGACGGCCGACAACTACGCGCTCACCGGCGCGCACACGTCGTCGCAGGATTCCGGCATCAGCACCGCCAGCAGCCTGATCTACAAACCCGTCGACGACCTGACGGTTTACCTGACCTATGCCGACAGCCTGCAACAGGGCGACAGTGCCGCCGCAGGCAGCAGCAACGCTGGCAGCATTCTCTCGCCCTATCGCAGCCGCATGTGGGAGCTGGGCAGCAAGTGGGTGGTCAGTGGCGTGAACCTTTCCCTGGCAGCGTTCCAGATCAAACGCCCTTTTGCCTACACCCAGGCCGACAAGGTCTACGCCGTCGCCGGCGAGCAGCGCAACCGGGGCCTCGAGTTTCTCGCCGATGGCAACCTGACGCAGAACCTCAAGATGTACGGCGGCATCACCTGGCTCGATCCCAAACTGCTGTCCACCGCAGATCCCGACACGCAGGACACGCGCATCGTCGGCCTGTCGCGCACGACCGCCAGCCTGCTGACTGAGTACCGCATCGACCAGGTACCGGGACTGGCGGTCAACCTCAACGCCCGTTATGCCAGCGCTCGCCCGGTCGATGACCGCAACGATCACTGGGTCGGCAGCTACGAAACCTTCGACGTCGGCGCCAGCTACAGCACGCGATGGCTCGAGCGCGACACGACCTGTCGACTGGAAGTCACCAACGTCGGCAACGCGCATTACTGGACCAATATCGTGCCCGGTGGACTGAACGGCTACACCGGTGCCGGACAGGCCAGCGCCACGCCCGCCGCGCCGCGCATGTTGCAGGCGTCGATTCAGGTGGACCTGTGATGCGCCGGGCGAAGCCAGGCCGCCGTTGGGTCGCCTTCGTGCTCGGCCTGTTGAGCGCCGGGGTGACGGTCTGTGCAGTCGCCGACGCCAGCGCGCCCGGCGCTGCGCGACGGGTCGTCGACGACAGCGCAAACACGGTGATTGTCCCCGCGCAGCCGACCCGCATCGCCGATGCCTGGTACGCACATCACGTGCTGCTCATGACCCTGGGCGCAGGTTCGCGCATCGTTGCGACGGTCAACCACCCCCACAGTCAGCCGTGGATGTTCAAAGTCCTGCCGACACTGAACGACGCCCTCGGCGTCCCGGGCACCGCGTTCAACGTGGAAAGCCTGCTGGCTGCGCAGGCGGATCTGGTGTTCACCTCGCTCGGCGATCGTCAGGCGCTGGCCTACGAACAGGTCGGCCTGCCGGTGATGCGCATGGGTTACACCGACCTGCCAGGGCTTGAGCGTTCGCTGATTGCCACGGCGCAGGCGCTGGGCGGCGGCGAACCGATGAACCGCGCCCAGGCTTACAACCAGTATCTGGAGCAACAGATCGCGGCGGTCAGGCAAGGCGTAAAAGACGTTCCCGTCGAGCAGCGTCCGCGCGTGCTGCACGTCGCGTCGGTGAACCCGCTGATCGTCGACGGCAGCGACACCCTGATCGATGACTGGATCGCACTGGCCGGCGGACGTAACGCGGCCGTCGGTCTCAAAGGCAACCTGCAGCGGGTTTCCGCCGAGCAACTGCTGGTGTGGCAGCCGGACGTGATCATACTGGCGGCCGGCGCGGGCGATCTGGACAAGGCCGCCCAGCGCCAATTGCTCAGCCAGTTGACGGCCGTCAGGCAAGGACATGTGCTGCGCAATCCCGCGGGTGTTTTTCCGTGGGACCGTTACGGCACGGAAGTCGCGTTGCAAATCGTCTGGGCCGCACAGGCACTGCATCCGTCGCTGTTTGCCGACGTCGACATGGCCCAGCGAACGATGGACTTTTACCGCAGGTTCTTCGATTACCCGCTCAGTCGCGACGAGGCCGACCTGATCCTCCAGGGATTGCCGCCGAAAGGTGAGTCGGCCCGTGATGACCCGAGCCAACTCACCCTGACAGGCAACCCTTGCACGTGCACCCGGCCTGTTTCAGTCGCGATGAAGCGTCAGGCCTGGGGCACTGCGCTGCCCGGTACGGACGACGCTTGCGTGTGACGTTGCAGCATCGTTCTCGGGATCGACAGGATCAGCCCGGCACTGACGAACAGGCAGGCGCCCAGGACGTACGTTCCGTTGTTGATATTGCCCGTCAGGTTCTCGGCAACCGCCGTGATCATCGAACCGGTGAAGCCGGACAGGTTGCCGATGGCATTAATCATGCCGATGCCCGCTGCCGCCGCGACGCCGGACAACACGGTACCAGGCAGCGTCCAGTAGATGGGCATGAGGCTGAGGACGCCCGACGCCGAAACGCTGAGAAAGACAATCGAAAGCACCACGTTGTGGGCGAAGTACGCACTGAGGATCAGCCCGATGCCACCGATGATGGCGGGGATCGCAGCATGCAGCCGACGCTCGCCCGTCCGGTTGGAATGACGCGCGTTGAGGGTCATGGCAATGATGGCGATGCCGTAGGGGATGGCGGTCAGCAGGCCGATGTCCAGCGGGTTGGTGACACCGGCGCTCTTGATGATCGACGGCATCCAGAACGCCAGGCCGTAAAAGCCGGTGTTGAAGGTCAGCAGGATCAGCACCAGCAGCCACACGCGGCCGTTGAAAAAGACCTCGCGAAGATTCGTTGCCTTGCCTTTGCTGTCGGTCTGGAGATTGGCCTTGAGCAGACTTTTTTCTTCAGGCGACAGCCATTTTGCGGCATCAATGTTGTTGGCCATGAACGCCAGCACCACGAACGCCATGATCACCGAGGGAATGCCTTCGATGATCAGCAGCCACTGCCAGCCGGCCATGCCTTGCACCCCCTGCATCTTGGTCATCAGCCAGCCGGAAACCACGCCGCCGAGTGTCAGACTGATCGGCATTGCCATCAGAAAACCGGACATCACGCGACTCTGGCGACGCGTCGGGAACCAGTAATTGAGGTAAAGGATGACGCCTGGGAAGAACCCTGCCTCACAGATGCCGAGCAAGAAGCGCAGCACGTAGAACATGGTTTCCGATTCGATGTGGAAGAACTTCGCCAGCGGCACCGTGAACGCCACCGCCATGGACACGATGGCCCAGCTGAGCATGATCCGGGCAATCCAGAAACGCGCACCGAAGCGGTGTAACAGCAGGTTGCTGGGCACTTCGAAAATGAAATAGCCCCAGAAGAAAATACTCGCACCCAAGGCGTAGACCGTGTTGCTGAACTGCAGGTCATTGAGCATGTCGAGTTTGGCGAAACCGATGTTCACGCGGTCCAGATAAGCCGCCATGTAGCACAGCAGCAGAACGGGAAGAATGCGCAGGATGACTTTGCGGTAAGTACGGTCTTCAAAGCTGGCTTGGCCCATGCCCGAGGGCTCGGGCAGGCGGTCAGATGCGGTTGCCATGGTGGGAACTCCAGGCACATGAATGTGCCGATTTTGTTGTTATGGGTTCGAAACACCGACGGGATGGTACTGGCAACCGAAAGATGAATAATAATGAGATATTTCCATTGATTGATAACGCACGGTTATCAAGTCAACGTGCTTTCCTTGAGCCGCGCCAGCGAAAACGAGGACAGGTCGAGTTCGGATTTCCCATGCAGGCACCACTGCGCAAACGCCTCTCCCAAAGCTGCGGAATGTTTGAATCCGTGACCCGAACAGGCCGACACCACCAGCGTGTTCGGCAAGGCGGGATGCTCATCGATGATGAAGTGCCGATCCGGGCTGACGGTGTAGGCACAGACGGCCGATTTCACTACCGTCGAAGACACCCCGGCGATGCGACCTTGCACCTGTTCCTCGAACATCTGCTGGCCCTGCGCTGCCGAGACGGTCCTGTCCATGGCCGCCGGCGTCGAGCTGGTTCGGTACTGCGCGGTGGCAATTTTCAGGCTGCCCTCACCCTCGATCGCGGGAAACCCGTAATTGACCCCGTCGTCGCCTTCGCCGTGGGTGAAGATGAACGTTGGCGAGCGCCCCACCAGGCGGGCGTCGTTCAGGGCGAACCAGAACAATCGCTGGGGGTAAACTTTCAGCCATTTGCCGAACGGCTCTCCCAGCAGATCGCCCGTCCAGTTTCCGGCAGTGATCACCAACTTGTCGGCGTGAAGCGTCCGTTTGTCGGTAGTGATGACGACACCATTGTCCTGCGCAGCGATGCCGGTGACCGTTTCACCTCTGAACAGTGTGGCGCCGTTGCCCTGAGCCAGCTTGAGCTGAACGTCGATGCAGCGCTCCGGACGGACGAACCCGCCTCCAGGCTCGAAATACCCCACGGCACTGTCCAGCACATCGGCGAACTGAGGAAAGCGTGCGCGGATCTCGTCAGCGCCCAGTACCTCATGGTCAATGCCGTATCTGACCGCCAGATCGATGGTGCGCAGCGTGAAATCGTCTCTGTCGTCAGGGTTGAAATCCGGGCGGGATGTCAGCACCAGCAACCCGGTCTGCTCGAACAGCGACGCCCCTGACAACGCCTCAAGCTCGCGCCAGATGCGATGAGCATTGCGCACGATGGGCACGTATTGAGCGCCCTCTCCCACCGACAACCGGGTGATGCGCGTGTCGCCATGGCTGGAACCCTGATCATGCGGCGGCGAAAACCGGTCTATTCCGGCGACCCTGACGCCCGATCGGGACAATTGGTAAACCGTGGCCGCGCCCATGGCGCCCAGGCCAAGAACGACGCTGTGGAAGTGCTCTGTCACTGCCGGTGCTCCGTGCAAAAACCGTTAGTTGAGCGGCAAAACCGGTTTCGATCAACCTCCGCAGGCAAAAGTGGCGCTGCCGGCGTGAAAACGATATTGGCTGGCGGACGCAGGATTACCGAGCGATCCCATCCCGACGCGCTACTTCAGCGCCGTTTACCTGATGCGGTGGCCGTCTCCAGAGCATCAGCAGCGCCGCGCCGGCGAGGCTGGCGATGATCAGCGCGAGACTGGTGATCCCCACACCCAGGCCGAAGAAGTCGATCAGGTAACCGGTCAGTACCGGGATCGCACCGGCCGGCACATAACCGCCCATGTTGAAGATCGCATTGGCTTCGGCTCTGCGCTGTGCAGGAACGTTCTGCGCGATCAGGGTCAGCCCGCCCAATTGCCCGACACCCTGCCCGGCACCGGCCAGCAACGCTGACACGACCAGCCAGGTGACGGAGTGGGTCTGCAGCGCGATCCATAGCACCCCCATCGATGAGAGAGTCGCGACCCCGCTGAGCGAGAACACCGCGCGACTGCTGAACCGCTTGGCGATCAGCTGCACGACCACCGCCATGAAGAACATCGCGAACGCCATGGAGCCTGTGGCCAGCGGACTGTTCACCCCCATGAACGTGCCGATCAGCTTGGGACCGAGCGAGAGGACGAAGGGCGTGGAGGTGATGCCGGGACCGAAAAACGCGATCCCCCGCAACACCACACCAAGGTGCTGATTCTGCACCTTGGGCAGGCGCGCCTTGAAAGCTCCGGTGCCAAGCTTGAGGTTCTTCTGATTGAGCAACGCCAGCAGCGCGATGCACAGAATGACGATTTCAATACGGAAGACGGTGTGGATGGCGTCTGCACAATACTGCGCGATCACCCCGGCCAGCAAAGGGCCGCTGCCAGCGCCGGCGACCATCGCCAGGGAGGCGATGAGCGAGGCGAACGGCTTGCGATGGGGCGCAGCGTGCTCGACAACGTTGGCCATCCCGCCCGTGACCACCAGGCCCACCGCAACCCCTGTCAGAAAGCGCGCGAACATCAGGACGCCGATGCTGCCCGCCTGATCGAACAGGCACGCCGCGATGATCGCAAGCACCACGCACGGCAACAGCAGCGCCTTGCGGCCGTAATGATCCGACAACTGCCCCGCCACGGTGAGCGTGAGCAACAAGCCGACGATGTAGCAGGCGAAGATGACGGTCACCACGCCCGACGAAAACCCGAGGGCGTCTTGCCAGGCGCTGTAGAGCGGCGTCGCCGCATTGGACAGCATGAAAATCGCGACCACGATCCATGCCGTACGAAACACGGCCAGCGAGCCGTGCAAAGGTTGGGTACCGCTCATTGCGAAAAGCCTCTCATCACCTGAATGTCAGAATGCTGACTAGGGTAGAGAGCTGCCCGGTGGCGGCCTATTTCCTAAATGTACATATGAGGTGTGAAAAAATTCACAGCCCTTGGGTCTGCGCGATGCCTTCCATCAGGAAATCCAGGACGGCGCGGATTTTCGCTGCGCTGCGCAGATCCTCGTGAAACGCGAGCCAGAGCGGCAGTTCAAGCGGCACGGTGTCGGTGTCGACGTCTGCCTGGGTCAGTCCATATTCCTTGCCGAGAAACTCCGGCAGAAACACGATGCCGGCATGGCCGACGGCTGCCAGTGCCTGTATCCGCAGGTCGTTACTGGTGACGCCAAGCGCCCTGCCGTGCAGGCGCTCGAGCAGCCACTGCTGCTGAGGCGAATCCTCCATGCTGCGGTCATAACCGATGAACTCGAACGCCGCAGGGTCGCGTCGCTCCAGGTATTCCTTGCTGGCGTATGCATGAAAACGCAGCGAGCCCAAACTCTTGGCGACTACGCTCTGCTCTTCCGGTCTGCTGAACATGATGGAAATATCGGTTTCCTTGCGGGCCAGGGATGCGGTGGACTTGGCACCGACCAGGCGCAGCTGCAACCCGGGATGGCGTTCTCGCAACACACCCAGGCGCCGCGCCACCAGCGTCCCGAGATAAGCAGGAGGCGCGGACAAGGTCACTTCACCTTCAATACGCCCCTCCTCACCGTCCGCGAAACGCAACAGGGCGAAAGAGGCCGCCTCCATCTGCGCGGCATATTCCGCGACCCTCATCCCATCCTCGGTGAGTTGGTAGACACGGCCTCGACGATCCACCAGCTTCATGTTCAACGAGGTTTCCAGCGCAGCGATACGCCGCGCCACGGTGGCGTGTTCCACTCCCAGCGAACGCGCCGCGGCCGCGAGGGAGCCTTCGTGAGCGAAGGCGAAGAAAAAACGCAGGCTATCCCAGTCAAACATGGTGATCATCAGGTCAGTAAACGGCAGGGTCTTCAGTGAGCGCGAGGCATAGCTTAACGGGTGCAGCGTCACTCGCCCAACTCGCGCTTGAGTTGTTCGCGATCCAGCGCGCCATCCCAGCGGGCGACGAACAGGGTCGCCACGCCGTTGCCGATGACGTTGATCAAGGCGCCGCCTTCGGAGATGAAGCGATAGACGCCGAGCACCAGCACCAGTCCTGCTGCGGGGATCACGTCGATCGAACCCAGCGTCGCAGCCAGCGTGATGAACGCACCGCCGGTCACGCTGGCTGCGCCTTTGGAGGTCAACAGCAGGATCAGCAGCAACGTTACCTGGTGATAGAGCGAGACATCGATGTCCAGCGCCTGGGCGATGAAGATCGCCAGCACGGTCATGTTGATGCAACTGCCGTCCAGGTTGAAGCAGTAGCCCGATGGCACGACCAGGCCGACCGTGGATTTCTCGCAACCCAGCTTCTCCAGCTTGCCCATCAGGCGTGGCAGCGCGGATTCGGACGACGAAGTCCCCAAGACCAGCACCAGTTCTTCGCGGATGTACTTCAAAAACTTCCACAGGCTGAAGCCGGCGAGTCTGGCCACGATGTTCAACACCACGAAGACGAACACCAGACCTGTGACGTAGTAGCACACCAGCAGGTTCACGTAGGCGCCCAGTGACTGCACACCGTACTTGCCGACGGTGAACGCCATGCCGCCGAATGCCCCCAGCGGCGCCAGGTACATGACGATCTTGAGCATGCGGAAGAACGCTTTGGCGATCAGGTCAATGGTGTTGAGCAACGGCTTGCCGACATCGCCCATCAACTGCAGGCCAAAAGCGAACAACACCGAGATGAACAGCACCTGCAGGATGTCACCTTCGGTGAACGCGCCGAACACCGTCGTTGGCACGATGTGGGTGAGGAATCCCACCACTGACTGATCGTGGGCGGCCTTGGCATACCCGGCGATCACCGAAGGGTCCAGCGTTGCCGGGTCGATATGCATGCCGGCGCCGGGTTTGAACAGGTTCACGCCGATCAGGCCGATCACCAGTGCAATCGTGGTCAGCACCTCGAAGTACACCAGAGACTTGAAGCCGATCCGTCCGATGCGCTTGAGGTCCTGCATGCCGGCGATGCCGCTGACCACCGTGCAGAAAATGATCGGCGCAATGAGCATCTTGATCAGTTTGATGAACGTGTCGCCCAACGGCTTCATTTGTTCACCGAGCCCCGGGCTGAAATGGCCCAGGATCACACCCAGAATGATCGCCGTAAGCACTTGAACGTACAGGTGGTGATAGAACGGTTTGCGGCGTGGTGCCGCCGCGGTTATCTCATCCACTGTAGTGCTGATTGTTTTTGTCATGGCTCTGCCTTCTTGTTGTTGTTTTAACGAATGGCTGACGGGCTCAACTCACCACATTGATCGGCTTGTTGGCGGCGAACGCGCTGATGTTCGCGGCGAGTACGGTTTTGAGGCGCGCCACGCTGCTCTGACTGGCCCACGCCACATGCGGCGTGACCAGAAGATTCGGATGATCGCAATGCAGCAGTGGGTGGTCGGCCTGCGGTGGCTCGGCGTACAGCACATCCAGCGCAGCGCCTCCCAGTTGCCCCGATGCAAGGCCTGAAAGAATGGCGTTCTCGTCGACCAAAGGACCGCGCGCGGTATTGATCAGCAGCGCGCCGGGTTTCATCTTGCTGATCTCGGCCGAACCGATCAGATAGCGGGTCTGAGGTGTGAGGGGGCAATGCAGCGTCAAGGCGTCTGCCTTGGCGAGTACCTCCTCAAAGGCGGTGTAGCCCACGCGCACCCGGTCGGCCCCACGGTGTTCGGCGAACAGCACGTTGATCTCCAGCGCTCTGGCGAGGCGCGCAACACGGCTGCCGATATCGCCCCGGCCAATGATCCCCAACGTAGAACCCTGCAGGTCCTGAATGGGGGCGCCATGCACACAGAAATGAGAGGACTGGGGCCATTGCGCTGCCGACGCTTGACGGTACGCCAACAGATGGCGGCGCATCGCGAACAGCGAGCCGATGACCGACTCGGCGACGCTCACAGCGCTGTAGGCCGGGACGTTACACACCGTGACGCCTTGATCCCGACAGGCTGCGATATCCACGCAGTCGTAGCCGGTAGCGGCCACGCAAATCAGCTTCAGACGTGGCAACTTCTCCAACGCCTCACGGCCGATACGCACTTTATTGGTGATTGCGACGTCAGCATCAGCCAATACGTCGACGACCTGATCCAAGGCTGTTTTTTCGCGCACGGTCCAGCCTGTGGCTTCGGCCGGACGCTCCATCGGGGTTGGCAAGCTCGCGCCATCAAGGAACACGACATTCATCGGGGCTGCCCTCTCACTGTGATTATGGGTTGAGTGGCTCGGAGATCTCGATCAGGTTCAGATCGGGATCACGCACATAAACCGAACGGATGGGGCCTGTGGCGCCCGTCCTCTGTACCGGGCCTTCGATGATCGGCCACGCCTGCGCCTCAAGATGAGCGACGACCTGGTCAAGCGGCGTGCTGGCGATGAAGCACAAATCCAGCGCGCCGGGCACCGGCAGGTGCGCCTTGGGCTCGAACTCATGCCCTCGCACGTGCACATTGATTTTCTGCTTGCCGAACACGAATGCGACGCGGCCGTTGCCGAAGGTCTCTTCGCGCATGCCCATGACGCGCACGTAAAAATCCCTGCAGGCGTCCGCGTCGAGGGTGGTCAGCACCAGATGGTCAAGATGATCGATCACTGCGCACGCTCCAGTTCCGGGTTGGCGACCTGCTTGCTCAGCGTGTGCACGTGTTCAGGAATCGGATGCAGATCCAGACGGCGCCCGGCCTTGAGGATCTGGCTCGGGGTGTCGTGCCCGATCAAGCCCGGCAACTGCGCCGACGCCGCTAAAACGCGATCCACATTCATGCCGGTGTCGTACCCCATCAAGTCGAGCATGTGCACCAGATCCTCCATGCACACGTTGCCACTGGCGCCAGGTGCGTAAGGGCACCCGCCCAGGCCACCGAGGGAAGCGTCGAAGCGGTCGATACCCGCCTGCAGGGCGGCCAGGGTATTTGCCAGTGCCATGCCGCGGGTGTTGTGGAAGTGCAGGGTCAGTTGCAGCTGCGGAAAGCGCTCGCGAACGGCACGGGACAACGACTCGACCTGCGTCGGGTATGCCATGCCGGTGGTGTCGCACAGGGTGATGCCGCGCACGCCGAGTTCGGCAAAACGCTCCACCCAACCCAGCACGTCGCTGTCGGGGACGTCGCCCTGCATCGGGCAGCCGAACACGGTCGACAGCGACACGTTGACCGCCACCGGACCGTTGCCGATCACCCTTACGACATCCTTGAGCTGAGCGAACGATTGCTCTCGGGTCATGCGCAGGTTCGAACGGTTGTGCGGCTCGCTGACGGACATCACCAGGTTGGCCTCGTCGATGCCGCAGCCCAGCGCACGTTCAGCCCCGCGGACGTTAGGCACCAGAACGGTGTATTCGACCCCTGGCTGACGCGTGATGCCGGCCATCACGGCCTCGGCGTCGCGCAACGCCGGGATCGCCTTGGGTGAGGTAAACGAAGTCACTTCGATCTTGGCGTAACCACACTGGCTCAACTCGTTGATCAGAGCGATCTTCTGCTCGGTTTCGATGAAGGTCTTTTCGTTCTGGAAGCCGTCACGGGTTGCGACTTCCTGCATGAACAAGCGTTTCATTCAGGCTACTCCGTTATCAGATCAGGCCGCGGCTGCGCCACGACTCGCGAGTGCTCGCGTCGATGCCGAGCCGTTGAAGGATTGAATCGGTGTGCTGGCCCAGCGTCGGCGCGCGGGATTGAACCCGGCCGGGCGTGGCCAGGAGCTTGGGCACAATGCCGGGCAGCGTGACGGCCGTACCGTCGTCGAGCGTGCCGGGAAGCAGCATGTCGCGCGCCTGGTAATGCGGGTCTGCAGCGATGTCGGAGGCGTCGTAGATCTTCCCGGAGGGAATGTTGGCGGCCTTCAATGCGGCCAGTACCTCGTCGAGCGAGCGCTCGGCCGTCCACGTGGAGATCGCCGCGTCGATTCTGGCGACGTGACGGACACGACCGTCGTTCTGTGCAAGCTCCGGGTCATTGGCCAGATCCATCCGGTCGATCTGTTCCATGAGCCGGCGATAAATGCTGTCGCCGTTGCCTGCGATCAGGGCGTACTTTCCATCCCGGCAACGGTAGGCGTTGGTGGGTGCGATCCCGGGAAGGCTGCTGCCAGCAGGTTCGCGGACCGTGCCGAAGACCGAATACTCCGGAATCAGGCTTTCCATCATGTTGAAGACCGACTCATAAAGCGCGACGTCGACCTGCTGTCCGGCGCCACCGTTCTGCTCTTTATGACGCAGGGCAAGCAGCACGCCAATCACACCGTGCAGTGCGGAAAGTGAATCGCCGATGGAGACGCCGACCCTGACCGGTGTGCGGCCAGGCTCACCGGACAGATGCCGCAGCCCGCCCATGGCCTCGCCGATCACACCGAAGCCCGGCAGGTCGCGATAAGGGCCGGACTGGCCGTAACCGGACACCCGGAGCATGACCAGACCGGGGTTGATCGCCGACAGTTCTTCCCAGCCCAACCCCCACTTCTCAAGGGTGCCCGGGCGGAAATTCTCAATCAGAATGTCGGCATCTTTGATCAGCCGCTTGACCACGTCATGGGCTTCAGCCTGACGAAGGTCCAGCGTGAGCGACTGTTTGTTCCGAGACTGAGCGGCCCACCAGACGGAGGTTCCGTCGTGAAGCAGGCGCCATTTGCGCAGGGGATCGCCAGTGACAGGCGGTTCGATCTTGATCACTTCGGCGCCGAATTCGGCAAGCATTTTGGCGGCGAACGGCCCAGCGATCAGCTGACCCATTTCAACCACCTTGATACCTTCCAGCGGTAGGCTCATGACGTTTTCCGTTCTTGTTGGAGGCGATGGGTGGATAGTCCCTCCAAAACGAACGGATGAGAATTTCAAAGTTTTCCACTACTCTTTCCTGAATGGAAACAGTAGGAATAAGACATGCTTAACCTGCTTCAGCTGGATCTGATTTCACTGCGCCTGCTGGTGCTCACCGCCGACAGTGAAAACCTGACCAAGGCTGCCGAATCCGCGCACATGACCGTCTCCGCCGCAAGCAAGCGCCTGGCCGAAATGGAGCGCGTGACCGACTGCACGTTATTCGTCCGGCTGGCCCGTGGTCTGCAGCTGACACCGGCCGGCAGAGGCCTGGCCGAACACGCCCGGCATATCCTCGAAGGCGCTCAACGCATGGCCCATGACGCCAGTGATTACGCGAGCGGCGTGCGGGGTCACGTGAGGCTGTTCGCCAACACCTCGGCGATCATCCAGTTTCTCCCCGACGATCTCGCGACTTTCCTGACCGCAAACCCTCACGTGCGCATCGGCCTCGAAGAAGCCCTCAGCGACATGACCATCCAGGCTGTGGAAGACGGCCGTGCGGACATCGGCATTTTTGCCGACAACGTCCCCGCACCCCGGCTGCAAAAACGGCCGTTCAGACGCGACAGGCTGGTGGTGCTGGCACCCCAGGATCACCCGCTGGCATTGCGCGAAACCGTGACGCTGGCCGACACGCTCGACTTCGACTACGTCGCGTTGAACCAGGGCAGCTCACTGCTGCGAAGGATCAGCGACGCGGCCGCCGGCACCGGGAAGATCCTGAAAGTGCGCATCCAGGTCAGCAGCTTCGACGGCATCTGCAGGATGATCAACGCCGGACTTGGCATCGGCATCCTGCCGCTGGGATCGGTGCACCCTGAATTGCTGGTGAGCAAATTACGCGCGATCCCCATTGAAGGCGACTGGGCGACGCGTACCCTGTTCGTTGGGGTCGCCGACCCACAGCGGCTGTCACCGGAAGCCGCCAACCTCTTCAATTACCTGAGCCAACTTGAGTGATCATGCCGTCACGCCTCAGGCATTTTTGAGTTTAGGCATGTACGGAGCCAGTTCGGCCGGGTCGGTGGTCGGCGGGTCCAGTCGGGGGTTGATGGTTGACCCGCCGATGTACCGCTCGAAGACTTTCCAGCCGTCTTCCGTCCGACGCAGCCGATCCATCATCGGCGAATACAACCAGATGGCGGGCAGACCATCAGGGCTTTTGATGGCTTGGCCATCGCCCAGCGCGGCCGCCGACTCCGGCGATGCGTAGCGCACCAACAGATTCTGATAACGCACCACCACGCCGTCCTCGTCGGCGTCGACGATGTGGTTGGTGGCGTGTCGGCTGACGCCCGGAATCAGGTAGGGATAGTCGCGCTCGAAAAACTGGCGCATCTCACCGCGACCGTTGAGGGTGCCATGAAAGTGGTAGGCGACTGCGTCGGGTAAAAAAGCATTGAGCATCGACTCCACGTCCCAGGTTTCGAACCACCAGTTAAGCCGGTTCACAAAGTCGATCGCGCTGATGCGATCAGCCGGATCGACGTTGCCCAGGGATGGGATATCAGGAAATGGCTTCACGGTTAACTCCTCGATTTCATGGACGATATTTTGATGTGCAATTACACAATATGACTCAAAAGCAGGCGCCAATCCGTGAGGTCGGCGCTTGGAATATTTGATGACGCCCATCATATGTGTAT
Source organism: Pseudomonas sp. efr-133-TYG-103a (assembly GCF_030209235.1). NCBI lineage: Bacteria > Pseudomonadati > Pseudomonadota > Gammaproteobacteria > Pseudomonadales > Pseudomonadaceae > Pseudomonas > Pseudomonas sp. efr-133-TYG-103a. Next base: position 158,831 of record NZ_JARVSK010000011.1, read on the forward strand.
ATGCACAGGTGTCAACCGTGACCGGGAAGCTGAGTGTTAAATGACGCGCATTGGCTCATTCCCGTCGCTGATACCCTGTTGGGCAACCGGGCCTCGCGGCCCGAGGTAAACCTGTCGTCAACGCCCCGGATCGAGCACGATGACGCCCTGCACTTCACGACGTTCCAGTAATGCGTGGGCATGGGCGGTGTTGCTCAATGGCAGCACGGCGCCGATCACAGGCTTGAGTGTGCCGACGTTCACGCCGTCCGCAAGAAAACGCAGCGCCTGGCGAATCAGTGCCGGGCGCTGAAAGAACGTCGGCAGGTAAACCCCTGCCAGCGTCTGCGCATTGGCCATCAGTCTGCGCGGCACGAACGCCTCGCCGGGGCCGCGCGTCGAACCCACCACCACGCAACGCCCGAGCATGGCCAGGCACTCGAAGTTCTGATCGAACACCTCAGCGCCGATGGTCTCGAGAATGACGTCCACTCCGCGTCCCTGCGTCAGGGCCCGGACGTGCTCGGGCCACTGCGGCGTGTCGTAGCTGATGGCATGGTCCGCGCCCAGGCTGCGCACGAATGCACGACGACTTTCGGTACTGGCGGTGCCGATCACCGTCTGCGCGCCCATCGCCCTGGCGATTTGCACCGCAAGGCTGCCGACCTCGCCTGCGGCGCCCTGGATCAAGACGCTCTCGCCTGCCGCCAACCGACCGCAGACGTTGAGGGCCAGGTACGCCGTCACGCCTTGGCACGGCAGCGCGGCCATGGCGACATCGTTGGCCGATTCGTCCAGCGTCACCAGCAGATCGGCACGGGCAACGACCTGCTGCGCGTATGCCCCTCCGGGCATCAGCGCCATGACTTTACTGCCCAGTAGCGTGGGCTCGACGCCCTCCCCCAGCCGCGACACCCGGCCGACGACTTGCAGGCCCGGGACATGGGGCAGCGTCACGCCACCCACCCGTGTCTCCGAACGGTTATAGACCCCCATCCGCTCACGGATATCAGGGAAGTTCACGCCAACCGCTGACGTATCGATCAAGACTTCGCCCACTCCCGGCGCAGGCGTCGGCAGATCGAAGTATTCGAGCACTTCAGGGCCGCCGAAGGCGCTGAACTGGATCGCTTTCATGAGTGCGTTTCCTCAGGCAATGATCGCGACAATAGAGCGCTGCCGAGCGGATCGGCAGCGCGATGAAGACTTACCGGGTCCCGTTGAGGAACAGCGAGGCATGTTTCACAAACAGCTCGGGGTACTGGTAAATCGCACCGTGGTTGGAGTCGGGATAAATGACCAGTTGCGCGTTTGGCAGGTGCTGCTGCAGCGTCACGTCGTTGGCTGTGTAAAAGACGATGTCGTTGCTGCCGGACACCACCAGCGTCGGCTGCCTGATGTTTTTCAGGTAGTCGTTGGCGTTGTCGGCAGGTTTGCCCCAGCCGGCGATGGCCGCGGCCTGTGCCGGTGCGGTCTTGCTGTTGACGTCGACATCGCGATTGATTTTGCGCGCCCTGAGACGGGTCAGGAACTCACGCCCGGCGGCCTGGCTTTCTGCGCTCTGGGTGAAGAACACGTCCAGCAGCAGCTCGTCCGGCACCTCGCGCTTCTTGGCCAGATAGCCCTGGAATTCCGGGGTCAGCGAAGCCATGCCTACGCCACCGCGCGGCGAAGAACCCACCAGAATCAGACGACGCACCAGATCAGGGTGATCCAGCGTCACTTGCTGGGCGATCAGGCTGCCCATCGAAAAGCCCAGCAAGTCCGCCTGTTTCACACCCAGCGCCTTGAGCAGGCCGGCCGCGTATCGGGCCATGTCCTCGATGTTGTCCGGCACTTCACCGCTCGAACTGGCGACGCCTGCGTTGTCGAAAAGGATGACCTCGCGATCACGGGCAAAGCCGTCGATGACTTTAGGGTCCCAGCTGTCGAGGTTGCCCACGAAATGCTGAAGAAACACCAGCGGCACCCCGCCTGCTTTGCCAAACCGGCGATAGGCCAGGTGAGCGCCATCGACATCGACGAACCGAGTGGGCGCGGTCTGATGGGTGTACCCATGGGCGGCCTTGGGTTGCGCTGGCGCAGGCGTGGCGTTGGCGGAGAGGATCGAGCACGCAGCCGCCATCAGGGCGACGGCCACAGTCTGGCGCAGCGCCCAACGAGGATTGAACACGGTCATTTGAAAACACCTGAGAATCAGAACGGATGGAAGGAAAGATCGCCCCGATCTCGTCGACCGGGGCACGGCGTCAAGCCGGGTTTTTCACGCTGGGACGTTCTTGCACCTTGGCTTGCCAGGCGGCGAGCGCGGTGCAGTTTTCGGGGATCTGGATGCTGGCGAAACCAGCGAAAATCAGCCCTGCGAAGACAGTAATGTCGGCCATCGAGAACTGCTCACCGGCGATGTACGGCTGAGTGCGCAAGACCTGATCAAAGTACTGCATGCCCGCCAGCGCCTTGTCCCGCTGACGATTGCCCCACTCGACGCGACCTTCCCAGTCCGGGCTCTTGTAGGGTTGCAGGGCGGCGCCCAGACCTGGTGTCGCGTGGTGGAAGTAAAAACCCACGGGATCCGATAGCTCGGATTCGGCGCGCTTTTGCATCATATGGATGACGCCTTTCTCTTTGGCCGTCTTACCGGTGAGCACTGGATTGCCGTCCAGATGGTCCAGGTACTCGGTGATGGCCGTGCATTCGGAGAGGTAAGTGCCATCGTCCAGCTGCAACACCGGCACGGTACCCAGCGGATTGATCTCCAGAAAGGCTGGCTGCTTGTGCTCGGCGGCTGGCAGGTCGACTTTGATGAACTCGACGCTGGACGCCAGGCCCTTCTCCGCGAGGACAATTCGAATGCGCAGCGGGTTGGGGAAACCGGGTATATCGAAAACTTTCATGCGTGCTCCATAGCTATCTATCTACTGGTAGATATACAATGGCGACAGATTTTCAGGCTGTCAACGTCTATCTATCGATAGAGAGGTAAATTTCATGGACACACGCGAAGTCATCATGTCGGCCGCTCGCAAGATGGTGCAGACCCGTGGATACAACGGGCTGAGCTTCAGGGAGCTGGCGAAGGAAGTGGGCATAAAAAGCGCGAGCATCCACTATCACTTTCCCACAAAAGGGGATCTGGGCGCGGCGCTGGCCAAGCGTTACACCGAAGACGGTCGCGCCTATCTGCAGGCGCTGCGCGGCAATACGGATGATACGGCGGTGTGGATCAAGGGCTACACCGATGTCTTTCGCATGGCATTGGTGGACGATAACCGCATGTGCCTGTGCGGCATCATGGCCGCCGAATATGACGACCTGCCCGCTGAGGTGCGCACGGAGGTCGACGGTTTCACTCAGCTCAATGTGCAGTGGCTCACCGAGGTTCTGGCCATCTGCCGACCGCAACTGAACAGTGAGGAGCAGGCGCTCCAGGCCCTGGCGATTTACGCCGCCGTCGAGGGTGCGCAACTGATCGCCCGTGGCCGGGGCGACATCGGCGTCTACGACACCACCATCGAAACCTATCGCAAGGCCGGGCTTGTGCCTTGACGGCGCTCATGCCCGTACGGGCTTGTGTCCGCTGGCTCAAGGGTGCCAGCGGTTTTGAACAGGCCACCCAGGCATCGCAAGGCCGACGACACGCCACACTGGCGACCGAGGGGAAAGCTCACGTAAAGTGGGTGCCCTGAACTTTGCCGGTCGTCACGAACAAGGTCGATATGCCAGAACATACGTCAGACTCCCCTCCCCGCACGCGGCGCGCGCCCAAGGGCGAGAAACGCCGTGAAGAGGTGCTCGACGCCGCACTCGGGCTCTATTCGCTGGAGGGCTACGCTGGCGCGTCGATTGCCCGGATCGCCGACCTCGTCGGCATTTCGGTGGCGGGCGTGCTGCACCATTTCCCCAACAAGGTCGCCTTGCTGATGGCCGTGCTGACGCGGCGCGATGAGGTCAATCAGAAGGTGGCCGACGAGGTCCAGAGCGAACCGACCCTCGATGGCTTCATTGAAGGGCTGCAGCAGATAAACCGCTCTAACGCCACGGCACCGGGCGTCATCCGGGCGTTCAGCATCCTCAATGCCGAAAGCCTGGTGGACAGCCACCCGGCCTGGGAATGGTTTCAGTCGCGTTATCAGATGATTCACGGACGCATGCGTGCTCGCCTGGATTACCTCGTGGCGGCCGGTGAAGTGCGTGGGGATGTGGATCTGGACGGGGTGATCCAGCAAGTGCTGGCGATGATGGACGGCTTGCAACTGCAATGGCTGCGCTTTCCGGACAAGGTCGATCTGGTGAAGAACTTCGAAAGCTACATGGCACAGGTCAAGCGCGACATTCAGGCGTAAAAGATCGGGGTGATGCCTTGCAACCTGCGTTGCGAAGCGATCACCCCGACTTCCGATGGCGACAGGACCGGACATTGACCTCGAGGGTCAGCCCCGGCCCCGCGCCCTTTTATCAGTACTCGGTGTTGCCGTCGTAATCGGCGTTGCCGTTACTGTCGTCGACACTTTCATCCTGATCGAAGACACCACCGGTCTTCACGGCAGGCAGCGTGACCTTCACCGAGTTCAGCGCCGAACGCGGCAGCGGGTTGCTGGTGGTGGTCGACAGCTCCTGGCGGAACGAGTTGACCAGTTTGGCGTTGAGACGGATGTCATCGGAGGCGGCGCCCACGGCAATGTTGAAGGTGTCGGCATCGACCACCCACTGCTTGCTGGTGTCGTCGTAGTAAGCCAGCGAGCGGTCGTTGAGCTCGATGGTCACGTGACGGGTTTCACCCGGTTGCAGGAAGACCTTCTTGTAGCCCTTGAGCTCCTTGACCGCGCGCTCCACTTTCGGGTTCTGCTGACCCACGTACAGCTCAGCCACTTCGGAACCGGCACGCTTGCCGCTGTTGGTCAGGTCAAAGGAAACCTTGATCGGCGTGTTGCCCACGGCAACGCCCGGCGTCACCGAGATATTGTTGTAGCTGAACTGCGTGTACGACAGGCCATGACCGAAGGCGAACAGCGGCTTGGTGCCGGTCTTGTCGTAACCGCGATAGCCGAGCATCGCCAGGTCATTCTTGTAGCTGATTTCCTTGAGCGTGCGGGTGTTATCGAAGTGCGGGAAATCCGCGTAAAGCGGGTTGTCTTCGATATTGCGCTCGATACTGATCGGCAACTTGCCCGACGGGTTGACCTTGCCGAACAGGATCTCGGCCAGCGCCTGACCACCGTTCTGGCCCGGGTAGAAGGCGTGCAGCGCAGCCGGAACCTGATCGATCCAGTCGCTCATCTTCAAGCCGGTTCCGCCATGCATCGTGACGATGGTGTTCGGATTGGCTTTGGCGATGTTCTGGATGAGCTCGTTCTGGTACTCAGGCAAATCGAAGCTGTGGTCGAAACCCTCGCCTTCGTATTCGTTGCTGTTGCCCACTGCCACGACCACGGCGTCGTACTTGGACAGGTCCTGCGGCGCGGTCAGGGATGCCCAGGCCATCTGCACGCCGACCAGGCCGCCCATGGTGGACAGGTAACCGTCACGGCGCGAGTACTCAAGCTTCACGTCGTAGGCCTTGCCGGCTTCCAGCTTGATCTTGCCGGAGACCGGAATGGTCGGTGGGATGCTCTTGTTGGTGATGTTCTCGCCATCGCCGTTGTCGATGATCTTCTCACCGTTGACCCACAGGCGCACCGCACCGTCGGCACGCACTTTGAACACCTGCTCGCCACTGGTGACCGGCGTCATCTGACCGCTCCAGCGGATCGACGTATTGGCCGTGTCGCCGTTGCTTGGCAGATCGTCCGTGGACCAGTCCATGTCGACATGGGTGTCGATGCGCGTGGCCGATGGATCACCGGACCAGTTGGCGTTGGTGAAGAACTCGGTCTTCAGACCGGCAACGGCGTTGCCCTTGCTGTCAGTGGTGGTCCAGGTCGACGCGGTCGGGTCCAGCGACAGGCCGTCGAGGAACTCGACCTTGGCACCCGGTGCCATCTGCTGCAGCCCGCTCAGCTCGCTGACGTAGCGGGTGGCGTCGACGTGGGCACTGCCGAAACCGGTCGGTGGCGCATACTTGGCCAGATCGCCAACCACAGCGATTCGCTTGACCTTCGACTTGTCCAGCGGCAAGACATCGTTCTGGTTTTTCAGCAACACGATGCCTTCACGGGCAATGTTCAGCGCGACCTTGTTGCTGGTGGCGCTGTTCATGTTGTGCGCGGTCAGCGGTGCGAACTTGTCGAACTGGTACAGGTAGATGTTCTTGAGGATGCGACGAACCTTGTCATCGATGGTCGCCATGTCCAGCTCGCCGCTGTCCAGGTACGGCTTGAGCACCGAGCTGTTCATCTGGCCGCCCATCATGTCCAGATCCGAGCCGGCCTGAGCGGCAGGCAGACCGTGAACGATGGCGTTGTAGTCGCTCTGCACCAGCCCTTTGAAGCCCCATTCCTTCTTCAGGATGTCGGCGATCAGGTGCTTGTTCTCGCAGGCGTACTCACCGTTCACCTTCTGGAAAGAGCACATCATCATCGCGACGGTGCCGTTCTTGGTGGCCGACTCGAAAGGCGGCAGGGTCATCTCGCGCAGCACGCGCTCGGGCATGACCTGGTTGAGGATGAAGCGGTTGGTTTCCTGATCGTTACCCGCGTAGTGCTTGGCTTCGGCCCAGACACGGCGCTGCTGGATGCCGTTGATGACCGCAGGACCGAGGCTTGCGCCCAGGAACGGGTCTTCACCGGAGAGGTACTCGAATGCCCGACCGCTCCACGGCATGCGATACAGGTTCATGCCGGGACCGGTCACGAACTGATAGCCGCCGGTGGCAGTGTCGTAACCCAGCGCGCGGCCGAAGTCGATCGCCCGACGCGGGTTGAACGTGGCCGCAAGGTTCGGGCCGGACGGATAGACCACGCCTGGATCGTTGCCTTCGCTGGTGTAGCGAATGCCCGCACCACCGTCCGCACCGTGGATCTGCGGTACGCCATACTGGGACAGCGGCTTGACGTCCCAGCCACCGATACCGCCGATGTACGCCAGCTTCTCTTCCTGGGTCATCTTGGCCAGGGTTTTCTCGGCGGCCTTGTCTGCACGCACTTCCTTGGCGGCCAACTGCTCTTGGGTGGTCGTTGCCGCATTGGCGTGACCGATGGCCAGACTCAACAATGCCAGTGCCGAATGTGCACCTAAAGTTCTACGGGTTCGCATAAGAAAAAACTCTCCATATATCGCCTGCGCGCAATTGTCGCAGTTGACAGGCCACAACCCTTTTATTCCGGGCAATACGTCGCCTATACCGAAGTTCCGAATAGAAACGGCGAACAAAGGAATGTGGCGCACCTGCAAGCAATGAACTTGGGCGATAGGTCAGGTAAAACCAAAGTTACTGGCACAGCGCCAGCTAATACGCGGTGAATCGCCGCGTCATTTAAATTAAGGCAATTGTTTTTAGTTGAAGTCAAACGAAAATATCAACAATGAAAAATATCGGAAATTTTTTGATACAGTCGCTGAACTCTCGCTAAACCTACAGGTCTGTAGGTTTAGCAAAAATGATCCGAAGGTCCTTGAAGCGCCCGTAAACATGGGGTTTCAGTTGGCCTCGCAGCCCAGGAAAAGCCTCTGGGTCAACGCCTGACGTCATCCCAACACTCGTTGCACATCTGGAGAATCATCACATGAAATTGCCACTACTTGCCGCTGCTGCCGCCATGACCTTTGCAGTTGCCGGCACCACGCTGGCCGCAGAGTCGAGCACCACGGAATCGGTATCGGGCGCACCTGACTCAACCGTCATGACCCAGACCCAGAATGTAAAAGTCGATAAGAAACAACATAAACAAGTTCAAGCGGACGAAAACAAGCGTGGCCGTCCAACTGAACAGTCGTCGACTTCTGCCCACTGAATGACAACTTACCGTAATCACTTACAACCGATGAGGGGACTTTAAACAGTCCCTTCATAGTTTGTCGCTAATTGAAGCCACGTCGTGTCCGATACTCTCAAACCTGTCCGTCTGGAACAACTGACCGAGCACCCGTCAGAAGCGTTGTGCGCCTGGCTGTTGGCGAATGCCGGACTCAAACCGGGTGATTTGGATCGGGCGCGCCGACTGGCACACGAATCCCCTGGCAGTTCGCTGACCGAACTGCTGACACGCTTGGGTCTGGTGTCCGAAATGGACATGGCCCGGGCGTGGGCGTCGACCCTCGAAGCGCCGCTGCTGATTGCCCACGCAGTGCCGGTGCCCGATGAAACGTCACCCGCGCTGAGCGAGCGCTTTATGCGCCACCACCGATTGCTGCCCATCGGCCGGCATGCCGACGGCGTGCACGTGCTGGCTGCCAATCCCGCCAATGTCTATGCCCTGGAGGCCGTCCGTTACGCCAGCCAGACGCCCGTCTACGTGTCGGTCGGTCTGGCGAACGAGGTCGACGGGCTGATCGAGCGTTTCTACGGCCAGGGCCGTTCAGCCATGGGCTCGCTGATCGAAACCATGGATGAGCACAACGGCGCCGAAGAAGACATCGAACACCTCAAGGACCTTGCCTCCGAAGCGCCGGTCATTCGCCTGGTCAACCTGATCCTGCAGCGGGCGGTCGAGCAGCGGGCGTCGGACATTCATATAGAGCCGTTCGAAAACCAGCTCAAAGTGCGTTACCGCATCGACGGTGTGCTGCATGAAGCCGAAGCGCCACCTTCCAGCTCCTCGGCTGCGGTCATCTCGCGCCTGAAAATCATGGCCCGTCTGGACATCGCCGAGCGGCGTCTGCCGCAAGACGGCCGCATCATGCTGCGCATTCAGGGCAAGGAGCTGGACTTGCGGGTGAGCACGGTGCCCACCAGTTTTGGTGAGTCGGTGGTCATGCGCCTGCTCGATCGCCAGACCGTCAGCTTCGACTTTCCGAGCCTGGGCATGGACGGCGAGCGCCTGCAGAATTTCCTCGACGTGCTGGAAAACCCTCACGGCATCCTGCTGGTCACCGGCCCCACCGGCTCGGGCAAGACCACCACGCTGTATACCGCCCTGTCTCGTCTCAATACCGCCGAACGCAAGATCATCACCGTTGAAGACCCGGTGGAATACCAACTTGAAGGTATCAACCAGATTCAGGTCAAGCCTGCCATTGGCCTGGACTTCGCCGGCGCGCTGCGCTCCATCGTGCGTCAGGATCCGGACGTGATCATGATCGGCGAGATGCGCGACCTGGAGACCTGCCGCATCGCAATTCAGTCTTCCCTCACCGGCCACCTGGTGCTGTCGACCCTGCACACCAACAGTGCGGCGGCAAGTATCACGCGCCTGCTCGACATGGGCGTGGAAAGTTACCTGATCGCGTCGACCGTCAAAGGCATTCTGGCCCAGCGACTGGTGCGCCGCCTCGACCCGCTGACGCGCATTGCGTTTCAGGCGCCGGCCGAACTGGTGGCCGAGCACGGCCTGGAGCGTTTCACCGATCAGCGCCCGATCATGCTGTACCGTCCCGCCACCGATATGCCTGGTGGTGGCTACCACGGGCGCAGTGCAATCACCGAACTGCTGGTGATGAACGAAGAACTGCGCAGCCTGCTGATGCGCCAGGCGGACGCTGCCACCCTGGAACAGGCCGCGCGCCGGGGCGGACTGCGTACGCTTTACGAAGAAGGGCTGCGTCAGGCCGTGGCCGGCGTGACGTCCCTCGAAGAGGTGCTGCGCGTCACGCGCGGCGATTGATCATGGCGCACTTCAAATACCGAGCGCTGGACGCCGAGGGTGTCGCCCGGAACGGCTCACTGGAAGCTGCCGATCAGCAGGCGGCCGCCGCGGCCCTGCAAAAGCGCGGCCTGTTGCTGCTCAGTCTGGAAGCCGGTGCCAGCAGGGGCATGGGTGCTGCGATGCGGCGCAGCGTGCTGAACGGCGCAGCGCTGGTCAGCCTCACTCAGCAACTGGCCACCCTGCTGGGAGCGGGCCAGCCGCTCGAGCGTGCGCTCGGCACGCTGCTCAGGCAAAACCACGACCCCAGACGTCTGGCGCTGTTCGAGCGGGTGCGCGAACAGGTCAAGGCCGGCAAACCGCTGAGTCAGGCGCTGGAAGAAGAGCACGGCCAGTTCTCCAGCCTCTACATCAGCATGGTCCGCGCCGGTGAGGCTGGCGGCTCGCTGGAAAATACCCTGCGTCAGCTCTGCGAATACCTGGAGCGCAGTCAGAAGCTGCGCGGTGAGGTGGTCAACGCACTGATCTACCCGATTTTTCTGGTGGTGGGCGTGTTGGGCTCACTGGCCCTGCTGCTGGCGTATGTGGTGCCGCAATTCGTGCCGATCTTCCGCGATCTGGGCGTGCCGATCCCATTGATCACTCAAGCCATTCTCGGCCTGGGCGAGTTTCTGAGCGCGTACGGCCTGCTGCTGCTCGGCGCCGTGGTCGCGACGATCTGGAGCATCGCGGTGCTGCGCCGCGACCCGCAACGTCGGCAACGACACGACCGGCGCGTGCTGTCGCTGAAAGTCATCGGCCCGCTGCTGCAGCGTGTCGAGGCCGCCCGACTGGCCCGCACGCTGGGCACCTTGCTCAGTAATGGCGTGGCCCTGCTGCAGGCCATGAAAATCGTGCGCCAGGTCTGCGGCAATCACGCCCTGCGCGCCCAGGTGGAGCAAGCGACCGAGTGGGTCAAGGGCGGCGGCACCCTCGCCCAGGCCTTTGGTGCGCAGCCGTTGCTGCCAGAACTCGCGCTGCAAATGATTGAGGTCGGTGAACAGGCCGGCAACCTCGACAGCATGCTGCTCAAAGTTGCAGACGTTTTCGATGTCGAGGCCAAACGTGGCATCGACCGCATGCTCGCGGCGCTGGTACCCAGCCTGACCGTGGTCATGGCCGTCATGGTGGCGGTGATCATGCTGGCCATCATGCTTCCGCTGATGAGCCTGACCAGTAACATTTGAGGAAATACACATGACTCGATTCAAATCTGCCCCTGGCCGTCGCCAAGGCGGCTTCACCCTGCTGGAAATGCTGGCGGTGATCGTCTTGCTCGGCATCGTGGCAACCATCGTCGTGCGGCAGGTCGGCGGCAACGTCGACAAGGGCAAGTACGGCGCCGGCAAGGCACAACTGGCCAGCCTGAGCATGAAAATCGAAAGCTACGGGCTGGATGTCGGCTCACCGCCGGCCAACCTCCAGGCGCTGGTCACCAAACCCGCGAATGCGACCGGTTGGGCAGGCCCTTACGCCAAGCAGTCGGACCTAAAGGATCCGTTCGGTCATCCCTTCGGTTATCGCTTCCCGGGCGAGCACGGCAGCTTCGACCTGATCTTCTTCGGCCAGGACGGCCAGCCAGGCGGCGACGGCTATAAAGCCGACCTCGGTAACTGGGAATAACATGCGCGCCCTGCCCCGCACCCGCGGCTTCACGTTGTTCGAATTGCTGGTGGTGATCGTGCTGATCGGCATCAGCATCGCACTGGTGGGCTTCGGCGTGGGCAAAGGTCTGCACAGCGCCGGCGAACGGCGTGCCTTGAGCGAGGTGGTCCAGGCGCTGCGCGCGGCCAGGGTGCAGGCGATTGTCACGGGGCAACCGGCGCAGACCCGTTTCGACCTAAAGAACGGCCGGTTTCAGGCACCGCTGCAAGCGGTCCGCCACCTGCCCGATGACATGCACGTGCAGTTGCAGACCGCCGACGGACTGGGCGCGGCGTTCGAGTTCTATCCGGACGGCGGCTCCAGTGGCGGCCACTTGCTGCTGAGCCGGGGCGACAAGCACTGGCGGGTCGACATTAACTGGCTGACCGGCAACGTTCAGTTGCGCACGCTCAATTGAGCCGCGAGCACGGATTCACCCTGCTGGAAATGCTCGCTGCCCTCGCCGTGCTGGCGGTGTGCAGCAGCGTACTGGTGGTGGCTTTCGGGCAGAGCGCGCGCGCCCTGCAACAGGCGCAACGCAGTGACCTGCTGAGCCTGACCGCACGCTCGCTGATGGACGAGGCCATCGCCGGCCGCCTGCAACCGGGTGTCAGCGAGGGGCAATGGTCTGGCGTGAAATGGACATTGAACGTCAGCGCGCTGCCGGTCGCTGATGCGCCGGTGAAGACCTGGCGGCTGGACCTGGAAGTCCGCGACGGCAGCCGGCACGCGCACTACAGCACGTTGCAGGTCCGCAGCGCGGGCTCCGGAGCCCGCCCATGAACCGCCGCACGCGAGGCTTCACCTTGCTTGAGGTGTTGGTGGTGCTGAGCCTGCTCGGCGTCTTGCTGACCCTGATAGCAGGCGCGATCACCGGCGCCAATCGGGCGATGGGCAAAGCCGAACGTTACAGCACGCGCCTGGACGAAGTGCGGTCGACGCAGAATTTCCTGCGTCATGTCATCGGTCAGGCCTTGCCGCTGGCGTCAGGCGAACCGGGGGTCGCGCAGCCTGCGGTGTTCATCGGCGAGCCGCGCAGCATGCGTTTCTACGCGCCGTTGATGACCACGCTGGGCGGCGGTTTGTATCGGTACAGCGTGACGCTGGCGGCAGGACAGCGCTTGCAAGTGAGCCTGGAGCGTCTGCAGGACCAGCGCTTGCTGCCCGCGCAAGAACCGCAGGTGCTGATGCACCAGGTGCACGCCGTGCAGTTCAGCTACCGGGGCGTATCCCCTGAGGGCGGCGCAACCGACTGGCTGGATCACTGGCCCTGGCCCGGACGGCTGCCGATAAGCGTGCGCATCGGTGCCCAACTGGCCGGGCCGGTGCCCTGGCCGCTGCAGAGCATCGACCTGCGCCTGGACCTGTCGTCAGAGGCGCGGGCGTTATGAAGACGCAACGCGGCGTAGCGCTGCTGCTCGTGCTCTGGGTGCTGGCACTGCTCGGCACCCTGCTCGCAGGCCTGTTGGGTTGGGTGCATCTGCAGAACCGGCAGGCGCTCTGGCAGCGCCAGCACACCCAGGCGCTGCTGGCTGCCGAAGCGGGCGTGGCGATGGCGGTCACGGCGCAACTGGAGCGCGACCCGCAACGTCGCTGGCTCGCCGACGGTCAGCCGCACGCACTGCGATTCGACGAGGCCTCGCTGGCGGTGAGCCTGACCAGCGAAGCCGGGAAGCTGGACGTCAATGCCGCGCCGGTCGATGCGTTCGCCCGGTTGGTGCAGGCGTGCGGTGGGTCGGCCGAGCAGTCCGCGCAGCTCTCGCAGGCATTGAATCAGCGCCGTGGTGGTGATCGTGCACCGTTGCGCACACTGGAGGAAGTCCGCGAACTGCCGGCCATGGACCAACAGGTCTACCTGTGCACCAGCGCCCACCTGACGTTGTGGAGCGGCCTGCCTGCGCCGGATGCGCGGCTGGCCTCGCCCTGGTTGCGCCGCGCGCTGAACCTGCCTCAAGGCGGCGCGATCGCCAACGACGCGGGCCCTGTCATCACCGTACAAAGCCGGGCGACCTTGCCCGGCGGCTTTGGCACGACGCTGAGCGTCACGCTGTTATTGAATCCATCGAAGGAGGGTGTGAGGCCTTATCGGGTCCTGCGCTGGCAAGAATGAAACCACTATCTTTCAAACGGCTCGCGCTATTCCAGTCCCGGCTGGACAGCCACTGGCGCGGCAGCCGGGCACAGCAGTTGTGGCACGCCTGGCTGAGCGAATTGCAAGCGATGCTGCCCGCCGCTGCCCGTGCGCGACTGTTGCCCCCGGTACGTGAGCGGCTGATCGACTGGCCGCTGGCGGGTCAGGTTCATGCAGGCGACGATGAGCGCCTGATTCTGGTGTTGCCGGCCAGCATGACGCTGGTCCAGACGCTGTCGCTGCCGACCGCCGCCCTGCGCGACCTGCACAATGTCATCGGCTTCGAGCTGGACAAGTACACGCCCTACCCCCGTGATCAGTTGCATTACGTCGCGCGGGTGACCGGCAAGCAAGGCGCGCTGATGCACGTGCTGCTGGTGGCCATCCTGCGCGAACGGCTGCAACCGGCACTCGATGCGTGCACGGCACAGGGCCTGGCGCTGCAGTGCGTGGATGGCCGCGACGCTTGCGGCGAGCGTCTGGGCGTCGACTTGCTGCCGGCCGGGCAGAAACCGCCGCGCCTGGGCCGCGCACGATTGCCGGGTTATCTGGCCTTGCTTTGTGGCGCGTTGCTGATCGGCTGCATGGTGCTCTGGCTGGATGCCCGCACGGCCGTGGTCGAAGCGATGCAGCGGACTGTCGACGAGCAACGCCAGCAGGTGCAACAGGTGCAGCATCTTCGGCGTGAACTGATCAACACTCAGGGCGCCGCGCGTTATCTGGCGCGGCAAAAAGCGGCACAGCCAACGCTGTCCAGTGTGCTGGTGGACCTCACCGGATGCCTGGGCGCCGACACCTGGGTCGAACAGATGGAAATTACCGAGGGCGGTGCCGTTTCCCTTTCCGGGCAGAGCGCCAGAGCGAGCGCGCTGATCACCCGCATGAAGGACTGCAAGACCTTAAGTGACGCGCAGTTCCAGGGCACCATCCAGCCCGACGCCCAGACCGGCAAAGAGCGCTTTTCCCTGCGTGCGCAGCTGCGCAAGGAGGCCGCCGATGCGCCGTGAACTGAGTCCGCGGGAACGCCGTGGCGCGGCACTGATCGTTCTGGCGTTGCTGCTGTGGGCGGCGTGGTGGCTGCTGGTCCAAAGCTGGTTCCTCGATCCGCTGAATGCCCTCGACGAGCAGGCCGATGCCCTCCGCACGCAGCAACAGCGGTACGCCGGCGTCCTGCAACAGCGCGACAGCCTGGAGCAGCAATTGAACGCCGCCCGCCGCGACCCGGCCAGCCGCACCAGCCTGCTGCCCGGTGAAGACCCGAGTGCGGTGGCTGCCGACCTGATGCAACGCAGCCTCGATCTGGTCAGAGGCCACGCCGATCAGGGGCCGGGCTGTCAGGTGACGCAACGCATGCCGATCACCCCCGAGCAAGACAGCACCGAGCCCTATCGTCAGGTCAAGGTCAGCCTGACGCTGGATTGCGCCATGGAACCGCTGGCCAGTCTGCTGCACGACTTCGAATACGGGCAGCCGTTTCTGTTCATCGACAACCTCAGCCTGCGCCGGGCGACGAATGCGCCCGCCACCGGCGGTGCCGGGCGTTTGCAGGTGCATCTGCTGCTGCGCGGCTATCTGCAACAGGCGCCGGCACCGTCGCAGGCCAGAT
The DNA here is from genome assembly GCF_030209235.1 of Pseudomonas sp. efr-133-TYG-103a. Taxonomy (NCBI): domain Bacteria; kingdom Pseudomonadati; phylum Pseudomonadota; class Gammaproteobacteria; order Pseudomonadales; family Pseudomonadaceae; genus Pseudomonas; species Pseudomonas sp. efr-133-TYG-103a. The sequence continues at coordinate 173,907 of NZ_JARVSK010000011.1, forward strand.
CTGCATCACCTGCACCTGCACCTGCACCTGCACCTGAGGGAGAGCCTGAAGCATGAGGTTCGACCGACTTTCACTCGTCCTGGGCGCAGGTGCCGCTTTGCTGAGTGCGCTGGCGATCAGTCTGGCAATGGGCGCCGGCCAGAGCGTGAACTGGCTGCCCGCAGGCGAAGCCCGTGCCGTCGCATCCGCCGCCCGAGCGCCGACGATCGCGCCCATGCCGACTCAGACCCTGGCGCTGACGTGGCAGCAGTCGATGTTCAGTCCTGACCGCAAGCCGGATCAGGTGACTGGCAAAAATCAGGCGTCCTCACTCGACGGCGTCGCCCTCAGCGGCGTGGTGATCGACGGACAGGCCCAATGGGTCCTGTTGCGCATGTCGGACAAACGCAACCTGAAACTGGCCGTCGGCAGCACGCTGGATAACGGCTGGACCCTGACCGGCGCCACCGCGCAAAACGCCACGTTTACCCATCAGGGACAGACCCGCGAATTGCGCCTGCCCCTGCTTCGTCTTCCAGCGCCTTCGAAAGCGCCTCTCATTACCCTTCCAGACGTACCCAGACCATGAACAATCGCTACCTTGAGTTTCCCCGTTTGCGCAGCCCTCTGTTGTGCCTGGCCACCGCTGTCGCGCTGGCCGGTTGCGCCACCACGCCGGAGCACTTCGACAACGACCCGGCGCTGATGCAGGAAGCACTCGATGGCACCGGCTCGCAGCGTCCGCCGCTGGCCGAACCTGAACCGATGCCGAGCCAGAGCAACGCGACCGCCAGAACGGTGCCGCGCCAGCAGATCATCCGGGGCAGCCAGACCTTCGTGCACAGTCCGGCCCCTGCGGCGGGCTCCCGCGGCCCCTCGCAGGCAGACGGCGATATCGTCTTCAACTTCACCAATCAGCCCATCGAAGCGGTCATCAACAGCGTGATGGGCGACCTGCTGCACGAAAACTACAGCATCGCCCAGGGCGTTAAAGGTGACGTCAGCTTCTCCACCTCCCGACCTGTGAACAAGCAGCAGGCGCTGTCGATTCTGGAAACCCTGTTGTCCTGGACCGACAACGCGATGATTCGCCAGGGCGAGCGCTATGTGATCCTGCCCGCCAATCAGGCGGTGGCCGGCAAGCTGGTGCCCGAGATGCCCGTGGCGCGGCCTTCCAGCGGATTGTCGGCGCGGCTGTTCCCCCTGCATTACATCTCGGCCACCGAAATGCAGAAGCTGCTCAAGCCCTTCGCGCGGGATAACGCCTTCCTGCTGGTCGACCCCGGCCGCAATGTGCTGAGCCTGGCCGGTACGCCGGATGAGCTGGCGAACTATCAGGACACCATCGACACCTTCGACGTCGACTGGCTCAAGGGCATGTCGATCGCCGTGTATGGCCTGCAGCGGGCCACCGTCGGCGAACTGATGCCGGAACTGAAGAAAATGTTCGGTCCGGACAGCGGGATGCCGATGGCAGGCATGGTGCGTTTTCTGCCCATCGACCGCACCAACTCGGTGGTGGCGATTTCCGCGCAGCCGCGCTATCTGAGCGAGGTCGGCGACTGGATTCACACCATTGACGAAGGCGGCGGCAACGAGCCGCAGATGTACGTCTATGACGTGCGCAACATGAAGGCTGCCGATCTGGCCCGATACCTGCGCCAGATCTACGGCAACGGACAGATCAAGGATGACAGTGCCGCCCGGGTGGCACCCGGCCTGCGCACCCGCTCATTGTCCTCGCTCAATGGCAGCAGTGGCGCGATGGGGCTCAGCGGCACGGGCCAGGGCATGGGTTCAGGGATGGGTTCAGGCGTCTCGTCCGGGATGGGACTGAACGGCAGCAACGGCAATCAGCAAGGTACGTTGCAGCAGAGCGACGAGGCGATGGAAAGCGAGGATGGAGGTGCCGATGATGATGCCGGCGGGGTCGAAGGCACTGACAGCGAAACCGCCGACACGCAGTCCGGCGCCAGCAAGCGGTTGGACGACAGCACGCGCATTACCGCGCAGAAAAGCAGCAACCAGTTGCTGATCCGCACCCGTCCGGCGCAGTGGGCGGAGATCGAATCGGCCATCAAACGGCTGGACAATGCCCCCATGCAGGTGCAGATCGAAACGCGCATTCTGGAGGTCAATCTCAGCGGCGAACTGGACCTGGGCGTGCAATGGTATCTGGGCAAACTGGCCGGTAACTCGTCCAGCACCACCGTCGCCAACGCCTCCGGCAGTCAGGGTGCGCTGGGTGGCGGCGGCGCCGGCCTGGGCGCCACCGACGCGTTGTTTTACTCGTTCGTCAGCAACAATCTTCAGGTGGCGCTGCACGCGCTGGAAACCAATGGCCGCACGCAAGTGCTGTCGGCCCCGTCGCTGGTGGTGATGAACAACCAGCAGGCGCAGATTCAGGTGGGCGACAACATTCCCATCAGTCAGACCACGGTCAACACGAACGTCTCAAACACCACGCTGAGCAGCGTCGAATACGTGCAGACCGGGGTCATTCTGGATGTCGTGCCGCGCGTCAATCCAGGCGGACTCGTCTACATGGACATTCAGCAGCAAGTCAGCGACGCCGACAACACGGCCGCCTCGGACAGCAATGGCAACCCGCGCATTTCCACCCGTTCGGTGTCGACGCAGGTTGCCGTGCAGAGCGGTCAGACCGTACTGCTCGGCGGCCTGATCAAGCAGGACAACAGCGACACCGCTTCTTCGGTGCCGTATCTGGGGCGTGTGCCGGGTTTGCGCTGGTTGTTCGGCAGCACCAGCAAAAGCAAGAAACGCACTGAGCTGATCGTGTTGATCACCCCGCGCGTCGTGACCAGCAACAGTCAGGCGCGTCAGGTGACCGATGACTATCGTCAGCAGCTGCAACTGATCAAACCGACGCTCTAGGTTCAAACAAAGGCTGGCTGCCGCTCGCAAGGGGCGGCAGGCGCATCCCTGGGTGAGCCTATTGTTCAGCGCACGCGGCCGCGGCTTTCCACTGCCAGGTCCAGCGCTTTCTGCATGTCCAGGCGCGCGGATCGGCCCACGTCTTTGTCGTCGAGCCGGAAGCCGCGTTCGGAGGGCAGGATCGGTGCCGTCAGGTCTTCGGCGTCCATGGGCTCGAAGTCATAATTGTCGCCAATGGCCATCGCACTGCGCCGCAGCAGCATGCGTAGCTGCTCGGGCGTGAGCTGCGGATTGATCGACAGCATGGCCGCCAGCAGGCCGGTGACCATCGGCGTGGCGTACGACGTTCCGCAGTGCACCGCGCCTGTCTCGCCGGACTTGACGGTGGAGGCATGAACGCATGCGGCCGCGGTGATATCGACGCGCATATCGATGTTGGAGGAACTGCGCTTCACCGCATATGTGGGCGCGTCCACGGGCACGTCGGCTTGCCCGCTGCGCTGGTGGCCACCGACCACCAACAGCTGATCGGTCACGAAAGACGATGGCAGACGGTATTCATCCGTGCCGGAAAAAGACGACCCGTTGCCGGCGGAGTTAACCACGATCACATCCGGATGCGCTTTGCGCAGCCACAGGAAAAACTCTTCGAGCAGCTCTTCGTAGCCGCCCATCGCGATGCCCGAGCGCAGCAAGGAATCCACGTCATCGCCGTCGACATTTTTCGCCCCGATCCGGTGAATGCCCCAGCTCCAGTTGAGCACCCGCACGCCGTCCTCCACCAGATTCACCGAGGCGGCGATATTGGCCGTTATGCCCGCATCGGAGTTGCGCTCCACGATGACGTCGAAACCGCCGCCGGCCTTGTCCAGCCCACGCAGAAATCCGGTGTTGCCGCCATCGTCCCAGTGAGCCGCGAGAATACCGGCGACGGTGGTGCCATGAGCGTCCGGCTTCTGCGAATCTCGGGCATACACGCAGGTGCGCGGCGGCGCACAGTCACCCATGTACTCGGCGAAGTCGGCGGTGTCGAAATCAACGTCGCGCTCGATCAGTCCCACCCGGATCGGCTGCGGCTGAATCGGCGCCTGCCGGGCCGGAATACGTCGCCGGTAATAATTCACCGCGTCGAGAAAGCGGTTGGCCGCCCATTCATCGGAGTCCACCGACGGCCTGGCCGGGTCTGGAGCAGGACTGACGCCCTCTTCGGTTTTCTCCGCAGCCGACTCCTCGATGACCACCGCATCGACACTGGTTTCGCTGCCCAGACGCAGCACCAGCGCGTCGCGCTGCACCAGATCCCTGGCGGGCAGACGCAACTGATACAGGTTCAACGGCGCGATGCTGCCGACCACTTTTGCGCCGTATTTCTTCGCCAGCCTTTCAGCCTCGGGACGTCCGTCATGATCTTCCTCGATCACCACACTGACCAGATCGACGTAGGTGGTCAGGCCGTCCATGTTCTTCGCGACTTCGTCAGGGCCAGCGGCAACCACGTGACTGTTGCGCAGCGTCAGCCAGGTCGCGTTGCTCGACCGTGGCCCGTCCTTGAGATAGAGCGGCCCGCTCTGGCGTCCATGGCTGTCGACCTGCACGCGCAACCGGTCGCCGTCGCGCTCGACAGCGGTGGCCGACAGCGGCTGACTATCGAGGTAAAGGGTCGGGGTTTGCGCGGTCATTCCCTGAACGTTCAGGCACCACTGTTGATGCTGACTGTCCAGCAGATCACCGCACCGTTTCAGGCTCTCGATACGCAGCGGCTCTTGCGCCTGGGCCGCAGAACTGATGACCAGGGCCCACAGGCCGGCATAAACGGCAGAACGAAAAACCATGGGCCAGAACTCTCGATGACGATTGTGCTGTTACGACTGGCACCTTGCATGCTTCGTTCAAACGGGGCGTTCGCGGCATGTTCTGAACGCCGCGCAGGGGGCGGATCCTTGGCCCAGGTTGGAGCCATCCGTTATTCAAGTCGCGCTCAAGCCGTGCGACTCCAGCGATCGCTCAGCTCAGTCAGCCCCTGGCATGTTTGCGGCCACCGCCTGATCCCAAGGTGCCGGCGACGGGAAGACCTCGGCGAGAAAAGCCAGGAACGCCTTCACGTTCGGGCTGCCCCTGCGGCTTTCCGGCCACAGCGCAGTGATCGGAAACCGCTCCATGATCAATTGCGGCAGCACCGGCACCAGTTCGCCGCGCAGGACATAAGGCGCGGCCACGTAATTCGGGGTGATGCCGATGCCGCCGTCCGCCGCCATCGTCGCTGCGACCGCATCGCTCAAGTCAATGGTAATGCCCGCCTCGGGGATGACCTCCTGCGAACGCTCTCCTTCGTTGTACGTCCAGCGCAGCGCCTGCCCGGAACTCTGATAACGGAAATTCACGCAGTCGTGTTCGCTGAGTTCCGACGGGTGACGCGGCGTGCCTTTGCGTTCGAGGTAACGCGGCGAGGCGAATGCGCCGGTGCGGTGCGGACCCAGATGACGGCTGATCAGCCGTGAGTCCGACAATTGCCCGACCCTGATGAGGACGTCGATGCCCTGTTCGATGATGTCCGAATACTGATCGCCAAGGCGCAGGTCGAGGGTGACGTTGGGGTAACGCTCGCGGAATCGCGGCAGCGCTGGCGCAAGGATGTTCAGGCCGATGGGCAAAGGAGCGGTGATTTTCAGCGTGCCGGAGGGCTCTGCCCGCGAGGCCACGGCGGCCTGATCGATCCCCTCGACCTCATGCAGGATGCGCATCGCCCGCTCGAACAGATCACGCCCCTCCGGCGTCAGCGTCAATGACCGCGTCGTGCGGGTGAAGAGCTTGAGACCAAAGTGCTCCTCCAGCCGCTGAACACTTTTGCTGATGGCCGACGGAGACACGGACAACGCCCGCGCAGCTGCGGTGTAGCTGCCCAGGGACGCTGCGCGCGCGAACGCGATCAGGCCGGTTAAACGCTCTAAACCCATTTGTTCCTTCATGGCACTAGTAAAGCGACTTGCGGCCCAATTATCAATCTGTACGTCACGCTTTAATCTCACCTCCATCGCACGCCACTTCGGCGTTCCAAGGAGATCGACATGACCCACACTTCCGCTGCCCCGCTGCTTCCCTCGAATCTGCAAGACCAGACCGTCGTGATTTTTGGCGGGACATCCGGCATCGGCCTCGCCGCTGCCATTCAGGCAAAAGCCGCTGGCGCGGCGGTGATCGTCATCGGCTCGAACGCCGAACGTGCCAGACAAGCCGCTGAAGCACATGGCCTGGCAGGCTGGCGCGCAGCTGACGTCACTCGCAGTGAAGCCATTTACGCGGCGGTCTCGGACATCGCCCACGTCGATCATCTGGTGCTGCTGGCGGGCAGCTTCGTCGCAGGCCGCGTGCTGGATGCCGACATCGATCACCTGCGCCGCGCATTCGAAGAGCGCATCTGGGCGTCCATCCACGCGATCCGGGCGTTGGGCGACAAGCTGTCGAAAAGCGGCTCGATCACCTTCATTTCCGGCAACCTCGCCGACCGTCCGAACGCCTATGGCACCGCGGTGCTGGCCGCAGCCTCGGCCGCCATGGAGGCCATGGCCCGCGGCATGGCGCTGGAGCTTGCGCCAGTGCGCGTCAACACGCTCTCTCCCGGTCCGATCAACACACCGATTCTGGGCAAGGCGCTGGGCGAAGGGCGTGATGCGTTCGTGGCGTCGCTGGAACAGACACTGCCTCTGCACCGCTTAGGTTCGGCTGAGGAAGCCGGCAACGCCGTGGTGTTTCTGATGGCCAACACCTTCATGAACGGCGCGGTGCTCAACATCGACGGCGGCGCCCGCCTGGTTTGAAACGCCCCATGCAAATGACTCAGGAGATTCTGCCAATGACTTCGCTGTTCCAATCCCTGCAGATGGGCGCCCTCTCGTTGCCCAATCGCATTCTCATGGCCCCGATGACCCGAGGCCGTGGCACCCGTGAGCACGTGCCCACCGAGATGATGATCGACTACTACGCACAACGCGCCAGCGCCGGACTGATCATCTCCGAGGCGATCGGCATCAGTCAGCAAGGGCTGGGTTGGGCGTACGCCACCGGCATCTGGTCCGGCGAGCAGATTGCCGGCTGGAAACGCGTCACCGATGCGGTGCATGCCAGAGGCGGACGAATCGTCGCGCAACTCTGGCACATGGGCCGGGTCGTGCACCCCAGTTTCCTGCAAGGCGGGCAGCCGGTATCGGCATCCGTCACCACCGCGCCTGGCCTCGCACACACTTATGCCGGCAAGCAACCCTACAGCGCGGCAAGGGCGCTGGGCACCGATGAAATCCCTGCCTTGCTCGAGCAGTTTCGCCAGGCAACCCGCAATGCCATCGAAGCCGGCTTCGACGGGGTGCAGGTTCATGCCGCCAACGGCTATCTGATCGACCAGTTTCTGCGTGACAGCGGGAATTTCCGCACCGATGGCTATGGGGGATCGATCGACAACCGGATTCGGCTCTTGAAGGAAGTCACCGAGGCGGTGGCCGAGGTCATCGGCGCGGACCGGACTTCCGTTCGCCTGTCGCCGGGCAGTCATGATCAGGGCGTGCGCGACAGTGACCCGGAACCGTTGTTCGTTCGCGCCGCCCAGGTGCTGTCCGATATCGGGATCGCTCATCTGGAGCTGCGCGAACCGCCCATGGATGGCACATTCGGCGCGTCGGAACGGCCACCAATGGCGCCGGCCATTCGCCGGGCTTTCAAGGGCGTGTTGATCCTCAACTCCGATTACGACGTTGCCCGGGCGCAGGCGGCGGTTGAATCCGGGCTGGCGGACGCTATCGCCTTCGGTCGTCCGTTCATCGCCAACCCGGACTTGCCAGCGCGCTTGAGAGACCAGTTACCACTCTCGCAAGACGACCCGAGCACCTGGTTCACCCAAGGCGCCGAGGGCTATTCCAGCTATCCGGATTACGGCTCTACCGAGGCCTGATCTTGGATGTGGCGACAATGGCATCGATGCCCCTTAATGCCAGCGTCACCCCCTGATAGCCCGTCGACAAGGCGCCTGCCTCCCCTACAACGTGGAGGCAGGCGCCTTCGGCGGCTGTCGATCGGGTGCACTGAGCCGGTAGACAGCGAGGCATAGCGCATTTTGTCGCCCCTGTGCCTCAGCGCGGACGGCCATCAACGGCCGTTCACCTTTCCATCTCACGGGACTTGGCCAGACTCAGCCCCGTCCATTGCTGCGACAGCTGCCACAGGCGTTCGGCCGCGTCGGGGTCGGACGCCCATTGCGCCACGCCTTTGCGGCCGATATCCGACTGATTGACCGGCGCGATGTTGCAATCCTCGCAGTACACGCCGCCCTTGCCCTCCAGCGCGGGGCTGGTGGCACACCAAAGCCCGGTCGCTGCGCCTTGTTCCAGGGTTTTCAGGCCAGCCTGCGGATCGACCTTGTGCTGGCCGTTCTCGTCGAACACGTCGAACGCTTCGATCTCGCTGCTGCTCAAGTGCCGCGCCAGGTCAGTCAGGATTTGCCCCGGGTGCAACGAGAACGCACGGACGCCCTGCTCACGACCGCGCGTGTCCAGTGCCATGGCGAACAGCGCGTTGGCGGTCTTGGACTGACCATAAGCGACCCATTTGTCGTACGGCCGGCGCTGGAAGTCAGTGTCGTCGAAGTCCATACCTGCGATCTGATGCCCGCGGGACGACACGGCCACCACCCTCGCGGACCCCGCTGCGACCAATGCCGGCCATAGCCCGCACGTCAGGCGGTAATGCCCCAGATGATTGATTGAAAACTGGCTCTCATGCCCCTCGGCGTCACGGGCAAGCGGCGACGCCATGACACCGGCGCAGTTGATCAGCAATGAAACAGGCTGACCTCGGCCGACAACCCGGGCGCAAAACGCACTCACCGAGTCCGCACTGATCAGGTCCATCGGCTCGACCAATACGCCGTCGATGCCAGCCAGTGCGGCGCCCGCCCGCTTTGGGTCTCTGGCCGGCACGATGACCCGGGCGCCAGCCGCGGCCAAGTGTCGAGCGGTGATCAGGCCCAGGCCGGAATAGCCGCCGGTGACGATTGCCAGTTTCCCGCGCAAGTCGACACCGGCCATGACTTCGGCAGCGGTGCTGGCGGCGTCGAAGGAGGATTCAAGGGGGGATTGAAGGGTGATCATGAAGTCTCTCCGCGTCTTTCTGAAGCGTCGATTCTTGGCTACTATCGCTGGACGAAACAGCTCAAATAGTCCGGTTTTCTATCGTGATCATCCAGAATCCACTGTCCGACCCGCTCTCTGACGTGCTCGCCCTCTCAGGTCTGCGCGCTGCCTGTTCGGTCCGGCTGCAAGCGGGCGGCGACTGGGCGTTACGCTTTCAGCCCATCGAATTGAAATTCAATGTCGTGCGCCGCGGTGAATGTTGGCTGCGCGTTCCTGACCAGCCTGCGCGTCGCCTGCGCGCCGGGGACTGTTTTGTGGTGTCGCGCACGCCGTTTGTCTTGTCGAGCGCGGCTGACATGCAGCCCATCAACGCCTCCGAGGTGTTCGCGGAGTCCGGTTCGTCTGCCGTCTACGGCGTGGGCAATGACGTCGAACTCTTGGGCGGCAGCGTGTCGCTGGTCAGCCCTGGTGCGGCTGATCTGCTGGAGTGGCTGCCGCCGGTGATCATCATCGAGGCCCGCGCGAGCGGTGCCACCTCCTTTGCCTGGTTGCTGGACGAACTGGACCGGGAATGGCAATCCGCGCAAGCCGGCGCCTATGCCATGTGCAACGACTTGCTCAGGCTGATTTTCGTCCATGCGCTGCGCCACCACATTGTCACGGCTGACCTGGCCGAGCTGACCTGGCTGGGTGGCCTGCGGGAACCGGCCATTGCCAACGTGATGCGGGCGGTGCACGGCGCACCGGCGCATTCTTGGAAACTGGCGGAAATGGCGGCGATCGCCTGCATGTCGCGTTCGGGCTTTGCGGCGTTGTTCAAAACCCGCGTCGGCCAGACACCGGTGGAATATGCCACCCGATGGCGCATGCAGGTGGCGGCTTCGCGGCTGTGCAACGGCGTGGACACCGTCTCAACAGTGGCCGACTCGCTGGGCTACCTGTCCGATGCCGCGTTCGGCGTTGCCTTCAAGCGCGTTCATGGGCAATCGCCCGGACAATACCGCCGACGCCATTGCGCTTGAACCCCAGCTGAGACAACGCATTACGCGCATTTATAAAAAACTTGAACGCACAACGAAACTTATTGAAGTTACTTGATGTCGTGGCACAGCTCTATTCGACAGCGCCCCGTCACGTCTTATAAAACGGCAAGTTGAATACGCCCCTGTGACGGCATTTATTAGTTGTGACTGAACGTGCTTCGTCGTGAGCGATTTCGTCGGGATCGATGAACGTTTGACCCGTGAACACTCAATTGAGTGGATCTGTTTCAGCGACTTTACAAGCGGCGACACGTCGCCAATTCGCCCTCCTTGACCGACTCCCACCCTGCGCACCCCACAGACTTGCACGCCTTACGCGCCAAAATGCAGGCAAATCAACTGCTCGAATGGCGCAGGCGCGACGCGTTTCTATCGCACGCCGTTTTAGCGCCAAATTCTTGGCTTAAAGTTTCGAGATTTTGAAAAAATCAATTAGACAGCAATACGGGGCAACATCATATTGATATCACGCACGAAGTTGCGTAATGTTTCATGGAGTGCGCAGTTGGGCTAGCAATTCCCTTCATTGTTGTACGAACCCATTTCCGGGAAGGGATACCTATATGCACCGTTCTGACGATATTGCGAATTTGTTCAGCAGATTCGGGAGTAGCGCTGAGTTTTATCGCGAGATCGAACCCCGCTACGAGTACACCGAAGAAATGGCCACGCCCTTTTCTGCGGCGTTGAAAAGCGTTCCTGGCGAGGAACCTACCTCTGAAAATGCTGGGGATATACCCCGCATCGATGAAATGCCTGCGACTGTCGGGGCGGACGAAGTGCGCGTGGACGAGCCATTGCTGGCTGCGTTGCCTGCGGCGGCCGGTTCCACAGCGCTCAGCCGCCTGTTGAACGAAATCGAGCAGCACCGCGACGGCTCGCCCGTCGCTGAACGCTCGGCGCAATCGTCCAGACCACACCTTGAAGCCAGCGTCATCGCGGTGGTGTCGAACAAAGGCGGCGCGGGCCGAAGTACGCTGGCCGGCGCGCTGGCCAGTGCGATCAAACGCCCCGGCGGTCGCACCTTCGCCATCGACTTCGACCCGCAGAATTCGTTGTGCCTGCACCTTGGCGGCAATGAACAATGGCCAGGCATCGCTCAGGCCAGCCAGCGCAACGCCGACTGGCGCGACATTGCTCGCAAGGGTTATGCCGGCAGCCAGTGCCTGGCCTACGGTGTGACCACCGACCAGGAACGCGTGGATTTCGAACAACTGCTCGCAAACGATCACCTGTGGCTGGCCCGCTGCCTGGAAGCCATGAATCTGGGTGAGCAGGACACCGTTGTGATCGACACGCCGCCCGGCGCCACGGTGTACCTGAATCAGGTGCTGGAGGTTGCCAGCCTGGTGGTGGTCGTGACCCTCGCCGACGCGGCGTCCTACACCAGTTACAACCAGATGGACAGGCTGCTCGCGCCTTACCTGCAACGGGAAAATGCCGCGCAGTGCAAAGTCGTCATCAACCAGTTGGACACGTCCCGCCAGTTCAGCCTCGACATGTGCGATCTGCTGAAGAAAAGAATAGGCAATCAGCTGCTGGGCGTGATCCGTCAGGATCACTTCATCAGTGAATCATTGGCGTACGACCGCAATCCGCTGGCGCACACCCCAAGCACCCGAGGCTGCCAGGACACCCTCGACATCGCAGGTTCGCTTTGCGAACTTCTCATGGAAGGCACGCAAGAGCCCTATTTGTCATGACCCAAGTTACAAATCCCACGCCCCACTCCCCGGGGCGCCCGGAACTGCGCGCCAATGGTTTGTTCAACCGCGTCAGCCAGTGGCCTCGCGCGGTACGCCGTACGCTGATTCTGGTCGGTTCGATCATCGCGGCGCTGCTGCTGATCAGCATCATCAGCGCGCCGCTTGACCTCTATACCCAGTGCCTGTTCGCGGCGCTGTGTTTCTGTTCCGCGCTGTTCATCAAACGCCTTCCCGGTCGCCTGCCGATCCTGGCGTTGATCGTGATGTCGCTGGTCGCCTCGTTGCGCTACATGTACTGGCGCCTGACCGACACGCTGGGTTTCGAAGGCTGGCTGGACATCATGTTCGGCTATGGCCTGGTGCTCGCCGAAATCTACGCCCTGGTGGTGTTGATCTTCGGCTATGTCCAGACCGCCTGGCCGCTGCGGCGTCAACCGGTGCTGCTGACCGGCGACCCCAGCGACTGGCCGACGGTGGATGTGTTCATTCCGACCTATAACGAAGCGCTGAGCATCGTGAAACTGAGCATTTTCGCGGCTCAGGCGATGGACTGGCCCAAAGAAAAGCTGCGCATCCACGTTCTCGATGATGGCCGTCGCGACGAGTTTCGCCGTTTCTGTCAGGCCATCGGTGTCAACTACATCGTGCGTGACAACAATCATCACGCCAAAGCGGGCAACCTCAACGCGGCGCTGAAAGTCACCGATGGCGAATACATCGCCATGTTCGACGCCGACCATGTGCCGACCCGCTCTTTCCTGCAGATCGGCATGGGCTGGTTCCTCAAGGATCCGAAGCTGGCGATGCTGCAGACGCCGCACTTCTTCTTTTCCCCTGACCCGTTCGAGAAGAACCTCAACACGTTCCGTGCCGTACCGAACGAAGGTGAGTTGTTCTACGGGCTGGTTCAGGACGGCAACGACCTGTGGAACGCGACGTTCTTCTGTGGCTCGTGCGCGATTCTGCGCCGCAAGCCGCTGGAAGAAGTCGGCGGTGTCGCCGTAGAAACCGTGACCGAGGACGCCCATACGGCGCTCAAGCTCAACCGCGCCGGCTACAACACCGCCTATCTCGCAATTCCCCAGGCAGCCGGTCTTGCGACTGAAAGCCTGTCACGCCACATCAGCCAGCGGATTCGCTGGGCTCGCGGAATGGCGCAGATTTTCCGCCTCGACAACCCGCTGTTCGGCAAAGGCCTGAACCTGGGTCAACGCGTCTGCTACGCCAATGCCATGTTGCACTTCTTCTATGGCTTGCCGCGCCTGACCTTCCTTACCGCGCCACTGGCCTACCTGATCTTCGGCGCCGAGATTTTCCACGCCTCGGCGCTGATGATCACCGCGTACGTGCTGCCGCACCTGTTTCACTCCAACCTGACCAACTCCTGCATTCAGGGGCGTTTCCGGCATTCGTTCTGGAACGAGGTCTACGAGACGGTGCTGGCCTGGTACATCATGCCACCGGTGCTGATGGCGCTGGTCAACCCCAAGTTCGGCGGCTTCAACGTCACCGACAAGGGCGGCATTATCGACAAGGACTTCTTCGACTGGAAGCTCGCACGTCCTTATATCGTGCTGCTGCTGATGAACCTGACCGGCCTGGGCTTCGGCATCCATCAACTGATCTGGGGCGCGCCGGACACTGCCGTCACCGTGCTCATCAACACCGCCTGGACGCTCTACAACCTGATCATCACCAGCGCTGCGGTGGCGGTCGCGAGTGAGACGCGCCAGGTGCGTGCCGAACCGCGTGTGCGCGCCGAGTTGCCGGTCAAGGTCGAGCTGGAAGACGGCACCGAAGTCTACGGCACCACTCAGGACTTTTCGCAGCGTGGCCTGGGCCTGCGCTTGCCGCCAGGCACGACGGTCAAGCCGGGCGAACGGATGCGCGTTTCGCTGTTCCGCAACGCCAGGACCAGCCAGTTCGACACCACCGTGGTGTTCAGCAAAGGCCAGGACCTGGGCGCCTTGTTCGACCCGCTGACCCTGCGTCAGCAGAGTGAACTGGTACGCATGACCTTCTCGCGCGCCGACACCTGGGCGACCAGTTGGGGCAGCGGCAAGCTCGACACCCCGCTCTCGGCCCTGCGCGAGGTCAGCACCATCGGCCTGATCGGCATGGGCGCGCTGGTCAAGGCGACCGCCCTGCAGGCGCGTCACAGCCTCACCGGGACACCGGCTCAAACGAAATCGCTCGAATCTTCTATGGACAAGTCATGATCAGCAAATTTTCCGTGCGCAGTGAAACCCGCCGCCCTCATCACCCGCTCACGCTGCTGGCGTCGTCTGTCCTGTGCCTGTCGGGCCTGAGCCAGACTGCGCACGCCGAGACCGCAACCAACGCACCCGCACCAGCCAGCAGCTACAGCCAGAACATGACGCTCAAGCAGCTGGGCCGACTGGACACCATGAACCTGCAGGGCGTGGAAGCGGCCGACGGTGTCAACTTCGACATCCGCGCCGACGAAGTGGTGAACGGCGCCCAACTGGTGTTGCGCTACAGCTATTCGCCGGCGCTGCTGGCAGACCTCTCGCAGATCAACGTGCTGGTCAACGACGAGGTGGCCGCCAGCCTGTCGTTGCCCAAAGAGCGTGCCGGCACACCGCAGGAGCAGGTGGTCGATATCCCGCCGCGCCTGATCACTGAATTCAACCGTCTGCGCCTGCAGTTCATCGGTCACTACTCGATGCAGTGCGAAGACCCGCAGCACAGCAGCCTGTGGGCCAAGATCAACAACAGCTCGGAGCTAAAACTCAACGTTTCGCCGATCCAGCTCAAGGATGATCTGGCGATTCTGCCGCTGCCGTTCTTCGATCGCCGCGATGCCCGTCAGGTCAACCTGCCGATCGTCTTCGCTTCGACGCCGGACAACGCCACCCTCGAAGCCGCTGGCGCCCTGTCGTCGTGGATCGGCGCCCTCGCCGCTTACCGTGGTGCCAGTTTCACCAGCAATGTCGGGCAGATTCCGGACAAGGGCAACGCCATCGTCCTGATCGAGAGCAAAGACGCCATCCAGCTCGGCGGCTTGCAGCTGCCTGCGGTGAAAGGCGCCACGGTCACGTTGATGAGCAATCCCAACGACGCACACGGCAAGCTGCTGATCGTCGCCGGTCGCGATGCCACCGAGCTGAAACTTGCGGCCTCGGCCGTCGCCGTGGGCAGCAAATCGCTGGTCGGCAACAGCGTCACGATCGACCGCCTCGACCCGCTCGCGCCGCGCAAACCTTACGACGCACCGAACTGGCTGCCGTCGGACCGCCCCGTCAAGCTTGGCGAATTGCTCGACACCAAACTGCTCAGTGTTTCCGGCTACAACCCAGGCAACATCACCATTCCGGTACGTCTGCCGCCAGACCTGTTCAACTGGCGCGAAGCGGGCGTTCCGCTGAGCCTGAAATACCGCTACACGCCGCAACAGGAGTCGACCAACTCTTCGTTGCTGGTCAGCCTGAACAACAACTTCATGAAGTCCATGCCGTTGCCGTCGGTGACCAATCTCAAAGGTGGCGACAACCTGCTGGAGCTGCTGAAAAAGGACACCAGCCTGCCGCGCGAAGCCAGCGTGCTGTTGCCGTTGGGCCTTGCGCCTGCGCAGTCGCAGTTGCAGTTCCGCTTCATGTTCGACTACATCAAGCAGGGCGAATGCCGCGACATCATCGTCGACAACATGCGCGGTCTGATCGACCCGGATTCCAGCCTCGACCTGAGCGGCTACAACCACTACATCGCCCTGCCGAACCTGGGCGTGTTCAACGACAGCGGCTTCCCGTTCACGCGCATGGCCGACCTTTCGCAGAGCGCCGTGGTGATGCCGGACAGAAGCGGCCCTGCCGAATGGGGTGCTTACCTGACCGTGCTCGGGCGCTTCGGTGAGTCCACCGGTTATCCGGCCACCGCAGTGAAAGTGGTGCAGGCCAATGACGTGCAGTCGGTGAGCGACAAGGACCTGCTGGTCCTCGCGTCGGGCGACAACCAGCCGTTGCTGACGCAGTGGGCAGCGCACCTGCCGGCGAGCTTCACCGGCGAAACCCACCGTTTCTCCCTGTCCGACCTGACCCTGCGCGTACGCGACTGGATCAGCCCGGACCCGCAGGCCAACCTGCGCAAACCCCGCCTGAACGTGACCTACACCGGCCCCGCCAGCAGCACGTACCTGGCCGGCTTCCAGTCACCGCTCAAACCCGAGCGCAGCGTGGTGGTGATCGTCAGCGGCAAGCCGGAAGGCCTGGTCGATGCCACGGACGCGCTGATCGGTGGCGATCAGTACAAGGAAACCATCCAGGGCAGCCTGGCGGTGGTGAACGGCAAGCAGATCACCTCGCTGGTGGCTGACGATCAGTATTACGTCGGCGATCTGAACCTGTTCAAGCGCGTGCAATGGACCCTGTCGCAAAACCTGATCTGGATGTTGCTGGTCACGGTCTGCGGCCTGTTCATGGTCAGCGGCCTGCTTTATCTGTTCCTGCGCTCGCGTGCCAAGAAGCGCCTGTCATGACTGTGAATGCAACCTTCAAAGGGCTTCAGACGCCTTCGACTCGACGTCCGACGCGCAAGGCCGGACGGCTGCTGGCCGCCCTGCTGCCGCTGGCGGCGTTGATGCCGACCTTCGCCAGCGCCCAGTCGAGCTGCGCGACGCAGACCTGGCCGCTGTGGAAAAACTACACCGAGCGTTTCGTGCAAAAGGACGGGCGCATGCTCGGTTCGAGCATGGACCCCGATCAGAGCAGTTCCGAAGGACAGTCCTACGGGATGTTCTTCGCGCTGGTCGCCAACGATCAGGCGACGTTCGACCAGCTCTGGCGCTGGACCAAGGACAACATGGCCGGCGCCAACATCGCGCAGAACCTGCCTGGCTGGCTGTGGGGCAAGACGCCGGACGGCAAATGGGGCGTGATCGACAAGAACTCCGCCAGCGACGCGGACCTGTGGTTCGCCTACGCGCTGCTCGAGGCTGACCGCCTGTGGCACAAACCGGCCTACGGCACCGACGCGCAGCTGATCCTCAACAACGTCGAAAAAACCCTGATCCGCAACATTCCGGGCCTGGGCAAGATGGTGTTGCCTGGCCCGGTCGGTTACGAGCACCCGGACCAACTCTGGCGCTTCAACGCCAGCTACATGCCGCTGCCGCTGATGCGTCGGTTCACCCGAGAGACGCCGTCCAGTCCGTGGAAAGAAGTCGCTGAAAGCACCGCGAAAATGTTCGCCGACAAGAAGATGAACCCGCTGGGCTTCGTTCCGGACTGGATCGGCTACCGCGCCACCGACGTCAACAAAGGCATGTTCGTGGTCGACAAGTTCACCAACGCGCTGGGCAGCTATGACGCCATCCGCACGTATTTGTGGGCAGGCATGGCGTCGCCCCAGGACCCGCTGGCCAAGCCGATGCTGGACAACCTCGACGGCATGGCGCAGTCGGTCGCGTCCACAGGCGTGCCGCCGGAAAAGGTGCACGTGTTGACCGGCGCCACCGAAGGCCAGGGGCCTTACGGTTTCTCTGCCTCACTGGTGCCTTACCTGCGCGCCAAGGGGCTGCCGCTGCTGGCCGATCAGCAGCAACGCGTCGTCGATCAGGCGATCGCCCACTTTACCGACCCTGCCGACCCGGCCTACCAGCAGCATCAGTATTACCACGTGATGCTGAGCCTGTTCTCCCTCGGCTGGAGCGAAAAACGCTACCAGTTCAACACTGACGGCACCGTGAAAGTCTCCTGGGAGGCCGCATGCGCAAGCAAACCCTAGCCTTGGCGGTCTGCGCCGCAATGACCTGCTCTGCAGGTTTTGCCGCAGGCACCAGCACTCCGCAATCGTTATTGATCGAGCAAGGTTATTACTGGCAGGGCAAGGAGCACCCGGAACGCGCTGCCGAGGCCTGGACCAAACTCTTGAACCTGGTGCCTGAACAGCCCGACGCGCTGTACGGACTGGGCCTGATCGACCTGCAACAAAAGCGCCTGCCGGGCGCGCAGAACTACCTGGCACGTCTGCAGGCGATCAAGCCGTTGCCACGCCAGGCCCTGCAGCTGGAGCAAGACATCGCCCTGGCGCCGGATGACAAACAGCAACTGCTCGAAAAAGCCCGTGAGCTGAGCGACGCCGGCGAGCGTGACAAGGCCGTGGCGGCTTATCGTGAACTGCTCGATGGTCGCCAGCCCCAAGGGCTGATCGCCCGCGAGTATTACAACACCCTGGGCTTTGCGACCGGTGGCTGGCCCGAAGCCCGTGTCGGCCTCGAACGCCTGCGCACCGAGCGCCCGGACGACTCGATTCTGGACCTGTTCCTGGCGCTGCACCTGGCGCGCAATCCGGACAGTCGCCCTGAGGGCATTCGTGCTCTGGCGCGTCTGTCGCATAACCCGGACATCGGCGGCAACGCCGATGAAACCTGGCGTTTCGCGCTGGTCTGGCTGGGCCCTCCTTCGCGTGATCAGGTCTCGCTGTTCCAGCAATACCTTCAAGCGCACCCCGACGACACTGAAATCCGTGCGCTGATGGACAAAGGCATCGCGCAGGGCCGTACCGGCAACGGCTGGCAGCGCGACCCTCATGTTGCGCGCGGGCTGAAAGCGCTCGACGAAGGTGACCTGAAGACCGCCGAACAGGAATTTCAGGCTCGCCTGAAAGACAAGCCCAGCGACTTCGACGCACTGGGCGGCATGGGCATCTTGCGTCAACAGCAAAAGCGCCTGGACGAGGCCGAACGGTACCTGGTGCAGGCGACCCAGACGCCCGGCGGCGCTCAGTGGAGCAAGGCGCTGGAAGACGTCCGCTACTGGGTGTTGCTCGACAAGGCCAACGAAGCCCAACGCAGTGGCCGACAAGTGCAGGCGCGTGATCTGATCGGTCAAGCCATCGCCAAAAACCCGCAGGAACCTGCCGGCCTGACCGCCTTGGCCGGCCTGCAATCCCAGGCCGGACAGTACGATGCCGCCGAAGCCGGGTATCGTCAGGTACTGGCCAAAAACCCGAATTATCCGGACGCCCTGAGCGGCCTGATCGGCGTGCTGTCGCGCGAAGGCAAATCCGATGAAGCACTGCAACTGATCGACGCACTGTCCCCGGCCGAACAGACGCGGCTGGCGCCGTCGATCCGCATTCGCTCGCTGCGGGCGATTCAAGTGGCCAAAGGCGCCGAGCGCCGTGGCGATCTGGCGGGTGCGCAGAAAGCCTATAAAGAAGCCCTGGCTGACGACCCGAAAAACCCGTGGACCCGCTTCGCCCTGGCCCGCGTGTATCTGCGCAGCGGTCAGGCCCAGGTGGCGCGCGACCTGATCGACGAACTGCTCAAGCAGCAACCCGATCAACCCGATGCGCTGTACACCAGCACCCTGCTCTCCGCCGAACTGGGCGAGTGGACCAAGGCGCAAAGCACGCTGTCGAGAATTCCTGCGGCCAAGCGCAGCAGCGACATGAACGAGATGGACCGCGACATCAAGCTGCACATTCAGACCGAGATCGCGGTCGACGTGGCACGCCGTGGTCAGCGTCAGGAAGCCTGGGCGCTGTTGTCGCGTTGCGAGCCGATGACGCTGGGCAAACCTGAGCGCGTTGCCGTACTGGCGTCGGCCTTTGCCGATGCCGGCAACCCGGATCAGGCCGTGAGCATGATGCGCGCATTGCTGGAGAAATCGCCTTCGACTCCGGATCTGCAGTTGCTGTACGCAGGCGTGCTGCTCAAGGCCGGTGAAGACACCGAGGTCAGCGAGATCCTGCGTCAGTTGCAGGGCAAGCCGATGAGTGAGACCGCCAGCAAGCGCTACGACGATCTGGTGTTCCTGTATCGGGTCAAGCAGGCCGATGAACTGCGCGAAAAGGACGATCTGGTCGCCGCCTTCGACATGTTGTCGCCTGCGCTCAAGCAACGTCCCAACGACAGCCTGGCGGTTGCCTCGCTGGCGCGCATGTACGCGGCCAGTGGCAATACCGAGAAGGCTCAGGAGCTTTACGCGCCGCTGATCAAGGCCGACCCGTCCAACGCCAGGTTGCAGTTGGGCCTGGCCGACATCGCCCTTCAGGGCCGCGATTTTTCCCTGGCTGAAAGCTCGGTGAAGAAGGCGCTGGAGCTGGAACCCGCCGTGCCACAGACCCTGACGGCCTCGGCGCGGATCTACCGCGGCATGGGCAAGACAGGCGAAGCGGGCAAGCTGCTGCGCAAGGCCATCGAGATCGAGAACAGCCAGCGTATCGAAACCGCCGTGGTCGCCGCACCGGTCGACCCGACCGCCCCGGCCAACCCGTTCGTGGGCTTGCCCGGCCAGCGTCGTAAAAGCACGATGCTGGCGTCGGCTTCGCTGATCCCGCCGCCCGTCGATGCACCCGCCACCGGTGCTGTGACCGGCGCCGGCAACAGCGATCCGCAGGCGTTGCCGATGCCCGTGGGCCGCAAAAGCTACGCGGCCTCCTCGTTCGACGGCAACGTCATGCCGTCGGGCGATCCGTACGCTCGCGAAACCACCCCTCGCGCGGACGTAAGCCCCGCCCAGCAAGCGTTGAACGACATCCTTCAGGACCGCAGCGGTTATGCGGTCCAGGGTTTGAGCGTGCGTAACAACAACAGTGAGAAAGGTCTGGGCAAACTCACTGACATCGAAACCCCGTTCGAGATCGGCATGCCGGTGGGCTACAACAGCGCAATGATGGCGCTGCAGATCACCCCGGTGTCGCTGTATTCGGGCAGCCCGAGCAACTTCGCTCAGGCGCGCTTCGGGGCCAGCGGCCTGGATTCGGTCGGATCGCAGAAAGACAGCGGCGTGGGCATTGCCGTGGCGTACCGGGATAAAGATCAAGGCATCAAGGCCGATGCAGGGATGAGCCCGATCGGTTTCATCTACTCGACGCCGGTGGGCGGTGTCAGCGTGAGCCGACCGTTCGAGGGCAGCCCGGATTACAGCTATGGCGTGAGCGTTTCGCGTCGCGCGGTCACCGACAGCCAGACCTCGTTCGCCGGTTCCAGGGATCCGCGCACTGGCGACAAATGGGGCGGCGTGACGGCCAACGGCGTGCGCGGCGAGCTGAGCTACGACGATCAGTCGTTCGGGGCGTACGGCTACTCTTCGGCGCACAAGCTGCTGGGTAACAACGTCGACTCCAACAACCGTTTCGAACTGGGCAGCGGAGTCTACTGGTACTTGCGCAACGCGCCGGACAGCACCCTCACCCTGGGCGTCAGCGGTTCGGCACTGACGTACACCGACAACCAGGACTTCTACACCTACGGGCACGGCGGCTATTTCAGTCCGCAGAAGTTCTTCGCACTCGGCGTGCCGGTCAGTTGGTCGCAACGCACCGATCGCTTCACGTACAGGGTCAAGGGCTCGTTGGGCGTGCAGTACATCGGTCAGGACAGCGCCGACATTTTCCCCGGCCACAGCGAGCTGAATGCCCGTGCCAACGCAGCCGGTCTGAACGGTTACGACAGCGACAGCAAAACCGGTATCGGCTACAGCTTCAACGCCGCAGGAGAGTACAAGTTCGGCTCCAACTTCTTCCTGGGCGGCAGCGTCGGCGTGGATAACGCCAGTGATTACAAACAGTACGTGGGTGCGATGTACCTGCGTTACACCTTCGAGGACATGACGGGCCCAATGAATCTGCCGGTCAGCCCTTTTGGTTCTCCTTACACGAATTGATTTAACGAGGAATGGTTCATGGCTTCTTCTGTGCTCGCTGGTTTGACGTTGCTTGTGATTGGCGAAAGCCACATGAGTTTTCCCGACTCACTGATGAATCCGCTGTATGACAACCTGACCCAGCAAGGCGCCCAGGTTCACGCCATTGGTGCCTGTGGCGCCAACCCGGCGGACTGGGTGACGCCCAAGCTGAAACTCGACTGCGGCGCCACTCGCGATCCGGGCGAGAAGATCAAGGTCATGAGTCGCGGCACGCTGGACACCCAGCCAATCAAAGACGTGATCGCCAAGGACAAGCCCGACCTGGTCGTGCTGATCATGGGTGACACCATGGCGTCGTACAAAACCACGCCGTTCCCCAAGGTCTGGGCTTATCAGAGCGTGACCGCGCTGACCAAGCAGATCGCCGACAGCGGCAAGAAATGCGTCTGGGTCGGTCCGGCCTGGGGCAAGGCCAACGGCAGCAACACCAACGAAAACCAGTACGGCAAGAACCAGGTTCGTACCCAACTGGTTGCCAGCACGCTGGCCAACATGGTCGCGCCGTGCACCTACATCGACTCCACCAAGTTCTCCAAACCGGGTGAGTGGATCACCTCCGACGGCCAGCACTTCACCATTGCCGGCTACAAGTCGTGGGCGGCCGCCATCGGCAAATCGCTGGGCGAACTGCCTGCCGACGCCGTGAAAGGAGCCAATCCGTGATGCGGGCTCTGCACGTCACGCTGGGGCTTGCAGCTCTGGCACTGAGCGCAAACGCGTTCAGCGCACAGATTGCCCTCTACCCGACCGGACCTTCTCAGGATTCGGCATACCTTCGCTTCGTCAACGCCTCCGAGAGCGCGCTGGAACTGGCGCCTGACGGTTCGAGCGCCACGCTGAAGCTTGAAGGCGCCAAGGCGGTCACCGATTTCATTCCGGTGCCGGGTGGCCAGACCATCAAAGGCACGCTGAGCCGCGACGGCAACCGCGTGCCGCTGGACGTCAGCGTGGCCGCTGGCGACTTCGCCACCGTGTTCGCGCTGGACGACGGTCATAAAGGCATCAGGCAGGTCGTGGTGAACGAAGCGTTCGACATCCCCAACCAGCTCAAGGCCTCGCTGGCGTTGTTCAACGCCGATCCGGGCTGCGTGGACGCCAAGGTCAACCTGGCAGACCGCGATGTCGACCTGTTCCAGAAAGCCCCCGAGGGCAACCCTCGTCGTCAGGAGCTCAATCCACGTCCTTCGCTGGCCGTGCAGCTGGTCTGCGCGGGCAGCAAAGTCGGCGCCGCCGTCGAGCTCGGTCCTTTGGAGGCGAACAAGCGTTACAGCCTGTTGCTGCTGCCATCGGCCACCGGCCCTCGCCTCCTGACCGCCACGGACGCTGTGTCCAACTGATCGGAATACCGCGCCGCCATGGTTTTCGCCTCGCTCGAGTTCCTGACGTTGTTCCTGCCTGCTTTTCTGCTCGTTTACGCGTTGGCGAAACCGGCATGGCGCAACGTCATTCTGCTGATTGGCAGCTGGCTGTTTTACGGCTGGCTGAGCCCGTTGTTTCTGTTCCTGCACATGGTGCTGACCGTTCTTGCCTGGGTCGGCGGTCTGCTGGTGGATCGCTCGCGCGAAGACTCCAGAGGACGCATCCGTCTGTTGGTCAGCCTGATCGTGATCAACACCGCCGTGCTCTGCTGGTACAAATACGCGAACATCCTGGCGGGCACCTGGAATGACCTGATCACCTACTACGGCGCCATGCCGATGAGCTGGCAGCGAGTCGCGCTGCCTGCCGGATTGTCATTCATCGTGTTGCAGGCGATCTCCTATCTGGTGGACGTGCATCGGCACGTGGTGCCGGTTGAACGCAGCTTCATCAATTACGCGACCTACATTTCGATGTTCGGTCACTCGATTGCCGGCCCGATCATTCGCTACGACTGGGTGCGCCGGGAACTGAACCAGCGCTATTTCAACTGGCAGAATTTCTCGCTCGGCGCGCGTCGATTCATGATCGGCATGTGCATGAAAGTGCTGGTGGCCGACACCCTGTCGCCCTTGGTCGACGTGGCCTTCCATCTGCCGGAACCGTCGTTCGTCGATGCCTGGATCGGGTGCCTGGCGTACTCGCTGCAGCTGTTCTTCGACTTCGCCGGCTACAGCGCCATGGCCATCGGTCTGGGGCTGATGCTGGGATTCCACTTTCCGGAAAACTTCAATCGTCCGTACCTTGCTTACAGCATTCAGGATTTCTGGCGGCGCTGGCACCTTTCGCTGTCCAGCTGGCTGCGCGACTACCTCTACATCGCACTGGGCGGTAACCGCAAAGGGGCATGGAAGACCTACCGCAACCTGTTCCTGACCATGGCCATCGCAGGCCTCTGGCACGGCGGCGACAGCTGGAACTACCTGTTGTGGGGTTCGGCCCACGGCATCGCCCTGTGCGTGGACCGCGCCTGGTCACGCTCGACACTGCCACGGGTGCCGCTCTGGGCATCGCACACCGGCACGCTGTTGTTCGTGTGCCTGGCCTGGACGTTGTTCCGCGCCCCGGACTTCGCCACGGCCCTGAGCATGTATGGCGGTCAGTTCGGGCAACACGGTTTTGCCCTGGGCGATGCGCTGGCAGTGACGCTGCGGCCGGTACACGGTCTGGCCGCGTTGCTCGGCGTGCTGTGCATCCTTGCGCCGTTGCTTCAGACCCGTTGTGAAAGACGATTCGCAGACAATACGGTTTTTGCGTTGGCTGCAGCCCTTTGGCCCGTGCTCGGATTTGCCCTGTCGTTCGCTCTGATCGCCAGCCGTGAAGCCGTGCCCTTTCTGTACTTTCAGTTCTGATGACCAAGCCAACGCAATCCCCGAGCACTGCACCCACCCCGCCATCCGAGCTGGCGCTTCGCGTCAGCCCGCTGGCCGGCGTGACCTTCTCCCTGTTTATCGCCGCCGCGTTTGCCTCCTGCGCCTGGTTGATGATCAAAGGCCCGATCGAGTTCGTGCCCAAGGTCGTCACTCAGGACATGTTGCTGCACGGCGACCTCACTCACCGCTTCGCCAAGACCCTGTCCGATGCCGTGATTCCCAAACGCGCAGCGGACCTTGAGCGCGGCGCCAGCTGGCTGGCGTTCGGCGACCTGGGTCCTCGGGTCCGTGAAGGCTGCGCGGACTGGCTGTTCCTTACCGATGAGCTGCGCCTCAATCGCAATGCGCCGCTCAACGCCCGGGCCAAGGCTCAGGCGGTGATTGATCTGCAGCACAGCCTGGCGAGCCGAGGCATTCAACTGGTTGTCGCGGTGGTCCCCGACAAGAGCCGTATCGCCGCTGCGCAACTGTGCTCACTGACGCGCCCGGCATCACTGGCGCCGCGCATCGGCGACTGGCTGACGATGCTGCAAGGCGCGGGCGTGCCTGCCGTGGACCTTACGCCGACGCTGCAACCTCTTGGCGAATCGGCCTACCTGCGCACCGACACGCACTGGAGCGAGACCGGCGCCAAGGCGGCGGCCGGCCGTGTCGCTCAGGCGATCAGCGCACTCCAGTTCAGCGCCACGCCGCACAAGGCCTTCGACCTGACGGCGCAAGCCAGTGCCGTCCGCCCGGGCGACCTGGTTCGCCTGGCCGGTATCGACTGGCTGCCGGTGTCCTGGCAACCCAAGCCTGAATACATCGCGGCAACCCAGATCAAAGAACGGATGGAGCCCACCGGCGGTGCCGATGATCTGGACGATCTGTTCGGCGACAACAATCTGCCGAACACCGCGCTGATCGGCACGTCGTTCTCGCGCAACTCCAATTTCGTAGGTTTTCTGGAGGTGGCTCTGGGGGCTCCGGTGGGTAATTTTGCCAAGGATGGCGGTGAGTTCTCTGGCGCAGCGAAGGGCTATCTGGAGAGCCCGGCCTTCACGCAGACACCGCCGAAGTTGGTGGTCTGGGAAATTCCCGAGCGAGACCTGCAAACGCCGTACGCCGACGACGTCCGCCTGCCCTGAGTGTGCCGTCGTCGCGCCGGGTTTTGGCGCGACGACCTGCCTCCAGTCTGCGGCTGCCGAGGGATAAGCGGTCTGCCATGGCGCAGGTGGGCGGATCCGCTGAATTTTTCGGGCATCGCGGCATCCCTGTCTTTGAGCGTGGCGAAAACACGTTTGCATGCGCACGGCGCATGTCCCTCTTCAAGCAGGAGTGAATCGAGATGATCAGGAAAGTGTGCGCGTTGGCAGGCATCTGCTGCGTACTGGCGTCGCTCAACGGGTGCTTTGACAACGATCAGGGCAAGGATAAGGACACGTCCAAGGCATCGGTGCAGATGCAGCAGAACGACGAGAAAAAGTAAGCGATCCGCCAACCAGAGCGCCCATCGCGGGCGCCGCGTGGCGCAGATCCGTCACCGCCGATCTGCGCCGCTGACCACCTGATCATCCAGATCATCCCAATCAGGCCGTCAGCGTCTCTTGGCGCTCGTCATCGCGTATGGGCCTCGGCCAAGGGATCCTCGACCTGTTCCGCTGCCGGCACCGGACGAGGCGCCCTCACCAGATACAAACCCAGAACACCACCCGCCAGCAGCGCCGCAGCGACCATCAGCAAGGCGTAGTCGTAGCTTTGTGTCGCGTCCTTGATCCAGCCCATCACCGGCGGCAAGCCGAGACCGGCAATGTTGGCAATGGAGTTGATCAAGGCGATGGATGCTGCAGCCGCCGCACCGGACAGGTATTCGGTGGTGGTCGCCCAGAACACCGGCGTCGCCGCCCAGTTCAACCCCACCGCGACCACCAGCAACACGTACGCCAGCCAGGCATTGGCCGTGGCCACAGCGCCCGCCAGCAATACGCCTGCGAGCATCAACGGCAAACCCAGGTGCCAGCCCCGCTCCCGCGTGCGGTCCGAATGGGTCCCGTTAAAGTACATGAACACGCAGGCGAACAGGAACGGCAATGCCGACAACGCGCTGACGGTGAACGATTCCTGGCCGGAAACCGACTTCACGATCAGGGGCAGGAACAGGGTGATGCCGATGGTACCGAAGGCCTGAAGCAGCCAGAACAGGCTCAGCAGCCACACCTGACGACTACGGAACGCCGTCTGCCAGCCAGCATGATGGGAAATCGGCGTCCTGGCCTGTTCCGCTGCAATGGTCTGACTGAGCCACTGCTTTTGATCTGGCTGCAACCAGTGAGTGGTTTGCGGCGAATCCGGCAGGTAACGCAACACCACAACGCCCAGCACGACAGCAGGAATGCCTTCCAGAAGGAACAACCAGCGCCAGCCACTGACGCCGAAGTAGCCGTCCAGATGAAGAAACGCGCCGGACAGAGGCAGCCCGATGACCGAGGCCAGCGCAGCACCGATGTAGAAGAACGACATGGCCTTGGCCCGGTCGCTGCGCGGATACCATTGCGAGAGGTAGTAAATGATGCCTGGCGTGAAGCCCGCTTCGGCAGCACCCAACAGCAAGCGCATGCCGTACAGCTGATTGGCGCTCTGCACCAGCGACATGCCCGCTGCAACGATGCCCCAGGTGATCATGATCCGCGCGATCCAGCGCCGCGCACCGACCCGGGTGAGAATGACGCTGCTCGGAACTTCAAACAGGATGTAAGTGAGGAAGAACAGACCGACCCCGATGCCATACATCCGCGCCGTCAGCCCCAGCTCTGCATTCATCTGCAACGCTGCGACCGAGATGTTTGATTTGTCTATGTAGGCAACCATGTACAGCAGCATCAGAAACGGAATCAGCTTGAGATTCAGTCGCTTCATGGTGCTGGCGTGCAAGCCCGATTGCATCGATGGCTGTTGCATATCACCTCTCTGTTGTTGTTATGAGACTGATGACGACAGGGCCACCTTAGACCAGAAGAACACGCTCCTCAATATGTGACGGTTAATCCCACACTGTGGGACTGATCTATTCCACGGCACAAACGCGTAAGTGCAACAGATTTGAAGCCGAAAGACCTTGGTGCCTGTGCGCTAATCATTCGTAACTTCCAAATTAATCGAGCTCAGTGCAACTAATCGCGCACTTTGGCTGTCATAGCGCGCCGCAAAAAGTGCAATCCGACCAAACATCAGAAAACCCTCGTTTGAAGGTTTATTACGCCTCCTCCGACGACCGGTATCCCTCGAATGAACTAACGGCTCTTCCTTTCTCACCAGTCAGTTACGACGCCTTTTTTGCAAAAAATTCAATTGCGTCAAACCCCTGACCATTGAAGTCGGGTGGATCCAATCTAGATTTTCCTTCAAACGGATTCCACTCAAGAAAGAGCCCCGCCGGTATTTGCTGCGTCACGACGCTGCACGGCGGCATGAGCGTCAACATTGCGTTGTCGTGAAACGTAATTGCGATGAAAGGGACTGCCTGAAATGGACAACATTGTTGTTGCCGACAAATCAACCTCTCAACTCACTGCCAAATCCTGGGGCGACCTGGCCCTCGACAAACCTGCCGTCATCCAGATGCCCGTTGCGCCGAGTCAAGTGGCTTCGGTTACCCGCAACGGCCAGGACCTTGTGGTCACTCTAAAGAACGGCGAACACGTCAAAGTCGCCAACTTCTTCAATGCCCAGGAAGGTGTCGCCAGCGACATGGTCTTTCAGGGTGAAGACGGGACGCTCTGGCAGGCTCAATACAGCGCCGAATCCTTCAACGGGTTCACCTTCGCTGAGGTCGACTCCCTGGATGAATTGATCGCGGGGGCTGGGGTGGTTGGCAGCGCCACGCCGGCCTGGGCCATTGCCGGGCTGGGCTTGCTGGGCGCAGGCGGTGCGGCCGCCGCGTCGGGCGGCGGAGGCGGTGGTGGCGGTGGGTCAAGTGGTGGCGGCAACGGCACGACGCCGCCGGATACCACGGCGCCACTGGCGCCCAGCAACCTGTTGATCAACAGTACAGGCACCCTCCTCACCGGCAACGGCGAAGCAGGCGCGACCATTCAAGTGCGCGGTGCGGATGGCACGCTGCTGGGCACCGGCATCGTCGGCCCCGATGGTTCCTTCAGCCTGACGTTGAATCCGCCGCAGACCAACGGACAGGTCGTGTCGGTCAGCGCCACCGATGCCGCCGGCAACACCTCGGTGCCCGCCCAGACACAGGCTCCGGATATCGACGTCAACCCACCGGGTGGCGATGTCACCCCGCCGACAGCGCCGACCGGCGTGACCATCAGCCACAGCGGGCAGCTGGTCAGCGGCCGCGGCGAGACCGGCAGCACCGCAAGCGTGATCGATGCCAACGGGACGGTGCTGGGCACTGCGGTCGTCGGCACGGACGGGTTGTTCAACATCACCCTCAATCCGCCACAGACGGCCGGCCAGGTGCTGCAAGTCACCCTCACTGACGCGGCCGGTAACGTCTCCAGTAACGTGGCGATCACATCCCCCGACACGACTCCACCGGCGCAACCGACCACCCTCACCCTGTCGGCCGACGGCCTGTCGCTGAGCGGGCATGCCGAAGCGGGCGCGCGCATCGTCATCCGCAGCGCACGGGGCGTGGTGCTGGGCACCGCGCAGGCCGGGCTCGATGGCAATTTCACGGTGGCGCTCAGTGCCGCGCAGGTCAACGGCGAAAAACTCGATGTCAGCGTTGTCGATGCGGCCGGCAATACCTCGACGGTGGCGCTCACCGCCAACGACACGACCTTGCCCGCCCAGGTCCAGAGCGTCGTCATCAGTGCGGACGGCACTCAACTGTCGGGCCGCGGCGAGCCCGGCGCGACCGTCACGGTCAATGACGCCAACGGCAATCCCATCGGCACCGGCGTGGTGGGTACCAATGGCACCTTCCAGATCAACCTGACGACGCCAGTCGCGACCGGTGCCGTGCTGCAGGTCTCGCAAACCGACGCCGCCGGCAATCATTCGCCGGGGCTCAGTGTCATCGCACCGGATGCCGACGGCCCGGCGACGCCGTCCGGCCTGCTCGTCAGCGCAAACGGCGAGCAACTGACCGGCACCGCTTCGCCGGGCTCGCGGGTCGAAGTGCGCGACGCGGATGGCAACGTTCTGGGCAGCGCAACGGCCGGCAGCGATGGCAGATTCACGATTACCCTCGTGCCCGCCCAGGCCAATGGCGAAGTGCTCGATGTCCAGGCCACCGACACATCAGGCGAAAGCTCGGTGACCGTGCCCGTCAGCGCGCCCGATATCACCGGCCCGACCGCTGCCAGCGGCCTCACCGTCGCCAACAACGGCTTGTCCGTGAGTGGCCGCGGCGAGGCAGGCGCAATGGTGACAGTGTCGGATGCTCAAGGCCACGTGCTGGGCACCGCCACGGTTTCGCCGACGGGCAGTTTCTCCGTGACGCTCAACGCCGCGCAGACCAATGGTCAGTCGTTGCAAGTGGTGCTGACCGACCCTGCGGGCAACCCGTCGGTTGCCACGCCCGTTGCCGCGCCGGACCTCGACGGCCCGCTGCAACCCGCCAATGTCATTACCAGTGCCAACGGCACGGTGTTGAGCGGCACCGGTGAAGCCGGTTCACGCATCACCGTGACCGACGCGGGCGGTCGTGTCCTTGGCTCAGCCGTGGTGTCGGCCGACGGCACCTTCAGCGTGACGCTGAGCAGTGCGCAGAACAACGGCCAGACCCTGACGATCAATGCCAGCGATAGCGCCGGAAATACCGCGCCGCCGCTGTCCTACCACACGCCCGACACCCAGGCACCGGCGCCGCTGACGCAACTGGCGCTAGACGGTCAGGGTCGGGTCTTGACCGGTCTCGGGGAGGCTGGTGCGACCGTCACCGTACGCGACGCAAGCGGCACGGTGATCGGCACAGGGAACGTGGGCAGCAACGGTCAATTCACGCTGACACTGAACGCCGTTCAGACCGATGGCCAGCAACTGCAAGTGACCCAGGCCGACAACGCAGGCAACCAGTCCACGTCGGTGAGGGTGAACGCTCCGGACCAGAGCACGCCGGACCCGGTGACCAATGCTGTCATTTCCGCGAACGGTCTTGTCCTCAGCGGCAATGGCCAGGCGGGTGCCACGGTAACGGTGACGGACGCCAATGGCGTGGCGCTGGGCTCCGCCGTGGTGGGCAGCAACGGCCGTTTCGAGGTCAATCTTTCTGCCGCGCAGACCAACGGCCAGACGCTCAACGTCAGTCAGGCCGACGCGTCGCCGACGCCGTCGGGCGCTGTGGCCGTGCAGGCGCCGGACATTCAGGCACCCGACGCGCCCACCGGTGTGACGCTGGATCCGACCGGCACGCTGGTGACCGGTCAGGGCGAACCGGGCGCAACCGTGACCGTGCGCGACGCGGCGGGCAACGTCCTGGCGACCGCAACCGCCGACCCGGTCACCGGACAATTCGAGGTCACGCTGCCCACCGCCCAGAACAACGGGCAGACGTTGCAGGTGTCCCAATCGGATGTGCGAGGCAATGCCGGATCGCCTACGCCGCTGCCAGTTCCGGACACCACACCGGCAACGGCGCCCACCGCCGTCGCCATCAGCGCAGACGGTCAGAGCGTCTCCGGCAACGGCGTGGCGGGCGATACCATCGAGGTGCGCAACGCAGGCGGAACCTTGCTGGGCACCGCGACCGTTGAAAGCAACGGCACCTTCACCGTCACGCTGAACCCCGCGCAGCTGGATGGTCAGCAACTGAACATCACCCAGATCGACGCCAGCAAGCTGCCCTCCTCACCTGCCGCCGTGACCGCACCGGATGTGACCGCGCCGCCCGCGCCCACCGATGTCGCCGTCGACGCAAACGGCGTGTTGACCGGTACCACGCAAGCAGACGGTCAAGTGAAAATCGTCGATGCCAACGGCAATACGATCGGCACCGTGACGGCCGGGCCTGACGGAACGTTCAGCTTCCCTCTGCCTGCCGGTCTGAACAACGGACAACCGGTGCAGGTCATCGCCACCGATGGCCGCAACGATTCGACTCCCATCGACACGAACGCCCCGGACAAGGTACCCCCCGCGCCAGTGGACAACCTTGCGATCAGCCCGGACGGCAGCAGTGTCTCAGGCACCGGCGAAGCAGGTACAACGGTAACGATCAGCGCGCCCGACGGCACCGTGCTGGGTTCCGGAACGGTCGGCAGCGACGGCACGTTCGTCATCGGCCTCAATCCGCCCGCGGCCGCCGGCAGCAACCTGGACGTGGTCAGTACCGATGCCGGCGGCAACGGTTCGACCCCGGTCACCCTGCCGGGACCGGACGGCACGCAGGTGGCCTCGCCCTCGGACCTGGCCATCAGCGGTGACGGCTTCACGCTGACCGGTTCAGGTACACCCGGCACCACCATCAATGTCTTCGACGGCACCGGCCAGAACGTCGGCAGCGGCCGGGTCGACAGCCTGGGTCGGTTCAGCATCCTGATGCGCTTTGCGCAGCTCAACGCGCAATCGCTGCATGTCACTGCAACCGATGCGGACGGCCACACGTCTGTGCCTGGCACGGTCATCGCCGCCGACAGCACAGCGCCCGACGCACCGACCGCTCTGAGCATCAACGCTGGCGGCAGCGTGGTGTCGGGGCGCGGCGAAGCCGGGGCGACGGTGACGATCACCAATCCATCGGGGACAGTGCTGGGCAGCGCGATCGTTGCCAGCAATGGCACGTTCAACGTGACGCTGAGTCCGGCACAGATCAACGCGCAACCGTTGACCGTCACGCAAACCGACGCTGCGGGCAACGTGTCGCAACCCGACAGCGTCATCGCCCCGGACTTGCAGGCCCCCGCTGCCGCGACGGGCCTGACCATCAACAATGTCGGCACTGTGGTCAGTGGCCTGGGCGAAGCCGGGGCAACCGTGACCGTGCGCGATGCGGCAGGAAACATCCTCAACACCGGCATCGTCGATCAGAGCGGCCACTTTCAGGTCACGCTGCCGACCGCGCAAACCACTGGCGCTGCTCTGCAAGTCACGCTGACCGACGCGGCCGGCCATGTCTCGCCGCCCACCGCCGTCGCGACCGTCGACACGACGCCGCCGTCGGCCGTGCAGAATCTGCAGGTCAACGCCAGCGGCACGGTGCTCACCGGGACGGGCGAAGCGGGCGCGACGGTCAAGGTCACCGACAGCAGCGGTGCCGTGCTCGGCAGCGCCGTGGTTGCGGCCGACGGCACGTTCAGTGTCGCCCTGCCATCCGCCCCCAGCAACGGACAGACCCTGGATGTCAGTCAGACTGACGTAGCGGGCAACGTCTCGCCATCGGCCACGGTCTCCGCGCCCGACATCACCCCGCCTGCCGCCCTGACTCAGGTGGCCGTGAATGCCGATGGCCTGACCGTCACCGGTCATGGCGAGCCGGGGGCACTGGTTTCGGTGCGCAGCGTTGACGGCACGGTGCTGGGCACCGGACGCGTCGGCACGGACGGCGCGTTCACCCTCACCCTCAGCACGGCGCAGATCAATGCCCAGGTTCTGACCGTCACTCAGGAAGATCCGCCGGGCAATGTGTCTACAGCGGTGAACGTCGTGTCGGTCGATCTCACCGCGCCCGACGCACCAACCGCGCTGGCCCTCAACAACACCGGGTCGCAACTGACCGGTAATGCCGAAGCGGGCAGCACGGTGATCGTGCGTGACGCCGGCGGCAACGTACTGGGCACCGGCACCGCCTCGGCCAACGGCACGTTCCAGGTGACGTTGTCCAGCACGCAGCTCAATGGTCAGGCCCTGACTGTCACGGCCAGCGATGCGGCGGGCAACGTCTCGGCGTCTGCGCCCTATACCGCGGCGGATTCCACAGCGCCGGTGGCGACCAGTAACCTGGCGCTCAGCGGCGACGGCCTGACCCTCGCCGGCAATGGCGAGCCGGGCGCGAACGTTGTCGTGCGTGACGCCAATGGCAATACGCTCGGCACGGCAACGGTGAACAGCAACGGCAGTTTCAGCGTGACGCTGACCTCGGCGGCGCCTGCCGGTTCGACCGTTACGGTCGTGCAGACGGACGCCGCAGGCAACGCATCGCCTTCGAGCCCCGTCACCGCCCCCGGCAATCTGGCCGAGCCTGCTCCGCTGAACCTGGCCCTCAGCGGCAACGGCCTTACGCTGACGGGCACCGCGACCGCAGGCAGCACTGTCAGTGTGCGCAGCGCCTCCGGCGTACTGCTGGGCACCGCGCTGGTGGCCAGCGACGGCACGTTCACGGCCGCGCTGAATGCAGCGCAATTGAATGGTGAGCCGCTCTCCGCAACGGCCACGTCTCCCGGCGGCGTCAGTTCCCTGCCAACAGGCTATGTCGCCGCCGACGTTACCGCGCCGGATCCCTTGAGCAACCTGGTGCTTGCTCCCAACGGCGCCACGCTGACCGGGCACGGCGAGGCCGGGTCGACGGTCACGGTACTGGGCGCAGGCGGTGTGATCGTCGGCACCGGCCAGGTGGCGGCCAACGGCGCCTTCAGCATCACCTTCACCACGCCGCAGATTCAGGGCCAGACCCTGAGCGTCAGCCAGACCGACACGTCGGGTAACGAGTCCGCCAGCCTCAACGTCGTCGCCCGGGACCTGGTGGCGCCGACCGCGCCTGCGGCGCTCGCGGTGAGCGTCGAAGGGACGCTGCTGACCGGCACCGGCGAGCCGGGCTCGACGGTCAACGTATACAGCGCCAACGGCACCCTGCTCGGCACGGGCAGTGTACGCATCGATGGCTCGTTTCAGGTCACCCTCAGTTCTGCGCAGGCAAACGGGCAGCTGCTGTCGGTCACGCTGACCGACGCAGCCGGCAACACGTCGACCGCGACCAGTCTCAATGCGGGCGACACCACAGCGCCTGCAGCGTTGAGCCAACTGGTCATTTCCAGCGACGGCGCCACACTCAGC
Organism: Pseudomonas sp. efr-133-TYG-103a; assembly: GCF_030209235.1. Classification (NCBI taxonomy): domain Bacteria; kingdom Pseudomonadati; phylum Pseudomonadota; class Gammaproteobacteria; order Pseudomonadales; family Pseudomonadaceae; genus Pseudomonas; species Pseudomonas sp. efr-133-TYG-103a. The sequence continues at coordinate 208,039 of NZ_JARVSK010000011.1, forward strand.
GGCCATGGCGAAGCGGGCGCGACCGTTACCGTCACCGACAGCGCCGGCAATGTGCTGGGCACCGCGACGGTAGGCAGCACCGGCACTTTCACGCTGGTGCTGGCCGACCCGCTGACCAACGCTGAAGTGCTGACCCTGGTACAGACCGACCGCGCGGGAAATGCCTCACCGGCGGCAAGCCTGACCACGCCAGACTTCACCCCGCCCGATCCACTGGACAATGTCGCGATAAATGCCTCCGGGGCCGTGGTCACCGGCACGGGCGAGCCCGGCGCAACCGTCACGGTCAAGGACGCCAGTGGCACGCTTCTAGGCACCGGCACGGTGCTGGGCGACGGTTCGTTCAGCGTGACGTTGAGCACGCCACAGATCAACAAAGAGGTGCTGAGCGTTCAGCAGGCGGATCCGCCCGGCAACGTCAGCGAACCTGCGACCGTCACCGCGCCGGATCTGACGCCGCCTGCGCTTGCCGCCCAGTTGCAGTTCAATGCCACCGGCGACGTCCTGACCGGCACGGGCGAAGCCGGTGCAACGGTGAGCCTGACGTTGGCCGACGGCACGCCAGTCGGCGCCGGCACAGTCGGGGTCGACGGCACGTTCCTGATCAACCTGACCCAGGCACAGAACGCCGGCGAACAAGTGTTCGTCGTGCTCACCGACACCGCGGGCAATGCCTCGGCGGCGGGCAGCCTCCTGGCGCCGGACACCACGCCGCCTGCCACGGTCGCCGGCCTGCAGATCAACGACGCGGGGAATGTCATCAGCGGCACGGGCGAAGCCGGTGCCAGCGTCTACGTCACCGATCCGGCCGGCAACATCGTCGGCACCGGTACCGTCAGTGCGAACGGCACGTTTAGCGTGACCTTGCCGGTGGCCCAGCTCAATGGCGAGCAGCTTTCGGTGGTGCAGCGCGATTCGGCGGGCAACCCGTCGGTCGGCGAGACGATTTCCGCCCCCGATGTCACGCCACCCGCGCCGCCCGTCGCCACCGCGCTCACCCCTAACGGCATCATCCTCAGCGGCACTGGTGAAGCCGGTGCGACGGTTCGCGTGACCACTGTCGACGGGGTCAGCCTGGGCTCGGCAACGGTGAATGCGGATGGCACCTTCAGCGTGACGCTGAACACGCCGCAACTGAACGGCGAGACGCTGCACCTGACGCAGACCGATACCGGCAGCAACGTCTCGACCGAGGCCACTTATCAGGTGCGCGATGTCACGGATCCGGTGCCGGTCGACGATCTGGCAGTGAGCCAGAACGGTCTGGTGGTGACCGGCACCGGCGAGCCTGGGGCAACAGTCAGTGTATCGCTGGCCGGCATCACGCTCGGCAGCGCCACCGTGAGTGCCGACGGAACCTTCAGCGTGACGCTGTCCAGTGCTCAGGTGAATGGCCAGACACTGACCGTCGTCCAGGCCGATGTCGCCGGCAACGACGCTGCGCCTGCCACGGTGTCGGCGCCGGATACCACGCCGCCCGCGCTGCCTGCGGTGACCTCGTTGACCAATGGCGTCACCCTGGCAGGCACCGCCGAAGCCGGTAGCACGATTACCGTGACCTCGGCGAACGGGACGGTGCTGGGCACGGCGGTGACCGACGACGACGGCAATTACTCGGTGACCCTCGACGCTGCCCAGAACAACGGCCAGGTCCTCACCGTGGTCGCCAGCGACGGCTCGAACAATCAGTCCGCGCCGCTGGTATACACCACCCTCGACACCCTCCCGCCGGCAGCGGTCACCAACCTGACCATCAGCGCCGACCACAGCGTCCTGGCCGGGCGCGGCGAAGTCGGCGCCAGCATTGTGGTGACCAACGCCGCGGGCGTCACGGTCGGCAACGGCGTGGTGGGTGCCAACGGCAGCTTCCTGATCGATCTGGCGCCTGGCATCACGGCCAACCAGGAGCTCACGGTCGTCCAGCTGGACGCGGCGCTGAACCCATCCGAAGAGGCAACGCTCACCGTTCCTGTGACGCCTGCGCCCGACGCACCGACCAATCTGTCGCTGGCCTCCAACGGCTTGACCCTGACCGGCGCCGCGGCGGCGGGAACGACCATCACCGTGTACGGCCCAAGCGGTGCTGTGCTCGGCACGGGACTCACCGCCAGCAACGGTGTTTTCACCATCACGCTGCAAACGCCGCAGACCAACGGTGAAAACCTCGGCGTTACTGCCAGCACCGTGGCTGGCGGCGCCTCCCTGCCGACACCGCTGGTGGCAGGCGACACCACAGCGCCCACGCCACTGACCGACCTTGCGGTGAACGCCACGGGCACCGTAGTGACCGGGCGCGGCGAGATCGGCGCGACCGTCACCGTTACCGCCAGCAACGGCGCGACGCTGGGCACCGCAACCGTCGGCGCTAACGGCACCTTCAGCGCCACGCTGACGCCGGCACAGGCAAACGGTCAGGGCATTAACGTCCACCAGACCGATGCCGCTGGCTTGAGCTCGGCGAACCAACCGCTGACAGCGCCCGACATCACGGCCCCTGGCGCGCCTGCATCGCTGACCCTGAACGGCGCAGGCACTGCGCTGACCGGGACCGGGGAAGCCGGCGCGACCGTCACGGTGCGCAGCGCCACCGGCGTGGTACTGGGCACCGCACTGGTTGCCGCCGACGGCAGTTTTAGCGTTTCGTTGTCCGGTCCGCAGTTGAACGGACAGGCGCTGACCGTGAGTCAGAGCGATGCCGCCGGCAACGTCTCGACGAACGCCAGCCTCAATGCCGCCGACACCACGCCGCCTGCCGGGCTGAGCAACCTGGCGCTCAACAGCGCGGGGCTGCAGGTGAGCGGCAGCGGCGAAGCCGGTGCGACCGTTCGTGTCACCAATGCCGCCGGGACCGTGCTGGGGACGGCCACGGTCAACGCCGCAGGCACCTTCACGGTGTCGCTGTCCGCCGCGCAACTCAATGGGCAATTGCTGCATGTTCAGCAGACCGACGCAGCCGGTAATGCGTCGCCGGTCGCCGATCTGACCGCCGCCGACGTTCAGGCCCCTGCCGCACCGACAGCGCTGGCCCTGGCTGCAAACGGTCTGACGCTGACCGGCACTGGCGAAGCGGGCGCCACGGTCAACGTCTACAACGCTGCTGGCACCTTGCTGGGCACCGGCACAGTAGGCAGTGGCGGCACCTTCAACCTCACCCTCAACAGCGCGCAACTGGACGGCCAGGTGCTGACCGTGCGGCAAGTCGACGGCGCCACCAACGTCTCCGCCGCCTCCACACTGACCGCACCTGATATCACGGCACCCGCAGCGCCCACCGCAGTGACCATCAACGGCAGCGGCTCGGTGGTGACGGGCAGCGGCGTGGCCGGGTCGACCGTGACCGTGCGCAACGCCGCAGGCACGGTGCTGGGCACCACGACCGTCGCCGCCAACGGCAGCTTCTCCGTGGCGCTGGCCACGGCGCAGATCGACAATCAAGTGTTGACCGTGACCCAGGCCGACCCGGCCGGCAACGTGTCGGTGTCGGCCACCGCCACCGCGCCAGACCTTACGCCGCCCGCCGCGCCCGCCGCTCTGCTGGTCAGCGCCGACGGAGCGACGGTCAGTGGCACGGGCGAAATCGGCTCGACGGTGACCATCAAGTCGGCCAGCGGCACCGTGCTCGGAACCGCCACCGTCGGCCCGACCGGCAGCTTCGGCGTCACACTCAGCGCGGCGCAGATCAACGGCGAGCGGCTGACTGTCAGCCTCACCGACAGTCGCGGAAACGTCTCGGTGTCCGGCACGGTCACGGCGCCCGACGTCGACGCCAACGCGCCCGTGGTGGCCAGCGACAATCTGGCCACCGCCACGGTCGTTATTGCGCCGGTGAAGGTCACGCAGAACTTCGCGGACTCGTTCACCACGTTGCTGGCCGGGTTCTCCAAGACCTTCGCGTTCACCGTCGGCAGCGGCACCAGCGTCGATCCGACCCTGACCCTCACCACCGGCAGTCTGGTGTCGCTGCTGGATGGCGTGGTCTACACGCTGCAAGTCAAGAGCGCCAGCGGCGCGTGGATCACCCTGGACGTCAACGGCAACGGGGGGCTGCTCGACCTCGTCGCCCTGGCCGGACAAGGGCTGCGGGTCAACATCGGCGACCTGCTCAGTGGCGATTATCGGCTGACGGTGGCGAGCACCGGCATCGGCGTGCTGACCACGGTCAACACCCAGCTGCAGCTGGACATCACCAGCCTGACGCAATTCAACGGCACCGCCGGCGCCCCGGTCACTGGCAACGTCATCAGCGACGTCGGCACCGACGGTCAGGCCGATCAGACCGGTCCTGATCACGGCGCGCAGCTGCAGATCCTGAAAGGCGGCAGCTACGTCAGCGCCGGCACTGGCGTCACCGTGCAAGGGCTTTACGGCACGCTGACCATCGACGCCAGCGGGCATTACACCTACACGCCGAACGGCGCGGTCAGCAGCGTCGGCAAGGTCGATGTGTTCGACTATCAACTGGTGCACCCGAACGGCCTGAGCGACACGGCACATCTGTATGTGCGCATCGACAGCCCGCAGGCCACCGAGATCTGGAGCGACAGCAACCTCGGCGCGCCCGCCACGCTGGTGGACGCCACCAACGACTTCGCCAACACAGACATCACGCTGGTCAACAAGGAGGTGACCACCACGTCGAATCTGGGCAGCTTCGGCGTCTTGCTCGGCGGTGGCAGCGGCACCTACACCACCAGCGTGGCGGCCAATACCGTCAGCGACCTCACCGTGGTGGTCAATGCCAGTAATCTGCTGAGCCTGCTCGGGTCGATGACAGTCGGTCTCTACAAGCTCAACACCGCCACCAACCAGTACGTGCTGGTCAAGAGCTATGGCGGCTCGGCGCTGTTGAACCTGGGCGGCGGCAATTACGGCATCCGCTTCGACGACCAGACCTCCGGCACGTACCAGGTGAAGGTGTCGGTGGGTGGGCTGGGCGTGCTCAGCACGGTCAACACCAGCGTCATCAATGCTGCGACGTACACCAACCAGTTCGTGGTCGGCAGCTACACGCCGGTGGCCGGCAACCTGCTGACCGATGCGGCGGGCGCCGGGGCTGATGTATTGGGCTCGGCGTACACCGTGCTCAGCGTCCTCGTCGGCAGCACTTATGTGACGCCGGGTTACAACGGCACCACGATCGCCGGGACGTACGGCTCGCTGCTGGTACACGCCGACGGCAGCTACACCTACACGCTCACCCCCGGTCAGACCAACGCCGTGATCGGTCATGAAGACGTCTTCACTTACCAACTGACTCACCCCAACGGCACCACCGACACGGCGACCCTGACCATCGATCTGGGCCAGGCCGGCGCCCTGGCCAGCACCTCGGTTGCTTCGTTGAGCACACTGGCCAGCGTCGAGGATCACAGCGCAGCCACTGTCGCATTGGCGGCGGGCACCGAGCTGATTCAAGGCACCGATGGCAACGACACGCTGGACGGTTCGCATGGCGGCGCCATTACCCTGCAGGGCGGCGCCGGTAACGACACGCTGATCATCGCCGACCAGAAGTTCGCGTCGGTGGATGGCGGCACCGGCACTGACACGCTGTTGTGGGCCGGCGGCGATGCGACGATCAATCTAGGCGATCTGCAGAGCCGTATTCACAACATCGAGGTGCTGGATCTGAATCACACCAGCGCGGTTTCGCTGACGGTGAGTCTCGCCGATCTGCTGGCGATCACCTCGGCAGACACCAGCACCCTGCTGATCAAGGGCGGCAGCGAGGACAGCGTGCACCTCACCAACACCTGGGCCGCGGACGGCGTGCATCAGGCCAACGGCATCGACTACACCCAATACACACCTCAGGAGGACCCGACTCACCATTTATGGGTACAGAACGGCATTCATGTCGTCTGACGCAGTTGCCAGGAAAGCCGGTTTTTGAACAGTAAGGGAATAATGTGAGAGGCGTTCGTCGTCAGAAATGGCCGATGGTGATGTTGACCCTCGGCCTGTACCACCCGATCGTTACCGCTGCAACGGCGCAGGATCACATCGATCCCGGCCTGCGCAGCATCAGCCCTTCCCGCCTGCAGACCCAGCCGGCGGCCGATAAACGCAAAAGCCTGGTGCTGCCCGCCTCACCCGTGCCGGCGCGCGAGGACAACCAGACACTGGGCCTGGAGCAGGCGGTGCGGCTTGCGGTGGACTGGCACCCCAGCATCAGCGAGGCCATCGGCACCCTGTATCAACAGGCCGAAGGCATCAACGTCGCCGAAGCCGGCTATTACCCGCAGATTTCCGGCGGCGTGAAAGGCGGCTACAGCAGCGGAACCGGCAGCGATGCGAGCAGCCAGTCGGTCAGCATCTCGCTCAAGCAGATGCTTTACGACTTCGGCAAGGTCTCCAACGCCGTCGATGCCGCCAGAGCCCGGGCCGCCCGCAGCCAGGCCGGGATTCTGCTGGCAATCGATCAGGTCGGACGCGACACGGCATTCGCCTACATCGAAGTGCAGCGCTATCAGCACTTGCTGGAGATCGCTCGTCAGCAGATCAGCGGCATCGGCGACATCGTCGAGCTTGCCAGGCAGCGCAGCGACATGGGCGCCAGCACCCGTTCCGACGTCGTTCAGGCCCAGTCGCGCGCCGAGGGCGGCATGGCCACGTTGCAGGAGTTCAAGGCGCAGTACGCCCGCTGGCTCGCCACCCTGACCAACCTACTCGGCCGCCAGACGCCGCCGCAGGTCAATGATGAGTTTACGCCGTCGCTGGGACAGGCCTGCAACGCGCCGGTCATCACCGATGCGCTGCCCGCCGTGCTGCAGGCCGCCGCGCAACGCACTCAGGCGCAGGCGGAACTGGCGCAGGCCAGGTCCGAGGCCTATCCGACGCTGTCGCTGCAGCCGTCGTTCAACCAGTACCTGGACAACAATTATGACAATCAGAACCCGGCCATCGACCGCACCCAGGTCGGCATCTTCCTCAATCTGGAGGTGCCGATCTATCAGGGCGGCGCTATCAGCGCCCGCAGCCGCGCGGCCGGGTACGCCTTGACCGCCGCCGACTCGGCCGAAGACGCCGCCCGCCTGCAGGCACGCCAGGGGCTGAGCGAAGCACAGGCGCAAACCTCCGGACTGACGCGCCGGCTCAATTCGCTGGAATACCGCCAGACCAGCATCACCGAAGCCCGCGAATTGTATGGCAGGCAATACCTGGAGCTGGGCACGCGACCGCTGCTCGACCTGCTCAACGCCGAGCAGGAAATCCATCAGTCGCGTTTCGACCTGGCCAACACCCAGGCCGACCTGCGTCGTCTGCAGATCGACTGCCTGTACAACAGCGGCGCGCTGCGACGTGCCTTCGGTATCGATCACAGCACCATCCAGCATGTGGAGATCCTGCCATGAACGATTCGGTCGTCATCCCTCAGGACCCGGCAGCCGGGCCGCCGCGCCAGGATTATTCGCCGTGGCTGGAAGCGGTGCTCAAGGTCGCGCGGCACTACCGGCTGGATGTTTCGCCGGAAAGCATTCGCCTCGCCTCGATCCACAGCGAAGGCCGGGTCGAGGAAGTCGTCCGGCACATGGCCCGCCAGGCCGGCCTGAGCGTCAAGTTCGCCCGCTATGACCACAAAAGCCTGAGCCGCTGGCGAACGCCGCTGATCGTGCAGTTGCAGGACGGCCAGATTGGCGTCATCGAAAGCGTGAGCGAGCACGGCGAACTGGGCATCGCCTACAGCGGCGATCAGGGCCTGCAGAGTCGCATCGATCCGGCGGCGCTGGCCAGCCAGGCGCTGCGCACGGTGATTCTGCGACCCACCCAGCCGCTGAGCGATGTGCGCACCAACGACTACATCAAGCCTTACGACGAGCACTGGTTCAGGCGCATCGTGCTCAGCGACCTGCGACCTTATAGCCAGGTGATGCTCGCCTCGCTGGTCGCCAACCTGCTCGGCATGGCAGGCGTGCTGTTTTCCATGCAGGTCTATGACCGCGTCATCCCCGCCGAATCGCTGCCGACGCTGTACGTGCTGTTTGGCGGCGTGATGCTGGCGCTGGTCTTCGATTTCGTCATGCGCATCATGCGCCTGCGCATCACCGATGTACTCGGCAAGCGGGCCGACCTGCGGGTGTCCGACCTGGTGTTCGGCCACGCCCTGCGCCTGCGCAATTCGGTGCGCCCGAAATCCACCGGCTCGTTCATTTCACAGTTGCGCGAGCTGGAGCAGATCCGCGACCTGATCACCTCCAGCACCGCGACGGCGTTGGCGGACATGCCGTTCTTTTTCCTGTTTCTGCTGGTGTTCTATCTGATCGGCGGGAATCTGGTGCTGATCCCGTTGCTGGCGCTGGTGGCGATGGTGCTGCCGGGTATGCTCGCCCAGCGCAAGCTGGCGAAGTTGGCCAACGCGTCGATGCGCGAGGCCGCGCTGCGTAACGCGATGCTGGTGGAAAGCGTTCAGGGCATGGACGACATCAAGGCGCTGCAGGCCGAGCAGCGTTTTCAGCAACAGTGGAACCACTACAACGCGGCATCGGCCGACAGCAGCCTGCGCTTGCGCTCGCTGACCAACAGCCTGGTGGCCTGGACCCAGAACGTGCAAGGCGGCGTGTTCGCCATCGTCATCGTCTTCGGTGCGCCCATGGTCATTTCCGGCGACCTGACCACGGGCAGTCTGGTGGCCGCGTCGATCCTGTCTTCGCGCATGATGGGCCCGATGGCCCAACTGACTCACGTGCTGACCCGCTGGCAACAGGCCAAAGTCGCGTTGCAAGGCTTGAACCGGATCATGCAGATGCCGGTGGACCATCCCGAGGGCAGCCAGCGCGTGCACCTGCCGGCGATCCGCGGCGACTATCAGCTGCGTCAGGCCGGCTTTCGCTACAGCGAAGAAGCCTCGCCAGCGCTGAGCGGCATCGATCTGAAAATCCGTCCAGGCGAACGCATCGCCGTTCTGGGCCGCAACGGCGCGGGTAAATCGACCCTTTTGCAAGCGCTCGCGGGGGCCATGGACCTGAGCAGTGGCGAAACCACCCTCGACGGCATCGCCCTGGCTCACATCGACCCGGCCGACCTGCGTCGCGATGTCGGCCTGATGTCCCAGCAGGCGCGGCTGTTCCATGGCACGTTGCGAGACAACATCACCCTGGGCGCCGGTCAGGCCAGCGATCAGGAAATCATCGCCGCGCTGGCGGTCACCGGCGCGCTGGACTTCGTCCGCCAGTTGCCCAAAGGCATGGACCACCTGATTCTGGAAGGCGGGCTGGGCTTGTCCGGCGGGCAGCGCCAGAGCCTGCTGCTGTCACGCCTGCTGATCCGCCAGCCGCAGGTGCTGTTGCTGGACGAGCCGACGGCGTCGCTGGATGACATCACCGAACGCCTGCTGCTGGAAAAGCTCACGACCTGGTGTCAGGGGCGCACGTTGATCGTGGCGACGCACAGGGTCAGCGTGCTGCAACTGGTGGAACGGATCATCGTGGTCGACAACGGCAGAATCGTCATCGATGACCATCGCGATGCCGCCCTGACCCGACTGCGTCAGCCGCAAGGAGCTCAGGCATGAAAGCACTCACCACTGACCAGACGCCACGCCTGCCCGACCAGGTGACGTATCTGGACGGCAGCGACGAGCGCAGCATCGCCGGCGGCGTGCGGGTGATCTGGGGATGCGCGTTGATGCTGGCGTGTTTTTTCGCCTGGGCGGCGTGGTTCGAAGTCGTGGAGGTGTCCACCGGCACCGGCAAAGTCGTGCCCAGCTCCCGCGAGCAGCTCATCCAGTCGATGGAAGGCGGGATCATCAAGGAGATGAATGTCACCGAGGGCGCCCTAGTCGAGCGCGGTCAGGTGCTCGCGCAACTGGACGCCGTGAAGACTGAGTCCAATGTCGGCGAAAGCGAAGCCAAGTACCGGGCCGCGCTGGCGAGCGTCAATCGACTGCAGGCCGAAGTGAGCGAGAAACCGCTGAAGTTCGACGATTCATTGAGCCGATACCCCGAGCTGATCCGCGCCGAAACCGAGCTGTACACCACTCGGCGCAAGGGCCTGGAAGAAACCCTGGCAGGCATTCAGAGCTCGCTCAAGCTGGTGCGCGACGAGCTGGCCATCACTGAGAACCTGGCAAAGATCGGCGCCTCCAGTCGCGTCGAAGTGCTGCGGCTGAACCGTCAGCGATCGGAGCTTGAGTTGAAAGTCACCGAAGCGAAATCGGATTACATGGTGCGCGCGCGTGAGGATCTGGCCAAGGCCAACGCCGAAGCGCAGACGCTGATCGCGGTCATTCGCGGCCGCACCGATTCGCTGTCACGCCTGACGATCCGCTCACCGGTGCGCGGCATCGTGAAGGACATTGAGGTCACGACCATTGGCGGCGTGGTGCCGCCCAATGGGCAGTTGATGCAGATCGTGCCGCTGGATGAGCAGTTGCTGATCGAGACCCGCATCTCGCCGCGCGACATTGCCTTCATCCATCCGGATCAGGAAGCCAAGGTCAAGATCACCGCTTACGACTATTCCATCTACGGAAGCCTGGACGGCAAGGTCGTGACCATCTCGCCGGACACGATCCAGGACGAAGTCAAACCCGAGATCTTCTATTACCGCGTGTACATCCGCACCCAGTCGGATGTACTGCGCAACAAGGCCGGTAAAAGCTTCGCCATCGTGCCCGGCATGATTGCCACGGTGGACATCCGCACCGGCGAAAAGACCGTGCTCGATTACCTGATCAAGCCGCTCAACCGCGCCCGCGAAGCCTTGCGTGAGCGTTGATCAGCGGCTGGCCAGGTGGGTGGCTGGCGCAGCCACGGGTGTGGCCTGCGCCAGGTAACGGTTCCATTCGCGGTTGATCTCGGCATACGGCATGAAGATGCTGACCCGCGGCTGATTGGCCAGATCCGGACGCTTCAGGGCCGTCAGGTCACCGGACGTCAGAAACGCCACGGTGATGCCGACCACTTTGCCATCGGCGGCGAACACCGGCCCGCCGGACATCCCCTTGGCGGTCGGGCCATCGTGGGTGCCATACATGACGTTGCCTTCTTTGCTGTCCAGCCGGACCATCGCCGGCAGCGCATGACCGCTGCCCTTGACCGACATGTACACCGAGTTGAAACCCACCGCCGTGACCGCTTCACCCGGCTGATACGCACGCCAGAGCGGGACGCCATTGGCCTTGTGGCGGAAGAACTGCACGTCGCCCTGCCCCTGATACACCGAGCCTGACAGGTAAGGAATGTGCTTGACCGTCACGGCGTAGTCTTCATTCCACTGGATCGCCGTGCCCATCAGCATGTAGGGCAGCGGCGCTCCGGAATGAACGACGAACGCTTGGTCATAGACTGGATCCTGGGTAAAAGCGACTGGCATTCCGTTGCACCCGCTGATCAGCACTGAGGCTGCTACAAGCGACTTGAGGGGGCGCATTTTTGTACACGACGAAGTAGTGGAGACGGCGCGAATATGTCATTGCGCCACTACTAACTCAATAGGTTGAAACGACCTTCCGTCTAGTGGCACTTTAGTGGCTCATTGGATCCGAAAGTCGCGCATTTGCTGGGCTGCAGCGCTTCACGACCGCTGCAGTCCGACGCTTGCCATTTCGCCACTCGCGCGCCCTGCTCTGGCGCGGGCCTTGAGGTGATGCGGCTGCAGAAACGGTGTGGCGGCCAGCATCACGACGCTCACGGCGACCATCAACCATTGCGACACATGAAAGCCACCGGTCACATCACGCAGATAGCCCATCAACAACGGACCCGCCGCCGCGACGATGTAACTGAACAGCAGGACAAAGGCGTTCCAGGCGTTGGCTTCTTCGGCGTTGGACGCGTTATCCAGCGGCAGCGTCATGGCCAGGGTGAACGCCCCGCCCGTGCCAAACGCCAGGATCGGCACCGCCACGAATGGCATGGCATTCGGCGCAACCGCGATGGCCAGCGTGCCTGCCAGCGCAATCGCCGAGCTTGCTGCCAGCGCCAGACGCCGGTCCTCGTTGCGGCTGAGAATGCCGAACACCGGGTTGGACAGCATGAACGCCAGGGTGAAGCTCGCCAAGATCAGCCCGGCCATGGTCGGCGTTCTGCCGTATTCCACGTACATCGGCGCGATCCACGAGATGAACGCGTAGAACACGATGTTGTTGCTGGCAAAGAACAGCGCGATCAGCCAGGCCGTCCGGTTACGGATCGGCATTGCGTAACGCCGGCCCGAGCCCCTGTTCACGCCCGGCGTCAGCCGTTTGCGCTCGATGAACAGCCACGCGGCGATGGCGACGACGGCGGGCACGGTCCACACCGTGGCGCCCAGGCGCCAGCTTGCCGACGCACTTGCCACCGGCCCGGTGATCGCCGCCGCTGCGGTACTGCCCAGCGCCAGCGAGGTGGCGTAAATGCTCATCAGCAATGCGGTCTGCTGCGGGTAGCTGGCTTTGACGAACCCGGCCAGCAGCGCGCCGGCCACGGCGATCCCCGCGCCAATGCCCACAGTGGTCAGAAACAGCGTGCCGACCGAACCTGCAACCGCGCGCAGAGCGGTCGCCGCGAGCAGCACAACCAACGCCACGAGAATGACCCGGTCACGACCGAAGCGCCGAGCCAGCCACGGCGTCGGCAGCGCCATCAACCCCATCAGCAGGGTCGGAATGGCCGTCAGCAGCGACGCTTGAGTGTGGGAAAGGCCGAAATCGCGAATCATCCCCGGCAGCAACGGCCCGACCGACACGATCGCCGGACGCAGCGTCAAGGCCACCAGCACGATACAGACGATGGCGACCATCAGCGACGGCGTATTGCCGGGCACGGTTGCCGGCGCGCACAGGTGCAGGCGCGGCGGCTGCGCGGTCATGACATTCTCGGGTTCGGCAAGCGGAACTCTGCTGGTCACCAACATGATGCGATCTCCAGAACGGGCCGGGCCGACGCGTGTCGGCCCGGCGAAGGGTTGCGGTCAGCCGGCGTAGGCCGGGTAATCGGTGAAGCCCGCTTCGGTGCCGCCGTAGAGGGTCGACGGGATCAACGGGTTGAGCGGCCAGCCATTGGAGATACGCGCCGGCAAATCCGGATTGGCAATGAACGGACGGCCGAACGCGATGAGGTCCGCCAGCCCCGCCTCTACCAGCCGGGCGCCGCGCTCGGCGGTGTAGCGACCGGCGTAGATGATCCGGCCGCTGAAGGTGCTGCGCACGTCGCGACGGAACTGCTCGGGCAGATCGGGTGCGTTGTCCCAGTCCGCCTCGGCAATCGACACATAGGCAACGCCTGCCTCCTGCAACACCTTGATCGCCTCGATGTAGGTATGGTGCGGGTCCTTCTCCACCATGCCGATGTAAACGCGGTCCTGATCGGTACTGGTGAACAGCGGCGTGAAGCGCACGCCCAGACGTTCAGGACCGACGGCGTCGGCGACGGCCTGAACCACCTCGCGGAGAAAACGCAGACGGTTTTCCAGCGAGCCGCCGTATTGGTCATCGCGCTGGTTGGAATGCTCGGAGATGAACTGATTGACCAGATAGCCGTTGGCGGCATGAATCTCGACGCCGTCGAAACCGGCAGCAATCGCATTTCGCGCGGCGGTGGCGTACAGCCCGACCAGGGTTTCGATCTCGGCAATGCTCAGTGCACGCGGCAGCGACGGCGCAACCAGTTCGCCGGTGCCCGGACCGGTCTGAATGAAGGCTTTGGCGTTTTCGGCACGGATGGCCGAAGGAGCCACTGGCGCGGCGCCATCGGGCTGCAGTGCATGATGAGAGACCCGCCCGACGTGCCAGAGCTGAGCGAAAATCACGCCGTCTTCTGCGTGCACCGCGTCAGTGACTTTCTTCCAGCCGTCGATCTGCGCCTGGGTATAGATGCCCGGCGTCCAGGCATAGCCCTGTCCGCGCGGCTCGATTTGCGTGCCTTCGGTGACCATGAACCCCGCCGAAGCGCGCTGGCGGTAATACACCGACATCAGCTCGGAGGCGACATCGCCCGGCTGGGCGCTCCGTTGCCGGGTCAGGGGCGGGAAAGCGATACGGTTCTTGAGGGTCAGACGACCCAGTTCCACGGGAGTAAACAGAGCGTGATGAGACATGGCGGTATTCCGATTGCGAAAGAGGGAATAATCGAGTGCCGAGTGGCCTCTCTGTGCGAGAGGCCAGCAGCCGGCTTACTTCTTGATCAGGACGGTCTTGGGGTTGGTGAACAGCAGCCGGCCTTCATGCCCCTGCTCGGTCCCGACCCCGGATTGCTTGTGGCCGCCGAACGGGATGTCCACGCCCTGGGTGTGCATTTCATTGACCCAGACCATGCCGGTCTCCAGGCGATTGGCCACCGCCACCGCCGCGCGGGTGTCACGCCCCCAGACCGAGCCGCCGAGGCCGAACGGGCTGTCGTTGGCACGCTCGATCACGTCATCCACATCGTCGTAAACGATGATCGGGACGATGGGGCCGAACTGCTCTTCCTGGACGATCTTCGATTGCTCGGGCGGGTTGTCCACCACCGTCACCGGGATGAAGTAGCCCGGACGGCTGTCATCGACCTCGCCACCCAGAACGATGTTCTGGCCGTTGGCCTTGATGTCGTCCAGGAACGTGCGGACTTTGTCGAACTGCATCTTGTTCTGCACCGGGCCGACCGTGACCTCGGCGTCCAGGCCGTTGCCGAGCTTCTGCTGACGGGCGTAGTCGACGAACGCCGCCACGAACGGCGCATGAAACGAGCGATGGATGTAGAGGCGCTTGATGCCGACGCACCACTGCCCGGAGTTGCCGATGGCGCCCCAGAACAACTGCGGGATGATTGACTTCCAGTCAGCGTCGGGCATGACGATGGCCGCATCGTTGCCGCCCATTTCCAGGGTCAGACGCTTGACCGTGCCGGCAGCCGAGCGGATCACGTGCTTGCCGGTCTCGGTCGAGCCGGTGAAGCTGATTTTGGCGATGTCCGGGTGAGCGGTCATCTGCGGGCCGAGTTCGTTGCCGCCGGAGACCACCGACAAAACGCCGGCCGGCAGTACCGATTGGGCGATCTGCCCGAAACGCAGGGTGGTCAGCGGGGTGAACGGTGACGGCTTGATCACCATGGTGTTGCCGGTCAGCAGCGCTGGCGCGACCTTCCACAACGCCAGCAGCACCGGGAAGTTCCACGGCGTGATCGCGCCGACGACGCCCAGCGGCGTATGGTGCAGCTCGACGATGTGACTGTCGTTCTCTTCCACGATCTCGACCGGAATACGCCGCGCGGCGATCTGGCGAATCCAGGAGATCGCCTGATCCACTTCAGGCTCCGCCATGGTTTTGAGCGGCTTGCCCTGCTCCAGGGTCAGCAGCACGGACAATTCATCGCGATGTGCCTGCAAGGCGTCGGCGTAGGCAATCAGGTACTGCTCGCGCTCATCGTAGCTCAGCGCAGACCAGCCTTTGAACGCCGATTTGGCAGCGGCAATGGCGTCTTCCAGTTGCTCGGCGGTGCCGGCCGGTGCCTGAGCCAGAACCTGGCCGGTCGCCGGGTTCATTACATCGAATGCGTCACGGGTTTCGACCAGTTTGCCGGCAATGCTCAGGTAATAAGGACCATCGAACAGGCTGGCAGATACAGGTGAACGGGATGCAGTGGCCATATCATTAATCTCCAGAAGCATGAGTCGTTATATAAGAAGTGCAACGACAGTCAGCTCGAAAGTTCGGAGGTTGTATGTATCAGGCCCTCTATGCGCATGGCACCCGATGACCTGCAACACAACTTTGCTTATCCGTCTTTAGAACTACGTTGATTCACTGTCGCTGTGATTACTTCGGAGTAGACCAGTCGTCTAATCCGTTGAAATGAATGTTAGGGGCGATCAAATGGGTCAACAATGACGAATCCGCAAGGATTCCGGACATCGACTGCCGAAGGCGGCTGTCCTCCGCTACATTCGCGGCTTACCAGTTGCCCAGCCGAGCCCCCGGGCGAGTAAAAGGCCGCGAGACGGAGGGAAAACGCCGTCGCCACTTGCGCAATCTTGCGGTTATTGCCCGGCGCATTGGCGATCCCGTTGCAGCCATCGTCAACCCACGTATCATCACGACGCTGGCGCCGGGTATATCCACATCACCCGGCCGCACGTTCAGAACGACTCATTCAGGAAGGTATTCGTTTGAAAATCATCCGCAGTAAGACATTTACCGGCGAACGTCCATGGGCAGCGTTGGACATTGCCAACATGAATGGAATAACCACGCGCCTGCACTGGACTGACCAACCTTATAAGTGGCACGTCAATGATGGCCAGGAAGTGTTCGTGGTATTGGATGGGCGGGTCGACATGCATTACAAAGAAGAAAACATGGAGAACACCGTACGGCTGGAAACCGGCGATATCTTTTATGCCTCCGTTGGAACCGCACACGTCGCCCATCCGATTGGCGAGGCGCGGATCCTGGTCGTGGAAAGCGAAGGCAGCGTCTGACACACGTGCGACGCAACCCTTGCAACATCGGAAGTGCATGAAAGCGTCACAGGAACGACAAGTGCCAGTGGCACGCTGAAACCGGTGGGCGTCTTGCGCCCCGACTTTCCGCGCGTCTTGCAGGGACTCGTCACATGAAAATCAGCGTATTCGGAAGTGGTTATGTCGGTCTGGTGCAAGCCACCGTGCTTGCCGAGGTGGGACACGACGTCGTCTGCATGGACATCGATGAGGCCAAGGTCCATCAGCTGCGTCAGGGCCAGGTGCACATTTACGAGCCTGGGCTTGCCGCTCTGGTGCGCGACAACCTCGACAACAGGCGTCTGCAATTCACCACCGACGCGCAATGGGCGGTCGAACACGCCGACGTACTGTTCATTGCCGTCGGCACGCCGTCCCGCGAAGATGGTTCGGCCGATCTGAGCGGCTTCTTCGCCGTCGGTGAGGCCATCGCCAGGCATCGCAGTCAGCCACTGATCATCGTCGAGAAGTCCACCGTTCCGGTCGGCAGCGGCGACGCCCTGCGCAGCCACATCGACAGAGCATTGCGTCAGGCCGGGCGCTTGCTGCAATTCGAGATCGTCTCCAACCCCGAATTTCTCAAAGAAGGCTCCGCGGTCAATGACTGCCGGCGGCCCGACCGCATCATCATTGGCAGCGACAACGAAGCCGCCCGCCAGGTCATGCGTGAACTGTACGCACCGTTCAATCGCAATCATGAGCGGATCCTGTTCATGGACCTGCGCAGCGCCGAGCTGACCAAGTACGCCGCCAATTGCATGCTCGCCACCAAAATCAGCTTCATCAACCAGATCGCAGAACTGGCGGAGCACCTGGGCGCGGATGTCGAGTCCGTGCGCCGCGGCATCGGCGCCGACTCGCGGATCGGCTATGACTTCATCTACCCGGGCTGCGGTTACGGCGGCTCCTGCTTCGGCAAGGACATCCGCGCGCTGATTCACAGCGCACGGCAAGCCGACTGCTCGAACGATCTGCTCTCGGTGGTCGAAGCCATCAATGAACGGCAGAAGCACAAATTGTTCGAACGCATCAACGCGTTCTACCAGGGTCACCTGCGCGGCAAGACGTTTGCTCTGTGGGGCTTGGCGTTCAAACCCAACACCGACGACATGCGTGATGCGCCCAGCCGCGTGCTGATACAGGCACTGTGGGATGCCGGGGCGAACGTGCGGGCGTTCGATCCGGAGGCAATGGGCGAAACCCAGCGGATCTACGGTCGCCGCCACGACCTCATGCTGCTGGGCACGCCGGAAGCGGCGCTGGAAGGTGCCGACGCGCTGATCGTCTGCACCGAATGGCAAGCCTTCAAGGCGCCCGATTTCGAGCTGATCCAGCAGCGCCTGAACGCGCCGGTGATCTTCGACGGCCGTAACCTGTATGACCCGGAACGGCTCGCCCGACGAGGCTTTCAGTACTTCCCGATGGGCCGTGGCGAATCCTGCAATCTGCCGATTCCGCAAAAGCGCTGGAGTGTCTTTCCGGCCCTGGCGAGTGGTCGGCTGCTCTGACCTTCTGCCGCCGCGCGCCGGGCAATCCGGCGCATTGATCCTGCACATAGCCGCGACGCAGGGCGCCCGATGCACCGACTGGTCAACCGCCGCTGAATCCGCCAGCCAGCCGCACTGGGCAAAATGACACGCCGTTCACGACGACCAAACCAATTTTTTACATCTGCCTGCCTACCATGCCCGGATTGTCTCGGTGACGGATGTAGAAATGTTGATCGTGGAAGACTTGATGCTCGACACGGAAAAACTCAGGGCGTTTCGCAATGACAGGCCGCTGAGGCTCAACCCGACCAACATCGAGATACTCACCCTGCTGATGCGCCGCAGCCCGGGCGTGGTCAGGCGCGAGGAGATTTCCACGATTCTGTGGGGCGAAAACGTCGTCAAGAACACCAGCGGCGTTGGCACCCGGCTACACGAGATCAGAAAAATCGTGGATGACGGCGCTGCTTTTCCCCTCGTCCACACGATCTACGGCATCGGTTATCAGCTGTGCCGGCTGGCCGAGGCGTAATGTCGGCTACACCACCACCGGGTGCTGCGCGCCATCCATCGTCACGGTCGTGCCGGTGATGTAACTGGCCTTGCCGGACGCCAGGAACAGCACCAGATGCGCGACCTCTTCCGGCTGCGCCATGCGCCCGAGCGGTATCTTGCTCACGGCGCGCTCTTTCGCCGCCTCAGGACTGATCCCCGCATGACGGGCATCGGCGGCCATGCCTTCGCCGACCCGGCCGGTTTCGGTCAGCCCCGGATTGACACCGATGATCCGCACGCCCGACGCCGCATAGGCATTGCCCAGCCCGGCGGTGGCGAGCATCAGTGCTGCGTTGGCCGAACCGCCGGCCAGGTGAATCGGGCTGGCGACCTTGCCTCCCGCGCCGATGACATTGACGATCACTCCACGCCCGCGCCGGGCCATGAGCTTGATCACCGGATCGACCACGTTGATCGTCGAGAAGAATTTCGCGTCCATGGCTGCGCGCCAGAACGCCGGGGTCAGGTCCTCGGGCGGCGAACGCTTCGCCGCGCCCGCCGAGCTGATCAGCACGTCGATGGGACCGACCTGCTCTTCCACCTGCCTGACCAGATTGGCCGCAGCCGTATCGTCGCTCAGGTCGGCGGCAAAGCCCTGCGCCCCGGGCAGTTCACTGAGGGCCTGATCGATATTGGCCTGCGAACGCGAGCTGATCACCACGCGTGCGCCCTGCTCGACAAACTGTCGGGCACAGGCCAGACCGATACCTTTGGAACCACCGGTAATGAGCACTACCTTCGTCGCGAACGCATTCATCTGTCTGCTTCCTCATCAAAAAGGGTGTGTAGCAAGAAGTCTCGGGGGCCCAGTACGCCACAGCCACCGTGCCGATGACAGTGAAACCGTTCGGCAGCATGGCCTGCGCTGTCGCGCCTGCGCCCTGGTCGCCGAATGCAAAACGGCCTGTGGGCAGTCAGGCGCGTAACGCACAACTGTCGACAGGCCGCATTCAACTCATGGCTCGACGCAGCAGCCGGTCAGGGCTTCCAGGCGCCACCTTCAACGATGACCGCCGCCGGGTCGGTGCCCTCGGCCAATTGGTCGCGCACATACTGGTTGTACAGCGTGAGCAGGTATTTTTCCTGACCCAGTGTCGCCAGCTCAGTGTTGACCCAATCGCGCAGCTCGGTATTGCCCTTCTTCACCGCAGGAGCGATAGGCGCTTCTTCACCAAGCTTCTGCGGGAGCAGCCGATAGCCGGGGTTCTGTTTCGCCCAGCTGAACAGCACCAGATTGTCCTGTGCGTAGGCATCACCGCGCCCGTTCGCCAACGCCTGAAGCGATTCGGAGTTTTTCTCGAACTTGAGCAGCTTCCAGTCAGGATGATGCTTGGTCAGCCAGATGTCCGCCGTGGTACCGGTGGTGACGATCACCGTCTTGCTGGCCAGATCGTCAAGGTTCTTCACCGCACTGTTGTCCGGCACCAGCGCCTGAACCGCCACGCGCAGGTTCGGATGGGTGAAGTCCACCACCTGAGCCCGCTCGGGGGTGACGGTCATGTTGGCCAGGATCAGATCGACCTTGTCGCTCTGCAGAAACGGAATGCGACTGGCCGGCTCGACCACCACGAACTCGATTTTTTTCTCGTCGCCGAGCAGGTCCTTGGCGAAGCGGCGTCCCAGATCGGTATCGAAACCGACATAGTCGCCCTTCTCGTTGACGAAACCGAATGGCGGCTTGTCGCTGAAGACGCCAACGACGAGTTTGTCGCGCGCCTTGATTTTGTCCAGGTAGCCTTCGGCGTGGGCCGCGGCAGTGCCGGCCAGCAAGCCGAGGGCGATCAGCGGGAGAACGAGGGCAGATTTAAACGTCACGATGCTTTCCTTTTTGGCATGTTTTCTACGTAGGAGAACTTCTCCAGGAACTGCTGCGCGCGTGCGGTCTGCGGGTTACTGAAAAACGTTTCGGGGTCGCTCTGTTCGGCGATGCGTCCGCCGTCCATGAACAGGATTCGATCGGCCACCGCGCGGGCAAAGGCCATTTCGTGGGTGACGATCAACAGCGTCATGCCGCTGCGGGCAAGGTCCAGAATCACCTCCAGCACTTCCTTGACCATTTCCGGGTCAAGGGCGGCGGTGACTTCATCGAACAACATGACCTGGGGGTTCATGCACAGCGAGCGGACGATGGCGATCCGCTGCTGCTGCCCACCGGACAGCTCGCGGGGGAAGGCGTCGCGCTTGTCCAGCAGGCCGACCCTCGCGAGCAGGGTTTCGGCCTGCTGACGCGCCTCGTTGCGCGCGCGTTTCTGCACGCTCACCGGTCCCAGCAGAATGTTGTCCAGCACGGTCATGTGCGGGAACAGGTGGTAGCTCTGAAACACCATGCCGATCTGCTGGCGCACCTGGCGCCAGTCGGCATTGGCCGACAACTCAAGTCCGCCGAAGCGGTACTGCCCGGCATGGCCCAGCTCAAGGCCGTTGAGGCAGCGCAACAAGGTGCTCTTGCCGCAGCCGCTGGGGCCGAGGATCACCACCACTTCGCCTTCGCGCACGCTCAGGTCGATGTCTTGCAACACCGGCACCGCGCCGAAACGCTTGCTGAAACCGGACAGTTCTATCAACGCACTCATGAATGATTCCAACGCCGTTCGAGCACCCGCGACACCGCCGACAGCGGGTAGCAGGCCAGAAAGAAAAAAACAAACAGAAAGCCGTAGATGAGCACCGACTCGTAGGTGCGCTCGATGATCTGCTGGCCGATCTTGATCACGTCCACCACGCCAATCAGCACCGCCAGCGAGCTGGTCTTGATCAGGCGGGTGAAGACGTTGATCATCGGCGGCGTCATGCGCCGCAGCGCCTGCGGCAACAGCACCCGGCCGTACAGCTGAACCTGGCCCAGACCAATCGACAGGCCGGCTTCGCGCTGACCGCGAGGAATAGAGCGCAACGCACCGCGCACCACCTCACCGGTTTCGCTCGCGCCCCACAGCGACAGGACCAGCACCGCGCACCAGAATCCCGGAATGCTCCAGCCGAGAAAGATCGGCAGTCCGAAGAAAAACAGATACAGCCAGACCAGCACCGGAATCGCCCGGAACAGCTCCAGGTAAACCAGCAGCAGCCAATCGATCCAGCGAATGCCCAAATTGCGCAGCACACCATAGATCAGGCCACCCACTGCACTGAAGACGATGGCCAGCGCCGAGATCCCCAGCGTGCGGCCAATGCCCTGTGCAAGCTGCGGGGCGCTGATCCATAACAGCTCAAGACCCGAACTGGCCATGCTGGAGCCTCCTTTCCACAACCCGCAGCAACAGTGAAAGCGGCACGAACAGCAGCACGCAGAGGCCAGTCATGACGGCGAGCATTTCATAGGTCTTGTAGTACAACGCGATGTAACTCTTGGTGGTGTAGAGGATTTCCGGCACCGCCACCGCCGACACCACGGTGGTTTCCTTGAGCAGGAACACGAAGTTGGCGAACAGCGCCGGCAGGCTGAGGATGCCGGCTTGCGGCAGCACCACATGGCGCAGCAGTTGCCAGCGTGACAAGCCGATCGACAGGCCTGATTCGATCTGCGACCTGGGCACTGCCTCGATGCCGGCACGCAGGATCTCGGTCAGGTACGCGCCGCCCATGAAGGTCATGGCAATGATCGCCGAGGCGAATCCGGACACTTTGACGCCCAGCGCAGGCAGCGCGAAGTAGATGAAGAACAGTTGAATCAGCAGCGGCGTATTGCGCGCCAGCTCGACGTACGCACGCACGACGGGCTGAAGCGGGCGGATCTGAAAGGCCGCGATTGCAGCGTTGATCAGCGCGACGCACAGCGACATCGCGATGGCGATCAGGCCGACCTGCAAGGTCACGCCCACGGCGGTGATGAATGCTGGAAGCGTTGACAAGGCAAACGCGACGTCGAATTCCATGTCAGGGTCGACCTTGAACGAGGGGTTGCGGGGGCAGCACGCGGGACACAAAAGCTCCTGAATCGAAAGGTGATCTGTCGCTGATTGCAGGCTTTGTGCCACTCCCGAAAACGTCGACAAACCGGCCATACGATGGGTCTGGCTGACCGTGCGGACGTGTCGTAACTGTCTGTTTTTACTGGCAACTGCTGGCTCGCTGTTGCTCCAGCAACAGCGGCATTCCCCGCCTCGCTGCGGTCAGGTCAGGTCAGGTCAGTGACAGACCAGACCGTCGCCGACCTTTAAGCTGTCCACCAGAAAGGCATTGCTGTGCAGGTCCCACGCCTTGGTCTGGCCGCCGCGCGATTGCCAGTCGCGCAATCCGGCCTGCAGGACGCGCAGGGTTTTCTGATCCGGTCGAGCGAGGTACACGCGCGCGTCACTGCTGGCGTCGAGTACCTGGGGCAGCAGGCGGTAAAAGCGCCAGTCCGGGGTTTGTAACAGGCTCGCCAGCACGTTGCGCTCGTCCGCCAGCAGCCGACATTCACCGGCCATGAACGCGGTGGCTGCCCGGATGTTCGAGGCAAAGGTCTGCAACTGCGCGCCCTGGCGTTGCAGCGTTGCCGCCCATGGGCTGCCGAACGCAATGCAGACGGTCTGGCCGCTGATACCCGAATGCGCCGGCGCGTTGCGCAAGCTCAGCAAGCCACCCTCGCGGTAAGCCCGTGGCAGCTCGCTCAACGCGGCGCGCTGACGTTCGAGGGCGGGAACGTCAAGGCTGCCGACCAGTACGGCATCGACTTCGCCTTTGCCCAGGTAATCCGCCAGTGCCACATTAGGAATGGCGCTCAGGCGCACGTCGATGCCCAGATAGCGACCCAGCGCCCGGGCCAGCTCGGCGTCCATGTCGTCGGGCTCGGACACCAGCGCCTCAGTGTTGTTTCCGGGGCGCGGATAGCTGCGCACGCCGATGCGCAACACGTTGTGGCTGCGCGCATTCTGCAGCACCGGACCGCCCTGCAGATCCGCCGTGTCCAGCAGCGGCAAAAGCCAGATGCCGCAGACGACCGCCAGCCCGGTCAACAGCGCAAGGCCATAACGCAGGCCCTGTCGCGCACGGCCGTCCCGTTGCTCAGCCGGCATGTTTGAGGCCGCGACGCCAGCGGGTGAAGCGGCGCTCCAGCAGCGCAAGCAGGAAGTTTAGCAGCAGCCCCACCACGGCGAGCAGCAGGATGCCGGCGTACATGCTGGGGATCTGGAACACTTCCTGCGAATTGAGGGTCAGGAACCCGAGCCCCGAATGCGCGCCGATCATCTCCGCGGCCACCAGCGCCGTGATGCAGTAAGCGCCCGCCAGCCGCACGCCCGTGAGGATCGAGGGCGATGCCGAAGGCAGGACGATCTTCAGAAACAGAAAGCGCCGGTTCGCACCCATCGACAGCGCCGAGTTGATCAGCAAGGTGTCCACCTGTTTGACGCCACTGATGGTGCTCAACAGGATCGGCCAGAACGACGCCCAGAAGATGATCGCCACTTTGGACAGCTCGCCGATCCCCAGAAACAGGATGAACACCGGAAACAGCGCCAGCGCCGAGGTCTGCCGAAAGAGCTGCAGGAGTGGGTCGAGCATCCGTTCCAGCCGGGCGAACCAGCCCATTAACAGGCCCAGCGTGACGCCGGCGAAAATCGCCAGCACCAGCCCGGCCAGCGAACGGATGAGGCTGGCCTGCAGGTGCCTGACCAACTGGCCGTTGCCGGCCATGTCGATGATCGCCCCGACGACGTCCGAGGGCGGGCTCAGATAGCCCGGGTTGACCACCCCCAGTCGCGGCAGCGCTTCCCATAGCGCCAGAAACGCGAGGATACCGATGGAGCTGTCGAGCACCCGACGCCAGGTTCTGTTCAAGGTCATGACTACACTCCGATCCGATAACCGCTGCGTTGCGCAACGTGCTGCCAGCTTTCATGACGGCCCAGCGCCTGCTCCAGCGCGAGTTCGTCCACTGCGGCTCCCATCGCTTCGCGCAAAGAGGTCCAGGCGCGCTGGCGCAGTTGCACGAACGCGTGGCTGTTGCGCAACTGCGGCAGCCGCGGACGTGCCAGATCGATGTCGATGATCTCCTTGATCCGTCCCGGCCTCGGCGTCATGACCGCCACGCGGTCCGACAGGAAAATCGCCTCATCCAGGCTGTGGGTGATGAACACGATGGTTTTCTTGTGCAGGTCCCAGATGCGCAGCAATTCGTCCTGCAGGCTTTCGCGGGTTTGCGCATCCAGCGCGGCGAAAGGCTCGTCCATCAACAGCACGTCCGGCTCATAGACCAGCGAGCGCGCGATGGCGACCCGCTGCCGCATGCCGCCGGAAAGCTCGTGGGGATAGCGCGATGCAAAGCCGTTCAGGCCCACCAGATCAAGGTACTCGCGCGCCCGCTGGAGCCGCTCGGCCTTGCCGACGCCGCGAATTTCAAGCCCTACGGCGATGTTGTCGAGCACCGTTCGCCACGGCAGCAAGGCATAGCCCTGGAACACCACACCCTGATTTTTATTGATGCCCTGCAACGCTTTGCCGTCGATGGAAAGCGAGCCACCGGTCTTGTTCGCAAGCCCCGCAAGGATGTTCAAAAACGTCGATTTGCCGCAGCCGGACGGGCCAAGAATCGACAGGAACTCGCCTTCGCGCACGTCCAGATCGAAATCCTTCAACACCTCTACCCGCTCGCTGCGCCCCGCCTCATCCTGAGCCTGGTAGTCCATTCTCACGCCTGATGCCGAAATCTTCACTGCCACGCCTGATCCCCTGCAAAACCAAAACCCGCGACAGGCGCGCCACCGCGCACCCGTCGTTGCATCCGCCAGAACACCCTGCGATCACGCTTTGGCTTTGGCGAAGGGGTTGAAATCGTTGGTGTACACGTCCTTCACCGACACCGCACCCGGACGGATCTTCTGTTCGCTCTGCAAGATGTCGATGTAGTACTGAATCGGCGGCTCGGTGATGATCAGGTCGTCGATGTAGGCATAGCGCTCGACCCGTTCAAGCCGGGTGCCGATGCGTTGCGAGACGATCTTGCGCGCCTCGTCCGGATTGGCGTTGACCCAGTTGGCCGCCTTGGCGATGGCCGCGACGAAGTCCTGCGTGGCTTCGGGATTGGCGCGGATGAACTTGCCGTAGCCGCTGTAAGGCGCCATGCCACCCAGGCCCTTGTCCAGATCGTAATCGCTCCATAGCTTGCGCAGTTCCGGGTTGTGCTCTGCCCCGCCGGAGGCCGGCGGATGAATGATCGCGATGTCGACGTTACGGCTGACCAGCGTCTGTTCGCCCTGATTGTCGGGGATCACCACCCAGTTGATCTTGTCGACATCGACCTGATGCTCACGCAGGTATTTCTTGGTCACGAACTCGGCACAGGCACCGAAGCTGTTGAAGCCGACGGTTTTGCCTTCCATGTCCTTGGGCGTGAAGATCCCGGAATCGGCACGCACGAAGTACTTCATGTGCGGCGCTTCCTGCAGGGTCTTGCCCCCGGCCGCCACCACCTTGAGGTCCAGCCCGCTGGCGATGGCGGAAATCACCAATGGCACCATCCGCGTGCCGAAGTCGATTTCCCCGGTGCCCACCAGCGGGATGATCTGAGGCGCGGCAATCTTGCCGATGTAGTCGGGCCGGGTGCGCGAGCCGTCGAAGTAACCCAGCGAATCCGCCAGGTACACGAGATCGAACGACGGGTTGTCAGGGTATTTGAACTTCACCACCTGATCGGCGCGCTGTTTGATCACCGCGGGCGCGCCGTCGACGACCTTGGGCGGCTTGTCGCAGCCTGGCAGGATCAGCCCTGCGGCGCCGGCGGCACTCAGCAGTGCGACCTGTTTGATGAATGCCCTGCGGCTGTTGTGTGCTTGCATGTCGCTGTTCCTTTGCCCGCAGGCGTGTGGCTGCAATCGGGTGGCGGCAATCGAGGCTCAGACCCGCGACTGACGTCCGAAGAATGGATGGCTGGGGTCGTTGTAGCCGGGCGTCGACGCGTGGCCGGTGACCACCAGATCGTTGACGAATGCCTCGTCTTCGGCCGTGAAGCGATACTCCAGCGCAGGCAGATAATCGTCCCACTGCGCCTCGGTGCGCGGCCCTGCGATGGCCGAGGTGACGAGGCGATTGTTGAGCACCCAGGCCAGCGCGAACTGACCACTGCTGATGCCCCGGGCCTGAGCGTGATCCTTGATGCGCTGGGCCAGGTTCAGTGACTCGGGACGCCACTCGGTCTGTTTCAGACGCGGATCGTTGCGCCCGGCGCGGGTGTTCTCCGGCGCTGGCTGGTCCGGCACGTACTTGCCGGTCAACACACCACGGGCCAGCGGGCTGTAGGACACCACGCCAATGCCGTAATAGTCGGCAGCCGGCAGATGCTCGACCTCAATCTGCCGGTTGGCCAGGTTGTACAGCGGCTGACTCGCGGTCGGTCGCTCGATGCCGAGCAGGTCTGCGGTGCGGCTGAACTCCGCGAGCTTCCAGCCGCGATGGTTCGACAGACCATAGCCGCGAATCTTGCCGGCCCGGATGAGGTCGGACAGCGCTCGCAGCGTTTCCTCGACCGGCGTTTCCGGGTCTTCACGGTGCAGGTAGAACAGGTCGATGTAATCGGTGTTGAGTCGTTTGAGACTGGCGTCCACCGACTGAATGACGTTGTTGCGCGACGCGCCACGATTGTTCGGGCCTGCGCCGTCGGGGTCCGGATTGACGAACTTGGTCGCCAGCACCCACTGCTGGCGACGTGCGGCGATCAATCGACCGACGACCTGCTCCGATGCGCCGGCGTTGTACCCATTGGCGGTGTCGATGAAGTTGACGCCCTGCTCGAACGCCTTGTCGGTGATTCGCCGGGAGACCGCCTCATCCGTCTGCCCGCCGAACATCATGGTGCCCAGCGTCAGTGGGGAGACTTTGATTCCATGACGACCCAAGGGACGATATTCGATAGCGCTCATGACCACTCCATTCTTCCAACAACATTAAAAAACAGGCACGCGAATACAACACTTCACAGAACAAGCGAATAACAGTTGCCCCGTTGGACGACGTGCGCAGATAAAGAATCGAGGCGACAATAAAGAGCGTCGTTATTCATCGTCAATCACAACTAATGGATTGCCTATAACGTTTTAAACTAATGTTATGACTCGACGGCACGCACCCTCTTGCAACTGTTTCTCCAGCAACAGCAGTCCCGCAGATGCTGCCAAACCAGCGCAGCAGCGGGGTCACGCGCGCTTCAACGATTTCGCCTCCATACCCCTTTAGTTACGGACGTTCACTGACAAGTTGTCAGCGGCGGCATACGCCTTGCAATTGTTCAGCGACAACATTCATTGCCGGAGTGTTTCTCTTGTCTTTATTTACGTCGCCGCTCGACTTCCCAGACAGCCCGTTATCGCGGGCATTCAATCAGCCCTTGATACTGGGTCTGTTTCTTCCCATTCAATCGGGCGGCTGGAGCGCTTCGGCACTGCCACGTGGCACTGACTGGACATTCGATTACAACAAACAACTGACGCTGCGCGCCGAGGCACTGGGTTTCGACCTGGTGTTCGCCCTCGCCGAATGGCTGGGCAAAGGCGGCTATGGAGGGGACATTCGCTACCACGACGAATCCCTCGACGCGTTCATCACCCAGGCCGCCCTCGCGTCGGTGACCGAGCGCATCCTGCTGATCTCGACCTTGCACGTGCTCTATGGGCCCTGGCATCCGCTGCATCTGGCGAAGTTCGGTGCCACGCTCGACCACATCAGCAACGGTCGCTGGGGCCTGAATCTGGTCACCGGCCACCGCCATCGCGAACACCGGCGGTTCGGTCACGCGCCGATCGAGCACGACCAGCGCTACCAACAGGCCGACGAGTTCATTCGTGTGGTGCAGCAGCTCTGGGCCAGCGATGAGAACGTCGACTTCAACGGCGACTATTACCGGCTGCAGGAAGCCTACAGCAGCGTCAAGCCGCGCTACGGTCGGCCGGTGCTGGTCAATGCCACCGGTTCCACCGCCGGAATCGACTTCGCGGCCCGTCACTCCGACATTGTCTTCACCACCAGCCCCGGCAGCGCGGAAATCGAGGACGCCCTGAGCAAGCTGCCCGAGCACCTGCTGCGCATCAAACAGGCGGCGCTCAGCCACGGCCGTCAGGTGCGCACGCTGATCAACCCGCTGGTGATCTGCCGCGACAGCGACGCCGAAGCCTGGGAAGTTCACGCCGCGATCACCGCCGCAGGGGATCCCGGCACGCTGGAAGGTCACGCCCGCGAAGCCAGCGACGCCCACGCCTGGCGCGGGCATAAGGCTGACCACCGTTATGTGGGCGGCAATATCCAGCTGGTCGGCAGCCCGGAAACCGTGGTGCGCGACATCGTCCGGCTGAAGCAGGCCGGCATCGACGGCATTCAACTGAGCTTTTTCGACTTTGCGCCGGACCTGGAGCAGTTCGCCGAACGCGTGCTGCCCCTGCTCTATCAAGCCGGTTTGCGCCACTGACATTCTGCAAGGAAAACCGTCAATGCCCTTCTCTCGTCGTCAATTCATCGCCGGCCTGTCGGCACTGCCGCTGTTGGGTGCCAGCGTGCCTTTTCTGCCCAGCGCCCTGGCAGCGGCCACGGCCGAAGCCGTCAGCGGCCGGCGCATCTTCAACCTGCTGGTGAACCCGGAACCGCCGTCGCTCAGCTCGTTCAACACCACCGCTGGCACCACCATCACCGCCAGCAGCAAGGTGCTCGAAGGCTTGCTTCGTTACGACGAGAACCTGACGCCGCAGCCCGGGCTGGCGGTGGCCTGGGAAGCGGCCGCCGACGGCCTGAGTTACCGCTTCACTCTGCGCCAAGGGGTGAAATGGCACGACGGCCAGCCGTTCACCGCTCAGGACGTGGCGTTTTCGCTGGACCTGAACAAACGCTACCACCCGCGAGGCGGCAGCACGTTCGCCAACCTGCTGAGCGTCGAGACGCCCGATGACCACACCGCCATCGTGCGCCTGGGCAAACCTGCGCCGTACCTGATTCGCGCGTTTGCCGGCAGCGAGACGCCCATCGTGCCGAAGCACCTGTACGCCTCGGGTGACCCGCTGAGCAACCCGCACAACAACGCGCCGGTGGGCACGGGGCCTTACCGCTTCAAGCAGTGGCAGCGTGGCAGTTTCATCGAATATGAGCGTAATCCGGATTACTGGGACAGCAGCTTGCCGGGGGTCGACGCGCTGTTCCTCAAAGTGGTGCCCGACTCGGCCGCGCGGCTGGCCGCGTTCGAAAACGGCAGCCTGGATGCCGGTGGTCAGAGTCCGGTGCCGTTGAGCGATCTCAAGCGCATCACTCAGTCCGGGAAACTGCAGTTCACCACCCGGGGGTATGCCTACAGCATCACCCCGACGATGCTCGAGTTCAATCTGGACAACCCGCTGCTGGCGCGCCACGAGGTGCGCCAGGCCATCGCCCATGCGATCGATCGAGAAGTCATCCGAAAAGTCGTCTACTACGGTTACGCCGATGTCAGCGTCTCGCCGATTCCGAAGAACTTCGCCCAGTATGTGTATGAAGGCCCCGACCCCTACCCGTTCGACATTGCCAGGGCCAACGCGCTGCTCGATGCTGCCGGACTGCCGAGAAAAGGCACGTCGCGGTTCAGCCTGACCCTCGATCCGCTGCCCTATGGCGACAGTTACGCGCGTACGGCAGCGTACATCCGCACGGCGCTGGCGCGGATCGGCATCGACGTGCAGTTACGCTCGCAAGACTTCCCGACCTACACCAGACGCATCTACACCGACCGGGATTTCGACTTCGCGGTGGTGGGCATGGGGACCATGTTCGACCCCACTGTCGGCGTGCAGCGGCTGTTCTGGTCAAAGAACTTTCGCAAAGGCCTGCCCTTCTCCAACGGCTCGCACTACAACAATCCCGAGGTCGATCGTCTGCTGGAAGCCGCTGCGGTGGAAACCGACGAGCACAAGCGCGGCGAGTTGTTCAAGGCCTTTCAGAAGATCGTCATCGAGGAGCTGCCGAACATCACGCTGGTCATGCAACAACAGGTGACGGTGTTCAACGCCCGGGTGTCCGGGTTCGAGGCTGACGGCAACGGCCTGGACGGCAGCCTGGCCGACGTGCGCCTCGGCGGGGAAGCGCTGGCCCATGGCTGATCGTCTGCGCATCCTGCGAATGGCCCGGCGAACGCTGTGGCAAGCGGTGCCGACGGTGTTCGGCATTCTGCTGCTGAACTTCCTCCTGCTGCGGCTGATTCCCGGCGATGCGGTGGATGTGCTGGCGAGCGAATCGGGCGGCGCGACCGAGGCGACGCTGGCGCAGTGGCGGTCGCACTTTGGCCTGGACCTGAACCTGTGGCAGCAACTGCTCGCCTACCTCAATCATCTGGCGCACCTGGATCTGGGCCTGTCGCCGCGCTTCAACGTGCCGGTGATCCAGCTGGTGCTCGAGCGGCTACCCAACACGCTGGTGTTGATGGTCAGCGCGCTGGCTCTGGCGCTGGTGGTCGGCATCGCCGCCGGTGCGGTCATGGCCAGCAAGGCCGGGCGCTGGCCGGACCGGGTGCTGTCGCTGGCCGTGTTGCTGTTGTATTCCACGCCGGGGTTCTGGATCGGCCTGATGGCCGTCGTGCTGTTCTCGGTCACCCTTGGCTGGCTGCCCAGCGATGGCAGCGAGACGCTGGGCATGGACCTGCACGGCGTGGACTGGCTGCTCGACCGCGTCCGTCACGCCGTGCTTCCGGTGCTGACGCTCGCCACCTTCTACATCGCGCTGTATGCACGCCTGACCCGCGCCTCGATGCTGGAAGTGCAGCGTCAGGACTTCGTCCGCACTGCCCGCGCCAAAGGCCTGAGCCCTGCGCGGGTGGCGATCCGTCATGTGCTGCGCAACGCCTTGTTGCCGGTCACGACCCTGGCCGGCCTGCATTTCGCGGCGCTGCTGGGCGGCGCGGCGGTGACGGAAACACTGTTCGGCTGGCCCGGCCTGGGCCGCCTGACCCTCGATGCCGTGTTGTCGCGCGACTACAACCTGCTGCTCGGCATTCTGCTGCTGTCCTCGATGCTGGTGGTGGTCATCAACGTGTGCATGGACCTGCTGCAAGCCTGGCTCGACCCGCGTATCCAGGCGGATTAACCCTTTATTTCGATGAGTGAGTGTTCGATGTCCACAACGGCTATTGAATCGATCAGGTCAGGCCACAGCGAAGGCCTCTGGGCAGCGCTGCGTCGCAGCCCGGCAGCGTTGACCGGCAGCGCCATCCTCGTGTTGACGCTGGCCATGGCCGCGAGCGCCGGCTACTTCTTCCCCGGCGACCCCTCGGAAATGGTCGCCGAGCCCATGCTCTGGCCCGGCAGCGATCCGGCGTATCCGCTGGGCACCGACTCACTGGGCCGCAACGTCGCGGCCGGCATAGCCTACGGCGCACGGGCCTCACTGCTGATCGCGCTGTACGGCACGCTGATCAGCGTGGTCATCGGAGTGCTGGTCGGCGCACTGGCCGGCTATCACGGCGCCCGCCTGGGCGACGTGCTGATGCGCATTACCGAAGTGTTCCAGACCGTGCCGTCGTTCCTGCTGGTGATCGTGATCGTCGCCATTGGCAACCCGACGGTGCACGTCATTGCCCTGGCGATCGGTGTCTCGTCCTGGCCGACGATTGCCCGCTTGATTCGCGCCGAATTCCGCACCCTGCGTGAAGCCGACTTCGTCACCGCGGCGCGCAGTCAGGGTTTCAGTCACCGCGCGATCATCGTCCACGAAATCCTCCCCAATGCCTTGGCGCCGCTGGTGGTCACGGCGTCGATTCTGGTGGCGTCGGCCATTCTGATCGAAGCAGGGCTGGCGTTTCTCGGCATGAGTGATCCGAACACGCCGAGTTGGGGTGGCATGATCGGCAGCGGCCGTGAACAGATCGCCAGCGCCTGGTTCCTGACCGCGCTGCCCGGCCTTGCGATCATCAGCGTGGTGCTGGCTTTCAATATGCTCGGCGACGGCTTGAACGATGCGCTCAATCCACGCCTGCGCCGGTACATCCCATGAGCCTGCTCGACGTACGCGGGCTGCGCGTGAGTTACGAAGGTGTCGACGCCGTCCGCGGACTGGACTTCACTCTGGATGCCGGAGAAACACTGGCCTTGGTCGGTGAGTCCGGCTGCGGTAAATCCACCACGGCACTGGCGTTGCTGCGGCTGTTGCCGGGCAACGCCCGCCTGGGTGGCCAGGCGCTGTTCGAAGGGCGCGATCTGCTGCAACTGTCGCCCCGGCACATGCGCCAGTTGCAGGGCAACGCGCTGGGGATGGTGTTTCAGGAGCCGCTATCGAGCCTGAACCCGGTGCTGACGCTGGGTGAACAGTTGACTGAAACGCTGCTCACCCACACTGACCTGACGCGGCGCCAGGCGGCGAAACGGGCTGAGGAGCTCTTCGGTCTGGTGCAGCTGCCGCGCCCACGCGCGCACCTCGGCGAATACCCGCAGCATCTGTCAGGGGGGCAGCGCCAGCGGGTCATGATCGCCATGGCCATCGCCTGTCAGCCGCGCTTGCTGATTGCCGATGAGCCGACCACCGCGCTGGATGTCTGTGTTCAGGCGCAGATCCTCGCGTTGCTCGACCGTTTACGCCGCGAACTGCGCATGGGCTTGCTGTTGATCACGCATGATCTGGGCGTGGTGGCGCAACAGGCCGATCACGTCATCATCATGCACGACGGTCAGGCGCTGGAACGGCGCAGCAACGCCGATCTGTTCAGCGCTGCCCGTCATCCCTATACCCAAGGCCTGCTCAATGCCTCGCTGGGCCGCGATCACGGGCAGCATTACCTTGCCAGTCGCCTGCCGGAAATACAGGTGACGCGCACGCCGGGTCAGCCCAACGCGTACAGCGTCAGCAGCACGCGGTACCTGCCAGGTCATGCACCGCGGCCGGCCAGTCACGACACGCCGCCGCTGTTGCAAGTGGACAACCTGAGCCTGGGCTACGGCGCGCGTGACGTTCTCAGCGGGCTGTCTTTCGACATCGGCAAGCGGGAAACCGTAGGACTGGTCGGTGAGTCCGGCTGTGGCAAATCAACCCTCAGCAAAGCGCTGCTGGGCTTGCTCAAGCCCCGTCAGGGCCACATCGCCTTTGGCGGTCGCGACATCGCCACGTTCACCGCCACCGAGCAACTGACGTGGCGCGGTCAGCTGCAGATGATCTTTCAGGATCCCTACGCGGCCCTCAACCCACGGCACTCCATCGACACCCTGCTGGACCGCGTGCAACGCCTGCACGGCCAGTCGGACGCTCGCCTGAGGCGCAAGGCCCGCGAAGACATGCTCGACGCCGTGGGTCTGGCGCGCAACAGCCTGGACCGCCTGCCCCACCAGTTTTCCGGCGGCCAGCGTCAACGCATCGGCATCGCCCGCGCGCTCATCGTCAGGCCCAAACTGGTGATCTGCGACGAGCCGGTGTCGGCGCTGGATGTCTCCACTCAGGCGCAGATCCTCAATCTGCTGGTGGAGCTGCGCGAGGCGTTCGATCTCTCGTACCTGTTCATCTCCCATGACCTGTCGGTGGTGCGCTATTTCTCCGACCGCGTGCTGGTCATGCACGACGCGCACATCGTCGAACAGGCGACCCCGCACCGGCTCTGGCAAGACCCGCAACACCGCTACACCCAACGCCTGCTGGCGGCCATTCCCGGCCACCGGCAACCCTCGATCCCGCTGAGCAGCAGCCTTTCGTTCGCTGTCGCCTGCTAGCGCCACTACGCCATCAAGGAGCCCTCCATGACTCAACGCAAAGACACGCTCAAGCTCGGCCTCTTCCTGCGGGCCACCGGTCACCACATCGCCGCCTGGCGCGACAGTGGCTCTCAGGCCGACGCAGGGATTCGTCTTGACCACTTCATCGATCAGGCGCGCAAGGCCGAGGCGGCGGGCTTCGACACGCTGTTTCTGGCCGACAGCGTGTCGGTGCGGGGGATCGATGCGCCGACGTTCGATCGCGTGATTGCGCCCAGTCTGAGTTTCGAACCGCTGACACTGCTCTCGGCACTGGCGACCGTCACCTCGCGCATCGGCCTGATCGCGACCGCCAGCACCAGCTACAGCGAACCGTTCAACCTGGCCCGGCAATTCGCCTCCCTCGACCAGATCAGTGGGGGCCGCGTCGGCTGGAACCTGGTGACCAGCAGCGACCCGGACGCGGCGAAGAATTTCGGCACCTCGGCGCAGGGCGCCCAGGCGGCCCACGCCGACCGCTACAGCCGGGCCCGGGAATTTCATCAGGTGGTCGACAAGCTCTGGGACAGCTGGGAAGACGACGCGCTGCTGCTGGATAAGGAAAGTGGCGTGTTTCTGGATCGCAGCAAGCTGCACCTGGCCGATCATCAGGGCGAACATTTTCACGTTCGCGGACCGCTCAATGTGCTGCGCTCGCCCCAGGGCAAGCCGGTGCTGGTACAGGCCGGCGCCTCCGACGATGGCCGCGCGCTGGCCGCTGCCACGGCCGAGGCGATCTTCGCCGCCCACCAGAGCCTGGCCGATGCGCAGGCCTTCTACAGCGACATCAAGACCCGCGCGGCCGTGCTCGGGCGCAAGCCCGAGCACATCAAGATTCTGCCCGGCGTGACGATCTTCACCGCACCGACTTCCGCTCAGGCCCACGCCAAACACCAGCGCCTGCAGGACCTGGTGCATCCGCAGGTCGGCTTGAGCCTGCTGTCCGGTCTTCTCGGCGGTGTCGACCTGTCGCACTTGCCCCTCGACGGGCCGTTGCCACAGGACCTGCCCGCTACCAACGCCTCGAAAAGCCGTCAGCAACTGATTCTGCAACTGGCCGCCGAAGGCCTGAGCATTCGCCAGCTGTACCTGCGTCTGGCCGGTGCACGCGGGCACTGGACGCTGGTCGGCTCGCCGGAAGAAGTGGTGGATCAGCTGCAGGCGTGGTTCGAAGGCTACGGCGCAGACGGCTTCAATATCCTGCCGCCGACGTATCCCGAGGGCCTCGACGACTTTATTTCGCTGATCCTGCCAGAGCTCAAACGTCGGGGCCTGGTGCCAGCCGATGGGCCTGTCGGCAACACCCTGCGTGAGCGCCTTGGCCTGCCGCGCCCCGCGCATCCGGCGACACTCAAGCGAGAAGTTTCCCTGGCGATCTGATCGCTCCGATGAAGGCGACCGGCCTTGAACTCGGCGTTCGCCTGACCTTTTTCGACTGCAAAGAGAATCCTGCATGACCCACCAAATCAACGCCGCATGGGGCGCCGGCCCTTCCGCCCACTATGAACAACTGGCCGAGCGCTTCCGCCCTCTGTTCGCCACGCTGCGCGAAGGCGCCGTCGCCCGCGAGCTGGAGCGGCGTCTGCCGTTTGAAGAAATCCAGTTGCTCAAGGCATCCGGTTTCACGGCTTTGCGGGTGCCCAAGGCCTTTGGCGGTTCGGGCGTCAGCATTCCGGAGCTGACCAACCTGCTGATTGAACTGGGCGAGGCGGACTCCAACCTGGTGCAGGCGTTACGTGGCCACCTGGGCTTTACCGAAAGCGTGCTCAACAGCCCGAACGAGGCCCGGCGTAACCTCTGGCTGGAACGTATCGGACGCGGCGATACCGTGGGCCCGGCGACTGGCGAAGTCGGCCAGACGCCGCAATCGCAGCTCAGTTCCCGGCTGTACCTGGACGGCGAGCAGTGGCGCATCGACGGCGAGAAGTTCTACACCACCGGCAGCCTCTACAGCGACTGGATCGACGTGGCGGTCAGCGACCATGACGGCAAGCGGGTGTTCGTGACCGTACGCCGCGATGCACACGGCGTCGAAGTCGTCGACGACTGGAACGGCTTCGGCCAGACCCTGACCGCCAGCGGCACGGCGTATTTCCGTCAGGTGGCTGTCGATCCTCGCAACATCGTGAGCAACGAGGAGCGTTTCCAATATTCGCCAGCGTTTTTCCAGATCATTCATCTGGCCAACCTGGCCGGCATCGGCCGGGCCCTCAGCGGCGAAGTGGCCAATGCGGTGGCAAAGCGCACCCGCAGTTTCAGCAACGGTAACGCGTCCAGGGTCGCGCAGGATCCACAGGTCCTGCAGGTGGTGGGCAGCCTCAGAGCGGCGGCCTACAGCGCAGGCGCCATCGTGTTGAAGAACGCCGAGGCGATCCAGCGCGCCTATGAAGCGGGCGCCCATGGCGACGCCGAAAAGCTGAAACAGGCCGTGGACATCGCCGAACTGGAAATCGCCCAGTCGCAAACCATCGTCAGCGACCTGATCATCGACGCCAGCTCGCGGATGTTCGACGCCGTAAGCGCCTCCGCGACCTTGCGACCGAACGGTCTGGACCGCTTCTGGCGCAACGCCCGCACCCTGGCATCGCACAACCCGCGCATCTACAAGGACCGCATCGTCGGCGACTTCGCCGTCAACGGCACCCCGCCACCGGCACAGTGGAAAATTGGCATTGCGTAAACAGTCGTGCGGCGCGGCCTGGTCTGGTTGCGGCCGACCTGGACTCTGTAGGAGCGCGCTTGCCCGCGAAGAGTGACTTCCAATCACCACCACTGCAGCGGCTGCCCACCCTTGCACAAGCAAACGCGCTTTAGAAAGAAAGCCGCCACAGGCTGGCTGTGGCGGCTGCCGGATCACTGGTCGGCTATGGGCTTGAACACCACGACCCCCAGCGGCGGGAGCCTGAGCGGCAGCGAGCAGGGCTGGCCATGGCTTTTGATGTCCTGCGCGGTCACTGCGCCGCCGTTGCCGAAATTCGACCCCGCGTAAACGTCGGCATCGGAGTTGAGCACTTCAGCCCACTTGCCGCTGAACGGCACACCCACGCGATAATCTTCGCGCGGCACGGGCGTCAGGTTGGCCACCACCAGCAGCGGCTCGCCCTCCCTGCTCCAGCGCAGATACGCGTAAACGCTGTTGCCGGCATCGTCGCCAATGACCCATTGGAATCCTTGGGGCTGGCAGTCCTGCTCGTGCAGCGCCTTTTCCGATTTGTATAGGCGGTTCAGATCCCCCACCAGCGTATGCACGCCCTTGTGGTCGGCATACTGGAGGAAGTGCCAGTCGAGCTCGGTGTCGTGATTCCATTCACGCCACTGCCCGAACTCACAGCCCATGAACAGCAACTTCTTGCCCGGATGGGTCCACATGAACGACAGATAGGCGCGCAGGTTGGCGAATTTCTGCCAGCGGTCGCCCGGCATCTTGTCGATCAGCGAGTGCTTGCCATGCACCACCTCGTCGTGGGAGATCGGCAGAATGAAGCGCTCCGACCATGCATACACCAACCCGAAACTCAGCCGATCGTGGTGATGCTGGCGATGAATCGGGTCTTGTTCGATGTACTTGAGCGTGTCATGCATCCAGCCCATGTTCCACTTGTAGGCAAAGCCCAGGCCGCCCTGCTGGGTCGGCTGGCTGACACCCGGCCAGGCGGTCGACTCTTCAGCGATAACCAGCGCCCCTGGCGCTTCCAGCGCAACGACATCGTTCAAGTGACGCAGGAAATCGATGGCCTCCAGATTCTCCCGGCCGCCATAACGGTTGGGCACCCACTCACCGGCTTTGCGCGAGTAGTCGCGATACAACATGGAGGCCACCGCGTCGACGCGCAGACCGTCCACGTGAAAATTCTTCAGCCAGTGCAACCCTGAGGCAATCATGAAGCCGTGCACTTCGGTACGGCCGAGGTTGTAAATCAGCGTGTCCCAATC
This sequence comes from Pseudomonas sp. efr-133-TYG-103a, assembly GCF_030209235.1. Taxonomy (NCBI): domain Bacteria; kingdom Pseudomonadati; phylum Pseudomonadota; class Gammaproteobacteria; order Pseudomonadales; family Pseudomonadaceae; genus Pseudomonas; species Pseudomonas sp. efr-133-TYG-103a. The sequence continues at coordinate 246,047 of NZ_JARVSK010000011.1, forward strand.
CTGATGAAAGCCTTCCTGGGGGTTGCCGTATTCGTACAACGCCGTGCCGTCGAACTGCGCCAGGCCGTGGGTATCGGTTGGGAAATGCGCGGGCACCCAGTCGAGAATCACGCCAATGTCGTTCTGGTGACAGGCGTTGACGAACGCCGCGAAATCTTCAGGCGTGCCGTAGCGCGCACTCGGTGCGAACTGCGAGAGCAACTGATAACCCCACGAACCGCCGAACGGGTGCTCCATGATCGGCATCAGCTCGATGTGGGTGAACCCCAGATCCTTGATGTACGGAATCAGGTGCTCGGCCAGCTCGTGCCAGTTGAACGGCCGATCCGGCTCGTCTTCGCCACCGTGGTGCCACTTCCACGAACCCGCGTGCAGCTCGTAGATCGACAGCGGCTTGTGAATGTCCTGCTTGTCACCGCGCGACTGCATCCAGTCGTTGTCCTGCCAGTCAAAACTCAGCGGCGCCGCCACTTTCGAGGCAGTGTCCGGCGGCAGCGTGGTGGCCAGGGCCATCGGGTCAGCCTTGAGCGGCAGAACGCCGTGCTGACCGAGGATTTCATATTTGTACGACTCGCCCGGCTTAATGCGCGGGATGAAGATCTCCCAGACGCCGGTGGGATGTCGCAAACGCATCGGATGGCGGCGGCCGTCCCAACTGTTGAAATCGCCCACCACCGACACTCGTCGCGCGTTCGGCGCCCAGACGGAGAACCGCACGCCGTCGACGCCGTCGACGTTCTTCACCTGCGCGCCCAGCGCGCTGCTGAGGTCGCGGTGATTGCCCTCGGCGAACAGGTACAAATCCATTTCGCCCAGCAATTGGCCGAAGCTGTAAGGATCTTCGGTGATCTGCTCGCCGGTGGCCCAAGTGATCTTCAGCAAATACGGCTCGCGAACGTCAAAATGCCCGGCAAAGAAGCCCGGCTTGTCGCTCATGCTCAGCTCGCCCAGATCACGCTCGCCATCGCGAGACAGCACCCGCACACCCAGCGCGTTAGGCAGGTAGGCACGGATGACCTGGCCCTCCTTGCCGTCGCTGTGAGGGCCGAGCATGGAGAACGGGTCACGGTGTTCGGCGCGGATCAACGCGTCCATATCGGCGGCGTTGGGCAACAACTCATGGTTGCCTTTGCCGAATTGGTCAGACGCACTCATTTTCATTCTCCATCAGACAGGTCCAGCAGCCCGCGCAAACCTTGAAGCGGAACCGACAACCAGGTCGGCCGATTCTCGGCCTCGTAGGCCACTTCATAAGCGGCTTTTTCCAGGGTGAACAACGCCAGTGCGGCGGCTTCTCCCTTGGCATCTTTCCAGGCATGGGCGACCTCGCCCGTGGCTTTGGCGTAGCCCTCGAGGAATGCTTCCCGTGCCTGACTCAAATACGTTTCGGCAACATGTTTGCGCGCCGCTTGCGCCTGAGGCGACGTGTCGGCGCTCTGCGCATTGCGTACAGCCATCGCGGCAGCGTAGTCGAAGGATCGCAACACGCCGCTGACATCTTTGAACGGGCTGTACTTGGCCCGTCTTTCCTGCAGCGGCCGAGCCGGTTCACCCTCGAAATCGATCAGATAGGCATCGCCCTTGACCACCAGCATCTGCCCCAGATGCAAATCACCGTGCACCCGCATCCGCAACCCGCCTACCGACTGCCTGGCCAGGGTTTGCACCTGGGCCAGCAGCGCTTTGCGTTTACTCAGCAGTTCACTGACCAGTTGCTGATCCTGCGGTTCCAGAGAATCTCGATGTTGTTCGAGCAAACCCAGCGCGCGCTCGATCTGCGCCGAGACACTCCTGGCGGACGCCTGACTGTCCTTGACGCTGGTGACCTCGGTCTTGAAGTCCGGATTTTCGGTGGGCGAGCTCAATACCACGTGCATTTCGCCCAGCCGCTGGCCCAGCAGACCCGCGAAATCCTTGAGCTCCAGCAGCGCGTTGGCGTGTTGGTCGAGATTGGAATGACCGTGAGCCATCTCATCACGCACTGCGCGCTCGAGATTGTTCTGCGTCCACTCCCAGGCATCGCCCTGATTGCTCAGGTAGCCCTGAGCGATCATCAACAGATTGCTTTCGCCCTGCTGATCCACCCGCACCACCGCACCAAGCAATGGCGAAATGTGCGAATAACCGGCCTCGGTCAGATAGGCGCCCATTTCGAGTTCGGGGTGAGTGCCAGCGGCAACACGGCGGATCATTTTCAGGACCAGCGCCTTGCCCACGACCACCGAGCTGTTGGATTGCTCGGCAGACAGATAGCGGACTTCAGACTCTTCGTTCAGGCCCAGTGGCGCGAGTTTCGAACTTTGCTGGAACCTGAGTTCGCCATCATTGGTGGGGAGCACGGTCTCTTCATGCATGCCTTTGATGACGGCGCGAATGAACGGCTCCAGCGTGAAGGCATCGGTGATCAAGCCGACCTGGCGCCCACGTCGCACACGGGCCAGAGCCAGTTGCTGCGGCAGCGCGCTGCTGATGTCGTCTTCGGGCAACAGGCCGAACGGCAGCTGATAGCGAACCACTTCGTCCCCCGACGTAACTTCGATCTCGCTCAGCAAAACCGGGCGCACCGTGGTGCCGAAGCGCACCGCGTAGGCGATGTTGACCTTGTCGATGGCCGTGCCTTTGCCCGCGAACCAGCGTCGCTTGGGCAGGTAGACCGACAACGACGTCTGCTCCATGGTCTGGCGCAGCGGTTGATCGAGGAGCTCCTCCAGGCGCTGTTTAAGCACCAGCGTCGGGAAGTCCGGCATGCTTTGAGCGGGTTCGACGTGCCAGCTGGGCATTTGATTCTCCGCGGCCAGCAAGAACCAGTAGAAGCCATACGGCGGCAACGTCAGCAGGTAATTGAGCTGGCCAATGGGTGGAAAGGCGCTGCCGCCAAGCATCTCCACCGGCACGGTGCCGGCGTACTGCGACAGTTCGAGTTCGGCCGCCTGGGACGCCGAGGAGACGTTGGCGACACACAGGATCATTTCACTCTTGCCGTCAGGCCCGGTGTATTCGCGAGTGTAGGCAAGGATGCGGCGGTTGCTCGGCGAGAGCATTTTCAGCGTGCCACGGCCAAACGCCTTCTGCTGCTTGCGCACGGCGAGCATGCGTCGGGTCCAGTTGAGCAGCGAATGCGGGTCGTGGTCCTGCGCCTCGACGTTGACCGACTGGTAGCCGTAGAGCGGGTCCATGATCGGCGGCAGGACCAGACTGGCCGGGTTGGCCCGGGAAAACCCGCCGTTGCGGTCGATGGACCATTGCATCGGGGTGCGCACGCCGTCGCGGTCGCCGAGATAAATGTTGTCACCCATGCCGATTTCGTCGCCGTAATACAGGGTCGGCGTGCCTGGCATGGACAACAACATGCTGTTGAGCAGTTCGACTCGGCGTCGGTCACGCTCGAGCAACGGCGCCAGGCGACGACGGATGCCCAGGTTGATCCGCGCGCGGCGGTCAGAGGCGTAGTAATTCCACAGATAGTCCCGCTCACGATCGGTGACCATTTCCAAGGTCAGCTCATCGTGGTTGCGCAGGAAAATTGCCCACTGGCAGTTTTCCGGAATTTCCGGGGTCTGACGCAGAATGTCGGTGATCGGAAAGCGGTCTTCCTGCGCCACCGCCATGTACATGCGCGGCATCAGCGGGAAGTGAAAGGCCATGTGGCACTCGTCGCCGTCCTTGCCCTTGCGATCGCCGAAGTACAGCTGCGTGTCTTCAGGCCACTGGTTGGCTTCGGCCAGCAGCATGCGGTCCGGGTAATTGGCGTCGATTTCGGCCCGAATCTGCTTGAGGACGTTGTGCGTCTCCTGCAGGTTCTCGTTATTGGTGCCGTCGCGCTCGATCAGGTAAGGAATCGCGTCCAGACGCAGGCCGTCGATGCCCATGTCCAGCCAATAGCGCATGACTTCCAGCACCGCTTTCATGACTTGCGGATTATCGAAATTCAGGTCCGGCTGGTGCGAGTAAAACCGGTGCCAGAAGTACTGGCCCGCCACGGGGTCCCAGGTCCAGTTGGATTTCTCGGTGTCGAGAAAAATGATCCGCGTGCCGTCGTATTTCTGGTCATCGTCGGACCAGACATAGAAGTCCCGGGCCTTGGAGCCTTTTTTCGCATGGCGCGCCCGCTGAAACCAGGGATGCTGGTCGGAGGTGTGGTTGATGACCAGTTCGGTGATCACCCGCAGTCCGCGCTTGTGCGCCTCGGCGATGAATTTCTTGGCATCGGACATGGTGCCGTAATCGCTGTGCACGCCCCGATAATCGGAGATGTCGTAACCATCGTCGCGGCGAGGCGAAGGATAGAACGGCAACAGCCAGATGGTGTTCACGCCAAGCTCGGCAATGTAATCGAGCTTGGCGATCAGGCCAGGGAAATCGCCGATTCCGTCATTGTTGGAATCGAAATACGACTTCACGTGAACCTGGTAAATCACCGCATCCTTGTACCAGAGCGGGTCTTCGATAAAGGCAGCGTTGCGAGGCTTCTTCGCCATGACCACATCCTTTGAATTATTGGTTTGTGGTTTTGATGCGCCAGATTCCGAACGGCTGATAAGACGGATCGATGCGCATCCACTGCGTCTTGCCGTACCAGGTCCAGGTGTGCCCTGTCATGAGGTCCTCGCCCAGGGTCGCGGCATCGTCCGGCAGCCCCAGCTCCCAGAGCGGCAGCTCGAAGTGAGCTTCCTGAGGGTTGACCGGATCCAGACTGACCGCGATCAGAATGAAGTTGCTGCCGTCATGGCTGCGTTTGCCGAAGTACAGAATGTTGTCGTTCCAGGCGTTGTAAATGCGCAGGCCAAGGTGCGTCTGCAGCGCCGGATTCTGGCGACGGATGCGATTGAGCTGGGCGATCTCGGCAATGATGTTGCCGGGCTGGGTGAAGTCCCGCGGACGAATCTCGTACTTCTCCGAATCCAGGTATTCCTCTTTGCCCGGCACTGGCGCCGACTCGCACAACTCAAAACCTGAATACATGCCCCACAGGCCCGAGCCCATGGTCGCCAGCGCCGCGCGGATGAGAAACCCCGGACGCCCTGAATCGTGCAGGAAGTGCGGGTTGATGTCAGGCGTATTGACGAAGAAATTGGGCCGGTAGCACTCGCGCCACGGCGACTCGTTGAGCTGGGTGAAATACTCGGCCAACTCGGCCTTGGTGTTGCGCCACGTGAAGTAGGTGTAGCTCTGCGAATAACCGACCTTGCCCAGCCGCGCCATCATCGCAGGCTTGGTGAACGCCTCGGCGAGGAACATCACGTCCGGGTGCTGAGCACGGATATCGGCGATCATCCATTGCCAGAACGGCAGCGGTTTGGTGTGCGGGTTGTCGACGCGGAAAATCTTCACGCCCTCCTCGACCCAGCCCAGCACCACGTCGCGCAACTCCAGCCATAGACTCGGGATCGCGTCCGGGGCGTAGAAATCGACGTTGACGATGTCCTGATATTTCTTTGGCGGGTTTTCAGCGTAACGAATCGTGCCGTCCGGGCGCCACGAGAACCAGCCCGGGTGCTCCTTGAGCCACAAGTGATCCTGGGAACACTGGATGGCGAAATCGAGCGCGATTTCAAGACCGTGCTCGGCAGCGGCCGCGACCAGGTTGCGGAAGTCCTCCCGCGTGCCCAGTTGCGGGTGAATCGCTTCGTGGCCGCCGTCAGCGCTGCCGATGGCGTACGGGCTGCCGGGATCGTCCGGGCCTGCCTGCAGCGAGTTGTTCGGACCTTTGCGATGGGCACGACCGATCGGGTGAATCGGCGGGAAATACAGCACGTCGAAACCCATGTCGCGAATCATCGGCAGCCGGCTGTGCACGTCATTGAAGGTGCCGTGGCGATGCTTGTCGTCAGTAATCGAACGCGGGAACAGTTCGTACCAGCTGGCGAACTGGGCAAGCTCGCGCTCGACTTCCAGCGGGAATTCAATGCTGCGGCTCAGAAACGCGTGATTGTCGGCTTTGGCCATGATCGCCGCGGTTTCGCTGTTGAGCAGCAGCGCCACCTGCGCCTCGTGCTCGGTGTTCTCACCCAGACGCTGCAGCAGGCTGTCGAGCTGGCCGCGCAATTCGTGCTGGCTGCGTTCGGCCGCGTGGACCAGGTGCAGACGCCCCTCTTCCAGTTCAAGGCCGATGGGCACGCCGGCTGAATACTTCTTCTCGAGTTCGTAGCGATAACTGGCGAACTGGTCGATCCAGGCCTCGAGGCGGAACACATACCGGCTCACGGACGTCGGGGTGAATTCGCCGATCCAGCTGTCATTACCCAGATCGCGCATGGGCGCCTGGTGCCACTCTTGCTCGTCGGCTGCGCGGTACCGAATGCGCACGGCCATCTTGTCGTGGCCGTCGGCGAATACCTTACTGGTGACCACCACCGGCTGGCCGACAATGGCCTTGGCCGCAAGCTGCCCGGCATCGATCACCGGCTGCGTGTCTTCAATCACGATACGCGGCAGCTGCAAGGCCTGAGTCAGGGGTAAAGGCTGGGTTGGGTGCGGTACATCGGTGGCCAGGGAATCCGGACCGTATGGCTGATCTGCAGTCACATTCATCGAGCATCACTCCTCACGCCCCAGGGACGCTCCTTGTAAGAGTCCGTTCCAGCAACGTCTTATCCATAGAAACAATAGGGGGAGCCACCGGATTCACTGCATCCCGACGTGGCCGCATAGGTTCCGAACGCCAGCCTTGGGGAAAAGTTCAAAGAGCTTGTGCTGCAAAAAAATCGACGCAATGCCAGCTTAGCCAGCCGTTTGATCCGCGCTTGAGAATTGTGCTGAATCATTCAAAGCGGCGACGGGTCGAAGCCTGCGAGCGCTTTGAAAAACCGGCAATGACGCCTCTCGACACTGCGCTCAAGGAAGGTGAAGCCATGAACATTCCCATTCCCGCAGAAACACCCGATCCTAACATCGACGACCCGGAATTGCCGGTGCCCAAACCCGAGGAGCCGCCACCGCCGAACATGCCGCCGGTGATCGAGCAGCCCAAAGGCGATCCTCCTTCCCAGGAGCCACCTGCGGTTCTGGACGACAACTTTCCGGAATGATCCTCGCCTGGGCATGCTGACGCGTGCTCAGGGCCGCAAGGTCGGACACGTTCAGGGTTGCTGGGAATCGCCGCCGGTCTTGCGGTCCGGGCGCTTTTCCCGGTTCTCTGGCGGATCGAAGCGATCAACGATGTACGGCATCAGACTGAGAATCCCCAACGCCAGAATCGTGCTCAGCACAGCGGTCATTTCCCTGCCCATTCCTGCGGCGATGCCAATGGCGGCGGTCATCCACAGACCGGCCGCGGTGGTCAGCCCTTTGACCTGATGCGTATTGAGGTTCTCGCCCTTGAGAATGGTGCCGGCGCCAAGAAAACCGATCCCGGCGACGATGCCCTGCACCACGCGACTTAATGCGGCGTCGTCAGCCCCCGCCAGTCGCGGCACCAGGACAAACAGCGCGGCACCCATGCTCACCAGCATGTGCGTGCGAACCCCCGCTGCCTTGCCCTTATGCTCGCGCTCAAATCCCAGCACCGCCCCCAGCAGCGCGGCAATGACCAAGCGTACGGTCACCCGGGTCAGTTGAGCGGCGTCCGTGATGTCGGAAAATTCGGCTTGCAGCGTGTCCACGACTTCTTGCCACCAGGCATTCATAGGCATTCCTTTTTCCCGTTGCGGGCGATCAGAGCTATGGACCGCGGCGCCTCGGACGAAATTCCGCGCCAAGGCATGATGCCCACGGTCGGATGGCGGAAACGATGCTCTGGAGGTGCAGTCGTACCTTCATCAACCTGTGCAGGAGAACGATCATGCCACTGGAATTCGATGGCACCCACGAGCATTGCTCAGCCCTCATCGACGGCGTCGAATACCGCAGCGCGGTGGTCGATGTGGTCATCACCACCAACGACGCGACGCACATGTCAGAAGCCGAGATCGGCGGCAGGAAAGTCCCGATCACCGAGGCTGAAGCCGACGCGCTGACGGTCTACAAGGCCCGCGACCTGCGCCATCACACCGTCGGCGTCGAGCCGGGTGAAGATTCGCCGGTGATCTGATCGGGGATTGATGAAATCGAGCGCGTCAGGCGCCTGTTGAGAAACCGCCCTGCGAGCGACATGTCGTGGGATCACGGCACATTTCTGTGGGCAGAGCCGCTCATGGAGTCGCCCATGGATTCGCTCGGAGCGTCGAAGCCAGTTCATCTGATCTGCTATTTATCGAAAAAACTGCACCTGTACTGAAACCTCTTTCCCGCGCATAGTGCCGGTCGTTCCCCAACGCCTCTCTGCCCTGCACCGGACATTCGCGAGCCCTCCATGAAGCGTTATGAAAAGTTTGCCGACGACATCGCCGAGCTGATCCGCTCCGGTGTGCTGGCCGCCGGTCAACGCGTGCCCTCGGTGCGCTACGCCAGCCAGACCCACGGCATCAGCCCGTCGACGGTCTTTCAGGCCTATTACCTGCTGGAACGACGCGGCCTGATTCGCGCACGGCCGCGGTCGGGTTACTTCGTCAACGACAGCTTCAGCCGCGAGGGCCTTGCCACCCAGGGTTTCGACCCGGAGAGCCCGGCGCATGCCTCACAGGAGGCTCATGTCAGCGAATCCACCGAGGTCGATGTCAGTGAACTGGTGTTTTCGGTGCTGGAATCGATCAAGGATCCCAACACCGTGCCCTTCGGTTCGGCATTCCCCAGCGCCGGGCTGTTCCCGCTGCAACGGCTGGCCCGCTCGCTGGCCAGCGCGACCCGAGACATGGACCCGCGCATGGTGGTCAGTGACCTGTCGCCGGGCAATCCTGTGTTGCGGCGGCAGATTGCCCTGCGCTACATGGTGGCCGGGCAGATGCTGCCGATGGAAGAATTGCTGATCACCAATGGTGCGCTCGAAGCGTTGAACCTGTGCCTGCAAGCGGTCACCGAACCGGGCGATCTGGTGGCCATCGAGGCGCCTGCGTTCTATGCCTGCCTGCAAGTGCTGGAACGGCTGAAGCTCAAGGCCGTGGAAATCCCGGTGCATCCACAGACCGGCATCGATCTGGGCATTCTGGCGCAGACGCTGGAGCGCTATCCGGTCAAGGCCTGCTGGAGCATGACCAGCTTCCAGAACCCCACGGGCGCGACGGTTTCCGAATCCCGCAAACGCGAACTGGTGGAGCTGCTGCGCAAGCATGACGTGCCGCTGATCGAAGACGACGTATACGCCGAACTCTATTACGGCCAGCACGCGCCCAAACCGGCGAAAGCGTTCGACACCGAGGGCCTTGTGCTGCATTGCGGCTCGTTCGCCAAGAGCCTGGCCCCAGGCTATCGCGTCGGCTGGGTCGCGGCAGGACGTTACGCGCAGAAAGTCGAGCGGCTGAAACTGATGACCTCGCTGTGTGCCTCGATGCCCGCTCAGGCGGCCATTGCCGATTACTTGCAACATGGCGGATACGACCGTCATTTGCGCAAGCTGCGTAACAGTCTGGAAGATCAGTTGCGCGCCATGCTGGGTGCGGTCGCGCGATATTTCCCCGCGCAGACACGCGTGAGCCAACCGTCGGGAGGCTATTTCCTCTGGCTGGAACTGCCTGAGCAGGTGGATTCCCTGAAGGTCTTTCAGATTGCGCTGGCGCAGGGCATCAGCGTCGCGCCGGGGCCGATCTTCTCGCCTACGCGCCGGTTCAAGAACTGCATCCGCCTGAACTACGGTACGCCCTGGAGCGACACCAGCGAACGTGCAATGGAGACCTTGGGCAAGATCATCCGGTCAATGATGGTGGGTTAAACGCGAGGTCTGCCTGACTTCAATGCCATGACATCGAACTCAAGACATCAAAACTGCGGAAGCGGATCTGTGCGCTCCCGCAGGTGTGTTTCGTCGATGCGGACCTAACGACCGCCGCCGAGATCGATGAACGTTCCGGTGGAGTACGACGCCTTGTCCGAGAGCAGCCACAGGATCGCTTCGGCCACCTCATCGGGCAGCCCGCCCCGGCCCATGGGAATGGTCGGCTCCAGCTTGCTTACCCGCTGCGGATCCCCGCTCAGCGCGTGAAATTCAGTGAAGATGTACCCGGGCCGCACCGCATTGACCCGAACCCCCTCGCCCGCCACTTCTTTGGCCAGCCCGACCGTGAAGGTGTCCAGCGCGCCTTTGGAGGCGGCGTAGTCCACGTACTCGCCGGGCGAGCCCAGACGCGCCGCCACCGATGACACGTTGACGATGCTGCCGCCGTGTCCGCCATGGCGCGGCAGCATGCGCAACAGTGCGTGTTTGCTGCACAGCATCGGCCCGACCACGTTGCTCATCATGATCTTGAGCAGGCGAAACTCCGACATCGCGTCGACGCGCGAGGTCTCGGCCACGGTGCCGGCGTTGTTGACCAGCGCCGTGATCCGCCCGAGTTCGGCATCCACACGCGAGAACAGACGAATGATTTCGTCTTCGTTGCTGACATCGGCCTGAACCGCGATGGCGTGTCCCCCCGCCTCGCGGATCTGCCCGCACACACGCTCGGCAGCGGTGTGGTCGGACAGATAATTGATGCAAACGCGATATCCCTGTGAAGCCGCCAGAACTGCCGTGGCGGCGCCGATACCTCGGGAGCCGCCAGTGATGAGGAGGTTTTTATCCATGGAGTTTCCGAATCGAACGATGCTCGTGACGTGTTGTGTGTTTTCTATTGTTATGTGTTGGCACAGCGTGAAGCGTCAGTGGGTGTTTTCGGATTCGTGTTGCTGCGCCGCGCTAATATCAGCCATGAACCGGTCCGCTGGCAATGGATGGCCCAGCAGATATCCCTGCAGCGAATCACAACCCAGACGGGTCAGGAAGCTTTGCTGGCTGGCGGTCTCGACGCCTTCCGCGACAATGCGCAGGTTCAGCGCCTGACCCAGCGCCACGATGGCGGAAACGATCGCCGCATCGTCGCTGTCGTGCTCCAGGTCGCGCACGAAGCCCCGGTCGATTTTCAGTTCGTTGGCCGGCAGGCGTTTCAGGTACATCAGGCTCGAATAACCGGTGCCGAAGTCATCGATGGAAAGGTCCACGCCCATGTCCGACAACTTCTGCAGCACCGTCATGCTGGCGTCGGCGTCATTCATGGCCGTGGTTTCAGTGATTTCCAGGGTCAGGCAGTTGGCTGGCAGGCCGTGGGTCGCCAGCGCCCGGGCCACGGTGTCCACCAGTCCCGCATGACAGAACTGCAAGGCCGACAGGTTCACGGCGATCCGCCAATGGCTGAATCCGCCGTCATACCAGACGCGCATTTGCCGGCAGGCCTCGTTGAGCACCCATTCACCGATGTTGATGATCAGGCCGGTTTTCTCTGCCAGCCCGATGAATTTGTCCGGCATCAGCAAGCCGTGCTGCGGATGATTCCAGCGCACCAGCGCTTCGGCGCCGACGGGCTCACGGGTGCCAGCGGAAAACTTGGGCTGATAATGCAGACAGAACTGCCCTTCACGCAGCCCGGCGCGTAAATCCTGCAGCAGTTGCAACTGATTGCGCGCGTTAGTGTTCATCGAAGCGTCGAAAAAGCTGTAGCCATTCTTGCCCGCGCTCTTGGCGTGATACATCGCGGCATCGGCGTTCATCAGCAATTCCTGCTGGCTCTGGCCATTGCCGGGGTACAGGCTGATGCCGATGCTGACGGTCACTTGCAGGTCATGGTCCTGCACGCTGAAGGGCCTTGCGACCAGCGAAACCTGCCGCGCCGCCACCGTCGCTACGTCATCGAGTTCTTCCAGTTCCACCAGCAGGACAAACTCGTCGCCGCCGATGCGCGCCAGCGTGTCGTGGCGGTGGAAATTCTCGCGCATGCGCAGCGCCACCTCGCGCAACAATTGGTCGCCCACGTGATGACCAAACGCGTCGTTGACCGGTTTGAAGCCGTCCAGATCCATGAACATGACCGCGAACATGCCGCCGTGGGCGTCGACCTTGCGCATCGCCTGTTCGATGCGGTCGGCCAGCAGGATACGGTTCGGCAGACCGGTCAGCGTGTCGTGCAGGGCCAGTTGCGTGAGCTCGCGGTTGGCCTCGCTCAGCGACTGCGACAGCGCGGCGGTACGGGCTTCCATACGCGCATCCAGCACCGAGGTGAGTAACGTGATGCTCAACACCGCAAGGCTGGTCACCAGCACCAGCTTGTCCAGACCGTCAGTGCGCAGGCCGGTCAGCGCCGCCCCGCAGACGCTGCCGTCGGGGAACCCGGCGGCGGCCATGCCGGTGTAATGCATGCCGACGATGGCGAAGCCCATGATGATGGCCGCCCCGCCCCGGGCCAGACGCACGTACGGCGTCTGCCGGCGCAGGCGCAAGGCAATGCACAACGCCGCGGCAGAAGCACCGACGGCGATCAGCAGCGACACGCCGAACAGCGTGGGGTCGTAATCGATCCCCGGCTGCATGCGCAATGCCGCCATGCCGGTGTAATGCATGGCGCTGATGCCCAGGCCCATCAGCAGTGCGCCGAAGAGAATATGCAGGACCGGAACGCGCTCGTGACTGACCAGCCACAAGGCAAACCCCGAAGACAGGATGCCGATCAGCAGCGACAGGAGTGTCAGGCCGAGATCGAAGCCCAGATCGATCGGCAGCTGGAACGCGAGCATGCCGATGAAGTGCATCGACCAGATGCCGATGCCCATGGACAGCGCGCCACCGCCGATCCACATCATCACGGCCTTGCCGGTGGCGGAGCCGATGCGGCCGACCAGATCGAGCGCAGTGTAGGACGCCAGAATCGCCACGAGGACGGAAATCAGGACCAGGGAAAACGTGTATTGGCCGATCAGCATGCTGGCTATTGACTCGACAGATGGGCTTTTCAGCCTGAAAAATTCGGTGGCGATTGTACCGAAATCCGCAAGAATGTCGCGGCCGTCTCGTCAGAATTATGGCAATGCGCCACTTTCCTTTGGCTAACGTCCCGACAACTGCGGATCACGCGTCAAGCCGGTCTCGGCATCCCAGCCACCACCCAGTGCAGCAATCAACTGAACGCTGGCGACCAGACGGCTTTCCAGCAAGGTCAGCACGCTGCGTTCGTTGCTCAACGCCGTGGTTTGAACGTTGACCACATCAAGATAGCCAATCAAACCGGCTTTGTACTGGTTACTGGTCAGACGCAACGAGTCGCGGGCCGAGGCCAGCGCCTCGGCGCGCACGCCGGCCTCCTGTTCATAGACGCGCAGTTGCGCCAGGTAATCCTCGACTTCCTTGAAGCCGTCGAGCACGGTCTGGCGATATTGCGCCACGGTCTGATCGTAGACGGCTTCGGTGCGGTCCACTTCCGCGGCGCGCTGGCCACCGTCGAAGAGGGTCATCGCCAGTTGCGGGCCGACCGACCAGAAACGGTTGGGCAACGAGATCCAGTTGCTGAAGGTGCTGCTGCTGTAACCGCCGCTCATGCTCAAGGTCAGGTCCGGGTAATACGCAGCCTTGGCCACGCCAATGTTGGCGTTGGCGGCCATGACCGAGCGCTCGGCAGCGGCGATGTCCGGACGACGCTCGAGCAGTTGCGAAGGCAGTTGCACCGGGATCTGCGGCAGCGCGGGCACTGTTTCGCTTGTGGCCAGGCTGAAATCAGCCGGCGCCTGGCCCATCAGCACGGCAATCGCGCTCTCGTACTGGGCACGCTGCCAGGCCAGATCGATCAAGTCCGCCTGCGTGCTCTTGAGCTGGGTTTGCGCCTGAGCGACGGCGTCACGCCCGGAAATACCGGCGCGATACTGGTTTTGCGTCATGGTCAGCGAGCGCTGGTAAGTGTCGACGGTCTTTTCCAGCAAGCGCTTCTGCTCATCGATGACGCGCAGTTGCAGGTAGTTCTGGACGAGCTGCGACTGCAGGCTCAGCTGCATTGACGCAAGGTCGGCAAGGCTGGCCTGGGCGCTGGCTTTATCGGCCTCAAGGCCCCGGCGCAGCTTGCCCCAGATATCGGCTTCCCAGCTCACGCCCAATTGCGCATTGTAGGTGTCGCGGATCCCGCTGCTGGAACTGCTCAGGCTCGAACTGCTGCTACCTGTGCCCTGGCTCGAACGGTTCTTGCTGGTGGTCAGGTCCAGCGTCGGGAAGAAAGCGCCCCGGGCGCTGCGCACCAGTGCGGCAGCCTGCCGGTACTGGGCTTCATACTGAGCGACAGTCTGGTTGGAGGTATTGAGCTTTTCCACCAGCGCGTTGAGCTGCGGGTCGCCGTAGATCTCCCACCAGGCGCCGCGGGCGATCGCATCGCTGGGGTTCGCCTGCGTCCAGCCTTCGGCCTGCTTGAAGTGCGCCGGCGTGGGCATGTCCGGCCGCTGGTAATCGGGGCCGACCGCGCAGGCGCTCAGCAGCAGCGCGCAGAGGCCGATGCCGAACGTACGGCGAAAAGGCAGCGTGCGCTGTGGTACGGGAGCGTTGATGGGGTCGGTCATAGCGGAGTTTCCAGGGCGGCATCCGTCTGCACACCGCGCCAGGTATTGAAGCGATGGCGCAGACGGTCAAGATAAAGGTAAACCACAGGGGTCGTGTACAGCGTGAGGATCTGGCTCAGCACCAGGCCGCCGATGATCGTCAGGCCCAGCGGGCGGCGCATTTCGGCGCCCTCGGCACTGCTCAGCAGCAACGGCACGGCGCCGAGAATCGCCGCCAGCGTGGTCATCAGGATCGGACGCAGGCGTTGCAGGCAGGCGTTGCGGATCGACTCGACCGGGGTCATGCCGCCGACCCGCTCCAATTGCAGCGCCAGGTCGATCATCAGGATCGCGTTCTTCTTAACCACGCCGATGAGCAGAAACAACCCCAGCAGCGAGATCAGGCTGAACTGCCCACCGGTGAGGTAGATGCTCAGCAGCGCGCCGACGCCCGCCGACGGCAGCGTGGACAGAATCGTCAGCGGATGAATGTAGCTTTCATAGAGAATGCCCAGCACCAGATAGACCGCAACGAGGGCGCCGAGAATCATCCACGGCTGGCTCTTCTGCGTGGCCGCGAAGGCGTCGGCGGTGCCGGCCATCTTGGCGATCACGTCCTCGGGCAGGCCGACCGCCGCCACCGCCCGTTCGATGGCCACCGTGGCTTGGTCGAGGGTCACGCCGTCGGCCAGGTCGAACGAGATGTTGTCGGAGGCGAATTGGCCATCGTGGGTCACCCGGTCGTCTTCCAGCGTGCGCTCATAGTGAGCGATGGTCGACAGCGGCACCCGCGCGCCATCGGCAGTGATCACCTGCACCTGCTCCAGCGTGACCGGGTCCAGGGCGTACTTGGGATTGACCTCCATCACCACCTGATACTGGTTCAGCGGGTCATAAATGGTCGACACCTGCCGCTGGCTGTACGCATTGTTCAGGACCGTAGTGACCATGTTCATGTCGATGCCCAGACGCTTGGCCGCGTCGCGGTCCACCACCAGCGTCACCTGTTGCGTGCCGCCGCCATCGTTGGCATCGATGGCGGTCAGCTCCTTGAGCGACTTGAGTGCGGCCACCACCTTGGGGTACCACAGGCGCAGGCTTTCCAGATCGCCGCTCTGCAGAATGTACTGATACTGCGACGTGGTCTGCTCACGACCGCCGCCCAGTTGCAGGTCCTGATCGGGTTGCAGGAACAGACGTCCACCCGGCACCTGAGGCATTTCCTTGCGCAGCCGCTCGACCACTTGCGCCGCGCCGATCTTGCGCTCCTGGATGGGTTTGAGCCGCACGATGATGAAGGCGTTGCCGGTGCCGCCGTTGCCGCCGATGAAACCGGCAACGCTGTCCACCGCCGGGTCCTTGAGCAGCGCGGTGCGGTAGATGTCCATCTTCGGCTGCATCACTGAAAACGACAGGCCGTCATCGCCGCGCACGAAGCCCATCAACTGCCCGGTGTCCTGCTGCGGCAGGAAGGTCTTGGGCACCACGACATACAGCGCGATATTCACGCCGATGGTGATGAGCAGCGTGAGCAGGGTCAGGCGACGGTGACGCAGCACCCAGACCAGACTGCGATCATAGCCGGCGACCATGCGGTCGTTGACCCGTGCGCTCCAGCGCTGCAGGCGGTTTTCGTTGCCCGGAACATGAGGCTTCAGCCAGCGCGCGCAGAGCATCGGCGTCAATGTCAGCGAGACCACCAGCGACACGATGATCGACACCGACAAGGTGATCGAGAACTCGCGGAACAGGCTTTCCACCAGCCCGCCCATGAACAGAATCGAAATGAACACCGCCACCAGCGACACGTTCATCGACAACAGGGTAAAGCCGACTTCCTTGGCGCCCAGGTAGGCGGCCTGCATCGGCGGGACGCCTTCGTCGATGTGCCGCGAAATGTTCTCGAGCACGACGATGGCGTCGTCCACCACCAGCCCGGTCGCGAGGATCAGCGCCATCAGCGACAGGTTGTTCAGGGAAAAACCGTACAGGTACATGATGGCGAACGTCCCCACCAGCGATACCGGCACAGCGAGGGTGGGAATCAGCGACGCACGGAAATTCCCGAGAAACAGAAACACCACCATGATCACCAGCACCACTGCGATCAATAGGGTCATTTCCGCCTCATGCAAGGTCGCCTTGATCACCGGTGAGCGATCCATCGCCAAATCCAGTTTGACGCTGGCTGGAAGCACCGCCTGCAGGGCCGGCAGTTGTGCCTTGATCGCCGCCACGGTTTCGATGATGTTGGCGCCGGCCTGCCGGTTGATCACCAGCAACACCGCCGCCTTGTCATTGAAGAATCCACTGTTGTAGCGGTCCTCCACCGAGTCCTTGACCGTGGCGACATCCTTGAGGCGCAGCGCGGCGCCGTTCTGGTAGCGAATGATCAGGGGCTCGTAATCTTTGGCCTTCTCCAGCTGGTCGTTGGCCTGAACCTGCCAGTTGTGCTCGCTGTTTTCCACGGAGCCCTTGGGCCGGCGCACGTTGGAGCCGGAAATCGTCGTGCGCACGTCGTCCAAAGAGACGCCGTATTGGTCGAGCAGCTTGGGCTCCAGTTCGACTCGCACCGCCGGCAGCGAACTGCCGCCGATCTGCACCTCACCCACGCCGTTCACCTGGGACAGGCTCTGCGACAGAATCGTCGAGGCCATGTCGTACAGCTGACCCTTTTCCAGCACGTCGGAGGTCAGCGACAGCACCATGATCGGCGCCTGCGACGGGTTGACCTTCTTGTAGGTCGGCATGCTGCGCATCCCGCTGGGCAGCAGGCTGCGCGAGGCGTTGATGGCGGCCTGGACTTCACGGGCTGCACCATTGATGTCGCGATCCAGGTCGAACTGCAGAATGATCCGCGTCGAACCCTGGCTTGACCGGCTGCTCATGGTATTGACGCCGGCAATGGTGCCCAGCGACCGCTCGAGCGGCGTCGCCACGCTGGATGCCATGATTTCCGGGCTGGCGCCGGGCAAGGACGCGCTGACCACGATCACCGGGAAGTCCATGTTTGGCAACGGCGAGACGGGCAACAGCCCGAAGCTCATGCCACCCAGCAACATGATCGCCAGGCTCAGGAGCATGGTCGCCACCGGCCGTTTGATGAACGGAGCGGACAGGTTCATGGGCGACAGCTCCAGGCGGCAGCCGACACGTCGCTTGACGACGTTCTGTCACCAGAGCGCACCAAACCAGAGGCTGGAAGCGTGAGGCTGTTCATCACACCGCTACCTCGGCTTTGCCCGAACGGCGGAACCTGCGTCCCATGCGATCGAAATACAGATAGATGACTGGCGTGGTGAACAGCGTCAGCACCTGGCTGACCAACAGGCCGCCGACCATCACCAGCCCGAGCGGTTGACGCAGTTCGGCCCCGGAGCCGCTGGCGAACATCAGCGGGATCGCGCCGAACAGCGCCGCCAGTGTGGTCATCAGGATGGGGCGGAAACGCAACAGCGCGGCTTCGTAGATGGCGGTTTGCGGATCGATGCCGCGATTGCGCTCGGCGTCCAGGGCGAAGTCGATCATCATGATCGCGTTCTTCTTGACGATACCGATCAGCAGAATGATGCCGATGATCGCGATCATGCCCAGATCGTTGCCGCTCAGGATCAGCGCCAGCAATGCGCCGATGGCCGCCGACGGCAGCGTCGAGAGGATGGTGATCGGGTGAATGTAGCTCTCGTAGAGCACGCCGAGCACGATGTACATGGTGACCACCGCTGCCAGCACCAGCAGCAGCGTACTGGACAACGACGCCTGGAACGCTTCGGCCGCGCCCTGGAACTGGGTCTGCACGCCAATCGGCATGCCGATGTCCTTCTGCACCTGCTCGATGACCTCGACTGCCTTGCCCAGCGCCACGCCCGGTGCCAGATTGAAGGACATCATCACCGCCGGAAACTGGCCGATGTGCGCGATCGCCAGCTGCGCCTGACGCTGTTCGACCTTCGCCAGGCTCGACAATTTGACCTGCCCGCCGTCAGTGGTCTTGACGTGGATCTGTTCCAGCGCCTGAGGCCCGAGATCGTTGGCCGACGCGGCCTGAAGCACCACGCGGTACTGGCTGGCCTGGGTGTAGATGGTAGAAATCTGCCGCTGGCCGAATGCGTCGTACAGCGCATCGGTGATCGTGGCCACGGTGACGCCAAGACGGCTGGCCGCGTCGCGGTCGATGTTCAGGAACACTTGCAGGCCCTTGTCCTGAAGGTCGCTGGCGACGTCCGTGAGTTCCGGACGCTGAGCCAGTGCATCGACCAGTTTGCCGCTCCACAGGCTGAGCAGCTCGGCATCCGGCGATGACATGCTGAACTGGTACTGCGTGCGGCTGACACGGTCCTCGATGGTCAGGTCCTGCACCGGTTGCATGAACAGGCGGATGTCCGACAGCTGATCGACTTCCGGTTGCAAGCGCTGGATCACCTCGGTGGCAGTGACATCGCGCTGATTGTGAGGCTTGAGGTTGATCAGCATGCGACCACTGTTGAGCGTCGCATTGTCGCCGTCCACACCGATGTAGGACGACAGGCTGGCCACCGCCGGATCCTCGAGAATGATCTTCGCCAGTGCCTGCTGCCGCTCGCTCATCGAGCTGAACGAAACCGATTGCGGGGCCTCGGAAATGCCCTGGATGACGCCGGTGTCCTGCACCGGGAAGAAGCCTTTGGGCACCGCCAGGTACAACAACACCGTGACGCCCAGCGTGGCGATGGCGATCAGCAGGGTCAGCGGCTGGTGCTTGAGCACCCACTGCAACTTGCGCCCGTATGCTGCAATCAGCCAGTCGATCCAGACGCCGCTGGCGTGGTAGAAGCGGCCTTGCTGGTGCTCCTCGGGTTCGCGCTTGAGCAAGCGCGCGCACATCATCGGCGTCAGGGTCAGCGACACGACCAGCGAAATCAGGATCGCGACAGCCAACGTGATGGCGAATTCGCGGAACAGGCGGCCCACCACGTCAGCCATGAACAGCAAGGGAATCAGCACCGCGATCAGTGAGATGGTCAGCGAAATCAGGGTGAACCCGATTTGTCTGGCGCCCTTGAGCGCCGCCTGCAAGGGCGTTTCGCCCTCCTCCAGATGCCGGGAAATGTTCTCCAGCATCACGATGGCATCGTCGACCACGAACCCGGTGGCAATGGTCATCGCCATCAATGTGAGGTTATTGACCGAGAACCCGGCCAGGTACATGACCCCGAAGGTGCCGATCAGCGACAGCGGCACCGCGACCGACGGAATGATCGTGGCGCTGAAACGGCGCAGGAACAGGAACGTCACCAGCACCACCAGCACGATGGAAATCAGCAATTCATGCTGCACATCGCTCACCGATGCGCGGATCGTCTGCGTGCGGTCGGTCAGCACCACCACATCCAGCCCTGCCGGCAGGTTGTCGGTGATGCTCGGCAGCAACGCCTTGATACGGTCGACCACCTCGATGACGTTGGCACCCGGCTGACGCTGAATATTGAGCAGCACGGCCTGGTTCTCATTGGCCCAGGCAGCAAGGCGTTCGTTTTCGGCGCCATCGACGATCTGCGCGACATCCTTGAGCCGCAGCGGGCCGCCATTGTTGTACGCCAGAATCAGATTGGCGTACTCCTCGGGGGATTTGAGTTGATCGTTGGCATCGAGCATCGACACCCGGGTCGGGCCGTCGAAGTTACCCTTGGGCGTGTTGACGTTGGAATTGCTGACCAGCGTGCGCACATCCGACAGGTTCAAGCCGTTGGCCGCCAGCGCATCGGGATTGACTTTGATCCGCACCGCCTGACGCTGCCCGCCCGCGATGGTGACCATGCCGACGCCGCTGATCTGCGCGATCTTCTGTGCCATGCGCGTGTCGACCAGGTCATTGAGTTTGGGCAACAACATGGTTTTCGAGGTGATCGCCAGCGTCAGCACCGGCGTATCGGCCGGGTTGACCTTGTTGTACGTCGGCGGCGCGGGCAGATCGGTGGGCAGCAAATTGGTCGCGCCATTGATCGCGGCCTGCACTTCCTGCTCGGCGACATCCATGTTGATGTCCAGGCTGAAACGCAGGGTGATGACCGAGGCACCGCCAGAACTGGTGGACGCCATCTGCGTCAGGCCCGGCATCTGCCCGAACTGCCGCTCCAGCGGCGCGGTCACGGCACTGGTCATCACTTGCGGGCTGGCGCCGGGGTACAGCGTCATCACCCGGATGGTCGGGTAATCCACCTGAGGCAAGGCCGACACCGGCAGCAGGCTGTAGGCGATCAGGCCCGCCAGGACGATGGCGAGCATGCTGAGCGTGGTGGCGACAGGCCGAAGGATGAACAGCCGTGACAGGTTCATACGTTGCCTTTCTGCGCGGTGGCGGCGTCCGCCGACTCACCGGACTCCTTGTCTTTGGCCGGCTGGCCCTGCAGTTTGCCGCCCGGGGTGGTCGGCACATCCTTGCTGTCGTTGACCACTTCAACGGCGCTGCCGTCCTTGAGACGGTCCGTGCCCTCCAGCACGACGCGGTCGCCCGCGGCAAGGCCTTGGGTGATCACCGTCGAGTTTTCGTCACCCGGGCCGGTCTTGAGCGAGCGGATGCGCACTGTCTTGTCGCCGTCCATCACGTAGACGAAGGTGCCATCGACCCCGAACTGCACGGCAGCCGTCGGCACCAGCACCACGCCCTTGAGCGTATTGGCCAGCAGACGCGCGTTGACGAACTGGTTCGGAAACAGGGTTTCGTTGTCGTTATCGAACCGTGCCTTGAACTTCAGTGTGCCGGTGGTGATGTCGATCTGGTTGTCGATGCTCGCCAGTACCCCGTTGGCCTGCAACTTCACATCGCCACGGTCCCAGGCTTCGACCGGCAGCCTGGCGCCACTGCGGTAGCGGCCAATGACGTCGGCGAGGTCCTTTTCCGGCAGCGTGAAGTTGACCGTGATCGGCTTGGTCTGGGTGATCACGGCGAGCGCGGTCGTGTCGTTGGCGGCCACGAGGTTGCCGACGTCCAGCTGGCGCAGGCCGATGCGCCCGGAGATGGGCGCGCGGATCTGGGTGAAATCCAGGTTCAGTCGGGCATCGCCGACCGCTGCCTGATTGGTCTTGATGGTGCCCTGATACTGGCCCACCAGCGATTCGGCGGTGTCCAGGGTCTGTTTGGCGATGCTGTCTTCCTTGTACAGGTCCCGATAACGCTGTACGTCGATCTGCGCATTCTTGAGCAGCGCCTGGTTCTGCATCAGCGTGCCTTCGGCCTGTTGCAGGGCGATCTGGTAGCTGCGCGGGTCGATGACTGCAAGCAGGTCGCCAGCCTTGACCTGCTGCCCTTCCTGGAAGTTGATCTTGACCAGTTCGCCCGCCACCCGGCTGCGCACGTTGATGGTGTTCAACGCCGTGACGGTGCCGAGGGCTTTGTAGTAGATCGGGAAATCGCCGGTGGTGGCGGCCGCCACGCGTACCGGCACAGGACCGGTCGAGCCGCCGAAGCCGGGACGCTGAGACACGACTTTCCCGGCACCGCCGCTGCGGCTGGCACCTTTGTGGGCCTGTTCGCTTTTTTGCGCTAAAGCGTCCGAAGGCGCAGTGGAACCGGGCCAGAAACGCCAGCAGAGGCCAGCGACAATCAACAGGACCAGCAGGCTAATCAGCCAGCGACGGGAATTACGAGAACCAGACGATTGCATGAATAAGTCAACCAGTGTGCGCGTGAGCGTCTTCGGGAGGCTGAACAATAAGCATAGTTACGTGCCAAGCAAAGAGCCTTTACCGGCAATTTACCCAGTGCTTACTTTGGATAAGGTGCTGACGTGCAAATGAAAACGGCCTGAACGAGTCAGGCCGCTTAAATGTTGCCGGGTATTGCCGGGATTTTAACGGCGATACGCAGGCGACAACTTACTTCAATACCGCCAGCGCTGCGTTGTAGTTTGGCTCCTGACCAATCTCCGGCACGAGTTCGGCGTGCAGCACGTTGTCGTTTTCATCCAGCACGACCACCGCGCGGGTTGTCAGGCCGACCATCGGGCCGTCCGCAATGGCCACGCCGTAGTTTTCCATGAACTCGGCGCCACGCATGGTCGACAGGTTTTTCACGTTTTCCAGGCCTTCGGCACCGCAGAAACGCGCCTGGGCGAACGGCAGGTCGGCGGAGATGCACAGCACGACCGCGTTGTTTAGGTCATTGGCCTGGGCATTGAATTTGCGCACGGAAGTGGCGCACGTCGGGGTGTCGACGCTTGGGAAGATGTTCAGCACTTTGCGCTTGCCGGCAAAGGTTTCCAGGGTCACGTCCGCCAGATCGCCGCCGACCAGCTTGAAAGCCGGGGCTTTGCTGCCGACGGTTGGCAGCTCGCCACTGATTTGTACCGGGGAGCCTCTACGAGTCACTTGAGCCATGAGCTGAGTCCTTATTCTGAGGTTGCGGGAAAGCCGGAAGTTAACCACGAAAGCGGTTAGCGACCTACCGGTATACATGAATTTGTTGTCAGGTTCAGCGCTCGCCCCCGCGTTTGTCGAGCAAACCGGGCCGCGCGCACAGTTCCACCAGCCAGTCGACGAACACCCGCACCCTGCGCGACATCTGGCGATGGGCCGGATACAGCGCGGTCAACGGCAGCAGCGGTTGCGGGTAGTCGCCCAGCACTTCGATCAGTTCCTGGCGGCGCAGTGCGCCGGCGGCATGGTAGTACGGCGTCTGCACCAGGCCATAACCGGCACTGCAGGCCGCCAGATAACCATCGGCACTGTTGGTCGCCAGACTTTTCGGCAGCTCCAGTTCCTGGTTCTTGCCGTTGACGACAAACTCCAGGCCATAGCGCTTGTTCGAGGTGGCTGAAAAATACTCGATGACGGTGTGCTGACCGAGGTCGTCCAGCGTTCGGGGCGTGCCACGGCGCTGCAGATACGCAGGGCTGGCGCACACCACCTGACGCATCTGCGCAAGCGGCCGAGCCACCAGCGAGTGATCCAGTGGCTGTCCGCCGCGCACCACGCAATCGAAGCCCTCGCGAATCAAGTCCACCGGGCGGTCCGACATCCCCACTTCGAGTTCCAGCCTGGGGTAGCGCTCGGTGAACTCAGGCAACATCGGCATGATGATCAGCCGACCGAACCCGGCGGGCATATCGACACGCAGCACACCTTCGGGAGCCTTGGCGACCGTGGAAAAGACCGACTCGGCGTCGTCCAGATCGTTGAGCAGGCTGACGCAGCGTTGGTAATACGCCTGACCATCGAGCGTCGGCGTGACTTGTCGGGTGGTGCGCATCAGCAATTGAACGCCCAAATGGGCTTCCAGTTGTTTGATGAGGATGGTCACCGAGGCTCGTGGCATGTGCAGGCTGTCCGCCGCTCGGGCGAAACCGCCCAGCTCGACGATGCGCGTGAAGGCGCGCATGGCGTTGAATTTATCCATAACCGTGCCCGTCGGTCCTGTTTGATTGTTTAGATATTGCCAATAGTGAAAGCACTTTTAGCCGGTTTATCGTGGCGCTGTCGAGCGGCAAGAATAGTGATCTCCTCAACACCACAAGGAATCCATTATGCAGACGCGTCAATTGGGCAAGAATGGACCGCAGGTCTCGGCACTCGGCCTTGGCTGCATGGGCATGACCGATTTTTACACCACCGGCGGCGATACCAGAGAGGCCATCGCGACGGTTCATCAGGCGCTGGAACTGGGCGTCACGCTGTTCGACACCGCCGACATGTACGGGCCCCATACCAACGAACAACTGCTCGGCGAAGCCCTGGCCGGCAAGCGCGATCTGGCCTTCATCGCCAGCAAGTTCGGCATCGTCCGCACGCCCGGCGACGCGGGTGCGCGTGGCGTCAACGGCAGCCCCGAGTACATCAGGGCGGCCATCGATGGCACCTTGCAGCGTCTGAAAATCGACACCCTCGACCTGTATTACCAGCACCGCATCGACCCCAACATCGCCATTGAAGAGTCGGTCGGTGCCATGGCCGAACTGGTCAAAGCGGGCAAGGTGCGTTATCTGGGCCTGAGCGAGGCTTCGGCCGCAACGCTCGAACGCGCACACAAGGTCCACCCGATCGCCGCGTTACAGACCGAGTATTCCCTCTGGAGCCGTGAGCCGGAGGAAAACGGCGCGCTGGAAACCTGCCGTCGTCTGGGCATCGCCTTCGTGCCTTACAGCCCCTTGGGCCGTGGCTTCCTGACCGGCACACTGAAGAGCCCCGATGACTTCGCCGCCGATGACTACCGCCGTAGCAGCCCGCGCTTTCAGGGAGAAAACTTCGGCAAAAACCTGTTGCTGGTGGAGAAGGTTCAGCAGCTAGCAGCCGACAAAGGCATCACCGCTGGCCAACTGGCGCTGGCGTGGGTGTTGGCGCAAGGCAGCGACGTCATCCCGATCCCGGGCACCAAGCAGCGTAAATACCTGCAGGAGAATGTCGCGGCACTGCAAGTCACACTCAGCCCGGCGGAACTGCAGGCGTTGAAAGATCTGTTCCCGGTGGCCGCCGTTGCCGGTGGTCGATACCCGGAATCGGGCCTGAAACTGGTCAACGGATAACCCCCGCGCATCAACCTGCTGGCACTAACGCGTCTGCGCAGTTGCCGGTTCGATCAGTGACATGACCGACCGGCAGTTGCGCAGACACGCTCAGGCCTGTGAAAAACCCCAGCCGTGGACCGCTGCTAGAAATCCCGCTTGTAAAAAATATCCAGCGAACTGGCGACGCCACTCGCCGCTTCCAGGTACACCTTTTTGCTCAACAGGTAACGCAGCGCGATGGTATTGGCGGGCTCGAATACGCCTACGCCATATCGCAAGCTGAGCTTGTCGGTGATCTTGCCGCTGGCGACGACCGCGGTCTTGTCGCCGCTGCCCGACGTGTCCAGCTCGAAGTCCTTGATGCCCAAGCCCGACGCGAGTTTGCCGGCGGTCGACGACCCGCCGGCCAGTCCCAGCGCCAATGCTGCCTGCGCCATCATGTTGTTGTCCTCGCCGGTGGTGCTCAACGGTCGCCCCAGCACCAGGTAAGACAGCGCCTGCTCCTGACTCATGGCCGGTTCCGAAAACACCGTGGTGGTCGGCTGCTCGGCGCTGCCGCTCAGGCGGATGCCGGCGATGATGTCGTCGGTCTGGCGAATCGCCTCGATGTCCAGATACGGCTGATCGATGGGCCCGGCGAACAGCAGCCGCGCCTTGCGGATCGTCAGGCGCTGACCATAGGCCCGGTAGCGCCCGTCGTTGAGGTTGAGTTCGCCGCGGGTGTCGAGGTTATCGCCGATGTGCACGTGCCCTGCCAGATTGGCGGTCAGGCCGAAGCCGCTGAAACCGAGCTTGTCCTGGCCCACTTCCACGTTGACGTCCATCGCGATCGCCATGGGCGGCTTGCCCTGTTTCGTCTGCTCGCCGACGATGACCGTGTCATCCGACACCTTGACCGTGGAGGGCGGCAACTGCCGCACGGTGATATCGCCTCTGGGAATCAGCACTTTGCCCGACACTGCCAGACGATCGCCCTGCAGGGTGATTTTCAGGTCCGGCGCTGCTTCAAGCTTGGCGTAAGGCTCCACCGTAATCGGCAGCCTTGAACCCTGCAGACGGACGTCCACATCCAGCGCCTGCCCCCATGCCACCTGACCTGCCAGACTGCCCTGCCCGGTCGGCCCGCTGCTCCAGTTGCCCTTGAGCTGCACGCTTTCGCCAGCGATCAGCGCCTGCAGATTGAGCTTCTCCAGACTGACCGGCAACTCCGGACCCGACACTTCGCCTTCGCTCAGGACCACGTTGCCGTTGATCTGGGGTGCCAGCAGCGTGCCGGAGATGCGCCCGTCGCCGTTGAGCTTGCCGTTGAGTTTTTCCACCATGGGCACGAACGGACGCGCCACCGACACATCCAGGCCACTCAGATTGAACGTGCCGCTGACCGGTTTAGCCTTGGCGACGGGATCAATGCTCAGACGCGCCAGCAACTGTCCCAGCTTGCCGCCACGAAAATCGAGGCTGCTGTCGACCTTTTTCGGCGTCAGGGTGCTGCTCAGCTTGAGCGTGTCGTAGGGGAAGTCGACCCACTGGGTCTTGTCCTTCACCCGCAGCGTGCCGCCGCTGGCATCGATGACGATCTGCCCGTTGGGCCCCGAGGCAGGCAAGTCGAGTTGAACATCGGCATTGAGCGCGCCTTTCCAGGCGAAATCCTTGGGCAGCCACTGCGCGAGGCTGTCCAGCGGAAATTGCTTGAGGTGATAACGCAGGCGCGGATCCGGCATCAGCCGTTGATCTTCGCCGCACAGGCTGGCGGGGCCGGAGGTCCAGCAGTGCGCACCGAAATTGACCTTGCCATCGGCCAGCCGCTCCAGTTTCGCCGGCTGCTGGAGCTTCCAGTCCTGACCACCGCTTTGAATGTCGCCGCTGGCAAGCCGACCCCGCCAGTTGCCTTTGTCCAGATTACCGTCAAGGGCCAGCGCCAGTTTCAGCAGCGGGCCTTGAAGATCCAGTTTGACTTGCTGACGCTTGATATCCCCGGAGCCATCGACGTTCAGGTTGCCCAGCGCGGTGTCGCCCGTCTGGATGCCCCGGACGTTCAGATCCAGGTTGCCACGCTGGGCGCTGTCCAGCCTGGCGGCAAGGTTCAGGCTCTGTAACTGATGGGTCTCATAAGCCAGTCGAGCGCCCTGCAGATTCAGTTGCCCTTGCGGCGCCTGCAGCGTGCCGGCCAGATCCAGGCGACCTTTGACCTGCCCTTGCAGGCCCGGCCAGAGCTGTCCGAGACGCGGCAGATTCAGGTCCAGTTGCCCAAGC
Source organism: Pseudomonas sp. efr-133-TYG-103a (assembly GCF_030209235.1). Taxonomy (NCBI): domain Bacteria; kingdom Pseudomonadati; phylum Pseudomonadota; class Gammaproteobacteria; order Pseudomonadales; family Pseudomonadaceae; genus Pseudomonas; species Pseudomonas sp. efr-133-TYG-103a. The sequence continues at coordinate 273,130 of NZ_JARVSK010000011.1, forward strand.
AACTTCTGTTGCAGGCTGCCCGAACCGTTGATGCGGTTGTCGCCCAGACGAATGTCCAGCGCAGTGACATTCCATTTGTCTGCCGCCCCGTCCGCTTTGGCCTGCAGCACGGCGGGTTGGCCTCGCAAGCGGCCCTTGAGGTTCAGATCGGCTTTCAGGCTCAACTGCTCATTTCTGAATGCACCCTGGCTGCGCAGCGGCCCGGCCAGCGACCCCGGCAACTCGGCCACCCAGAACGCCGGATCGATGGCGCTGAGGTCGAGCGAGGTGTCCCAGGCGACCCCGTCGGCGAATTGCAGTTTCAGGAAACCACTGGCTTTGCCCTGCCCGGCCGCCAGTTCCAGCTGTGGCAGAAACACGTTTTGCAAGTCGCCGCTGAACGGGCTTTGCAGGGTAAAAGGGCCGGCAGGTCCTTTGAAGTCACCGGCAAAATGGCCCAGGTATTTGCCGTCGGTGTAGGACACTTCACCTTTGAAGGTGTGGATGCTGACCTGAGGCTCATCGATCACCGGGTACAGACGGTGCCAGGGGAAATCCAGCCAGTCGACGCGGGCGTTGGCGGTCAGGCCCGTCTGCCAGTCAACATCCGCACTGAGCCCAAGGCGCTGGTCGGCGCTGGCGGTCAGGTCCAGCGCTTTGATCTGCGCGCCCTTGGCGTCGACCCGGCCCTGTAATGCCAAGGCAACAGGCCCTTGTTCGGCGGGCAGGCTGGCGTTGCCAAGAATTGAGTAACCTGTGGCCAGATCGCCCTTGGCGTTGAGCGTCAAGTGGTTGAGTTGCAGCGTGTCGGGCAGGTCGGGTGCCGGCTTGAACCCGTCGCTGGAGATCGTCACTTCGGCCGGCAGGTCGGTCACCAGCGGCTGCAATTGCCCCACCAGCGTGGCGTCGAGATAGCCGCTGCTGCGGGCATTCAGTTGCAAGGTCTTAAGCAGATCGCCCTCGATGTTCAGTGCCAGGGACAGCGGCTGACCACTGACATCGGGCAGCTTCACTTGCCCCTGCGCCGTCAGCGGCCAGTCGCCGCCAGGTTTGAGCAGTCCTGCCAGGTCCAGCACGATGTCGTCACGTTGCGCGTGCAGCGTATCGATCTTCAGCCCGTCGACCGTCCAGTGCGCGGCCAACTGCAGATCACGGACCTGCTCGGAACCGTCAAGGTACAGGCTGCCGACCTGCACACGTCCCAGCTCGATGGCCAGCGGCAGTTTCAGATCCGGCAATGTGATGGGCCCACTGCTCTGCTCGCCGCTGGAGGGCGCGAAGTGCAGACGCACATCGCCAGCCTGCAACGTGTCGATGCACAGCGTCATGCGGGTCAGGCAGGACGGCGACCAGTCGAACACCGGCGCATCGACTTCGACCCGACTCTCCCCCTGCTGCCAGATCAGCCGGTCGGCTTGCCACTGGCCGCCGAGATGCCCGGAGAAGTTGTCGAGTTCAAGGCCCGGCACCAGGCCCAATGCCCAGCGACTGCCTGACTGGGTGCCCAGCAGTACGCCCAGCGCCAGCGTGATCAGCAGCACGAGGGTCAGTAAAGTCGCTGCCACGATGACGGCGATACGTTTTGCCAAAGCCTTGTTCGTCACAATTCAGGTCCCATCGAGAAATGCAGACGAATGCCGCCCTCATCATCCAGCGCATGGGCCAGGTCCAGGCGCAGCGGCCCGACCGGAGAGACCCAGCGAACACCAATGCCGACGCCGGTCTTGAGGCTCGGAAAATCCAGCGAGTTGAAGGAATTGCCCTGATCGACGAAGGCCGCGACCCGCCATTTTTCGGCGATCGAATACTGGTATTCGGCACTTCCGGCGATCATGTAACGGCCGCCGATCTTGTCACCGTCGGAGTTCTCCGGGGACAACGACTGATAGTCATAGCCGCGCACGCTCTGGTCGCCACCGGCAAAAAATCGCAGCGACGGCGGAATGGATTTGTAACCGTTGGTGGCCGTGCCGCCCACCTGAAGACGACCCAGAAACCGGTGGTTCTGCGCCAGCGTGGTCAGGCCTTTGACCAGCGCCGTGCTGTGCACGACGTTGGCGTCGGAGCCAAGCCCCTCCTTGGCCACTTGCGTGTCGAACTGCAGGCGATAGCCGTTGTGCGGATCGATACGGTTGTCGCTGCGCAGGTACGCGTAACTGATGCCGGGCATGAGCAAGGTGCTCAGACCCGAGTCATCGCCAAGGCGGTATTCCTCTCGTTGCCACTTCAGCGAGATGACCCGTTCCCAGCCGCTGGGCAGCTTGCTGTGCCATTCAGGGCCAACCGTCAGCAATTTGCTCAGGCTGTCAGTGTCGGCAATTTCTTCATATTGATAGCCGCCGGCGAAGCGCAGTTTGTCAGTCAGCGGCGGGTCGAGCGGGATGTCATAGAACAGCCCGACGTTCTGCCGTGGCGCTGAAACCTCGGCCTCGGCGCCGTAACTGTGACCCTGCGGATTGACCCAGTGCCGCGTCCAGTTGGCCTTGACCCTGGGCCCCACGTCAGTGGAATAGCCGACACCGAGCCCCATGGTGCGGGGTTTGCGTGTCTGCAACTGAACGTCCACCGGAATGACCTGGCCCTGCGCGTCAGTGGGTGATGCATTCACCCGCACGCCTTCGAAATAACCGCTGGACTGCATCGCCTGGTTGAGCTCGGCAATCAGCTCGGAATCGTAGGGCGTGTCCTGTTTGAACGGCACCATGCGCTGCAGCAGGTCTTCGTCGAACGGAGCGTCGCCACTGAACGACACTTTGCCCAGCGAAAAACGCGGACCGCTGTCGTAGACCAGTTCGATATCGGCAACGCCTGCGCGGGGGTCGACCGACAGCCGCTGAGTGACGAAACGTCCCTTGAAAAAGCCGTATCGCGCGGCCTGATTCTGGATCAGGTGCTTGGCGTCTTCGTAGTGGCCATGATTGAGCACCGCGCCGGATTTGAGCACGTCGCTCTTGGGCACGCGGAAAGCCTTGAGCTGACTGGCAGGCCCCTCGATGCGCACGACGACGTTACGCAAGTGCACGGGCTCGCCTGTCTGAACGTTGAGAACCAGGTGCAGGTTTTTGTCGGCGTGGGTGACTTCGCTGTCGATCTGGGCCTGGTAATAACCCAGTGCCTGGGCGGCCTTTAGCGCCTGCTCGATGGCGCCGACACTGAAACGCTCGAGCGCCTGCTCGTCGCGCTCGCCCAACGTGCCCACATACCCTTCGATATTGGATTTGAGCGCCGCATTGGCAGGCTTGATCCGCACATCCAGCTGGGCATCGGCGAACGCTGCGCAGCTGGAGAACATCAGGAGAAAACCACTGGTGAATCGATGGAAAAACGTCATAGGCGCGGATGCTAACACGAGCTGCGGGAACGACTGCAGCCCGCGGATAGAGGGAAGTGTGCGCAGGTCAAGCCATCGAACCCAGTGAAACCTGAGGATTGGGGTGGAAAAAAACGTGCTCTCGGATAGGTCCTACAGCAACTTCACCGATTTCCTCGTAACCATGTCGTTTGTAGAACTCAAGATAATGGCCATTTCCCGTGTCTAGCACGATGCCCTGTGAGTGCTCGTCAACGGCACACCAGTCGTGTAACGCCTGCAACAACTGCTCGCCGAAGTGCTGACCCTGAAAATCGGGGTGCACGCCCATCAGCGGCAACACATGCACCGCTTCGGACGGCAGGCAGGCGAGCACCGAATGGTAGTAGTCCAGATAGCGCTGAGTGCAGCGCAGACCGGTGCTCATGACCATGCGCAAACGCCAGGCCCAACTCTCGGTGATGCCCAGCCGCCGCTGGGGTGGCGCGATGAGGGCAACGCCGATCAGGCGGTCCTCGACGAACAGGCCCAAGGCCGGCATGTCCTGCAGAAAATGCTGTTTGACCAGTTCGCGAATCGTCGCGCGTACCCGGTGCTCGTAGCCCGAGCGTCCAGACTCGAACAGATAGCCAAAGCTAGGCTCCTGTCGGTAGGCGTGGTAAAGCAACGAGCGTGCTTCGCGGGAATAGCCACTGTCGAGCTGGCGGATTTCAGCCGTGACGCTGGAAGAATGAGGCATGGATTCAGGCATGGAATGGTCCCTTCAGATACGCCCCGGTGCGGCCGCTCGGGATCATGCTGTACAGCGTTCGAGTGGCGGCCCGCCGGCGCAGTTCCCATGAGTTTTCACCCCGTTTCCAGAGCGTAGCAGCCGGCGGCAGCGGCATCCGTGCACGTTGGCGCTGGCCGTTGGCAGGCAGGTCGGCTAGCATCGCTTTTTGTTTTTGCCAGGACTGCCGCCTATGAAAATTGTGTCTTTTAACATCAACGGCCTGCGTGCCCGTCCGCATCAGCTGGCGGCGCTGATCGAAAAACACCAGCCCGACGTCATCGGCCTGCAGGAAACCAAGGTCTCGGATGATCAGTTTCCGCAGGCGGAAATCGAAGCGCTGGGTTACCACGTGCACTTCCACGGTCAGAAAGGCCACTACGGCGTCGCCCTGCTGTCGCGCCAGCCGCCGATCGCGCTGCACAAGGGTTTCGACACTGACGATGAAGAAGCGCAGCGGCGTTTTATCTGGGGCACGTTCGCCGACCGTAACGGCCTACCGGTCACCGTGATGAACGGATATTTCCCACAGGGCGAAAGCCGCGACCACCCCACCAAGTTTCCCGCCAAGCTGCGCTTTTATGCCGACCTGCAGCAGTTGCTGGAAACTCGTTTCAGCAATGACCAGCCACTGGTGGTCATGGGTGACGTGAACATTTCTCCCGAAGACAGCGACATCGGCATCGGTCCGGACAACGCCAAGCGCTGGCTGAAAACCGGCAAGTGCAGCTTCCTGCCGGAAGAGCGCGAGTGGATGGCCAAGCTCAAAAGCTGGGGGCTGGTTGATAGCTTCCGCCACTTGTACCCGGAAGTGATCGATCAGTTCAGCTGGTTCGACTACCGCAGCCGTGGTTTCGAGGACGAGCCCAAGCGCGGGCTGCGCATCGACCTGATTCTGGCTTCCCACGGACTGCAACCGCGCATCAAGGCGGCCGGTGTCGATTACGACCTGCGTGCGATGGAAAAACCATCGGATCACGCGCCCATCTGGCTGGAACTCGAGTAAGCAGGCTGCCTGAATCACACGGCTCGTCGGCTGTGGCAGGCCCGCAATGCTGCCGCCGACGAGCCGACGCGTTACACCTGTCGCAGCGAACCCGCGTCCGTCACATGACTGTCATTCATCTGTCTTATTCTCCGGCGACTTCCGGCCATAAGAAGATGTCGCCATGCAGCGCACCCGCCTTTTTCAGCTCATGTTTGTCGCCTTCGCGGCGCTGTTCAGCTCGCTGTGTTCCGCTGCGAGCGCACTGCCCGCCTCACCCGACGGCAGCCCTGTGTTGCGCATTCAAGGCTCCAACACCATCGGCGCGCAGTTGGGCCCGGCGCTGGTAAAAGGCCTGCTCGAGCAGCAAGGCGCTCAAGCCATCACCCAGCGACCCGGCGCGCGGCCCAACGAAACCCGCATCGTCGGCCAGTTGCCTTCCGGACAAACCGTCAGCGTCGATATCGCCGCACATGGCTCCAGCACCGGTTTCTCTGCGCTGAAAGCCGGACATGCCGATCTCGCCGCGTCATCCCGGCCCATCAAACCCGGCGAAGCCGGCGAGCTGACGGCGCTGGGCGACTTGCACAGCGCCGAGGCCGAGCAGGTGATTGCCATCGATGGCGTCGCGGTGATCGTTCATCCGGGCAATCCATTGCGCGAACTGAGCACTGACCAGTTGGCGAAGGTGTTTTCCGGCGACATCCGCGACTGGGAACAACTGGGCGGCCCGGCAGGCGCCATTCATTTATATGCGCGAGACCAGCAATCAGGCACGTTCGACACGTTCAACGAGCTGGTCCTGACCAAAGCCGGAAAAGCACTGGCCTCGGCGGCGAAGCGCTTCGAGGCCAGCGAAGCGCTCTCCGACGGAGTGAGCCAGGATCGTCAGGGGATCGGCTTCATCGGCTTGCCCTACGTGCACAACGCGAAAGCCGTCGCGATCATCGACGGCGAGTCCAAACCCATGCTGCCGAGCACCAGCCTCATCGCCACCGAGGACTACCCGCTGTCACGCCGCCTGTATTTTTACCTGCCGCCGGGCACCGAACAGCGCTGGGCCAAGGCGCTGGTGCGATTCGCCCAAAGCCCGCAAGGCCAGTCCATCGTTGCGCAGAACGGCTTTGTGGCGCAGACCGTTCAAGCGGTCAAAGTGCGAGCGACCCCGCAGATGCCAGCGGAGTACCAGAATCTGGCGCGGCAGGCCGAACGACTGTCGGTGAACTTTCGTTTCGCCCAGGGCAGCGCGACGCTGGACAACAAAGCCAGGCTTGACCTCAAGCGGGTGGCGGATTACCTGAGAACCCACGACAAGCTGGATCAGAAAGTGACGCTGGTGGGATTCGGCGACGCCAAAAGCGATCCGGCACGCGCGCAGTTGCTGTCCAGGCTGCGAGCGATGGCTGTTCGCCGGGAATTGATGAAACGTCAGGTGATCCTGCGCGATGTGCTCGGTTTCGGCGACGAAATGCCGGTCGCGACCAACGGTGGCGACGAAGGCCGAATCAAGAACCGGCGTGTCGAGGTGTGGGTGGAATAGGGTCTACGCAAACCGGCGCGATCGCTGAACGCAGCGCGAGCGCGTGTCCGCCAAGGCCTTGGTGCATCCGGTGAACAGGCTCTGGATGCACCGACCGCAGATGAACGTCACGCCCATGAACGATGCCGGTCGCTGTTGGCGAATCAGCGGTGCTCGCTGCGCAGCAGCTCTTTAGGCACGTATTTGCCCACCTCGTATTTGCCGATGGCCGCCCGATGCACCTCGTCCGGTCCGTCAGCCAGACGCAAGGTCCGCTGCATGGCGTACATGTAGGCCAGCGGGAAGTCGCCCGACACCCCTGCTCCGCCGTGAATCTGGATCGCCCGGTCAATCACGCGCAGCGCGACATTGGGCGCGACGACCTTGATCTGCGCAATTTCGCTTTTCGCCACTTTATTGCCGACGGTGTCCATCATGTACGCAGCCTTGAGGGTCAACAGCCGCGCCATGTCGATCTCCATGCGCGAGTCGGCGATCTTGTCGATGTTGCCGCCCAGCCGCGCCAGCGGGCGGCCGAACGCGGTGCGCTGCACCGAGCGTTTGCACATCAGTTCCAGTGCTCGCTCGGCCATGCCGATCGAACGCATGCAGTGATGAATCCGCCCCGGGCCCAGGCGGCCTTGCGCGATTTCGAAGCCGCGTCCTTCACCCAACAGGACGTTTTCGTATGGCACGCGCACGTTGTCGAATTGCACTTCGGCGTGTCCATGGGGCGCATCGTCGTAGCCGAAGACCGGCAACGGGCGCACGATCCTGACGCCCGGTGTATCGGTGGGGACAAGGATCATCGAGTGCTGCTGGTGGCGCGGCCCGTCCGGATTGCTCAACCCCATGAAAATCATGATCTTGCAGCGCGGGTCGCACGCGCCCGATGTCCACCATTTACGCCCGTTGATCACCCACTCGTCACCCTCGCGGATGGCGGTGGCGGCCATGTTGGTGGCGTCCGACGACGCCACGTCCGGTTCGGTCATGGCGAACGCGGAGCGGATCTCGCCGCGCAATAACGGCTCAAGCCACTGCTGCTTCTGCGCCTCGCTGGCGTATCGCACCAGGACTTCCATGTTGCCGGTGTCCGGCGCGGAACAGTTGAAGGGCTCAGGCCCCAGCAGCGACCGGCCCATGATTTCCGCCAGCGGCGCGTACTCGAGGTTGGTCAGGCCTGCGCCCAGTTCAGACTCGGGAAGAAACAGGTTCCACAGCCCCTCGGCCTTGGCGCGGGCCTTGAGCGTTTCCATGATCGCGGTCGGCTGCCAGCGGTCGCCTTCGGCAACCTGGCGCTCGAACACCGGTTCAGCCGGATACACATGGGCATCCATGAACGCGGTAACGCGCTCGCGCAGTTCCTGAACCTTCGGAGAATAAGCGAAATCCATCGGGCGACTACCTTCTATGAGGTGTTGTTAAGGCGTCAGCCGATGCTAGAACAGCGCCTTTCATTTATCTAACCTATTCTCGGCGTGTATAAACATTCATAACCGATATATGATCGGGGCACCCCGAACAACAAAAAAACAGCACGAGGCGCACAGCAATGAACCTGAGCAAGGTCGATCTCAATCTCTTTATTGTGTTTGACGCCATCTATACCGAGGCCAACCTGACCCGCGCCGGCCAGATCGTCGGGATCACCCAGCCCGCTGTGTCCAACGCACTGGCCCGTCTGCGCGAGACCTTCAACGATCCGCTGTTCGTGCGTACCGCGCAGGGCATGGTGCCGACGCCCATGGCTCAGAACATCATCGGCCCGGTGCGCAACGCGCTCTCATTGCTTCGCGTGTCGGTGCAGGAAAGCCGTATCTTCAACCCGCTGCAGGCGAGCAAGAATTACCGCATCAGCATGACCGACCTCACTGAAGCCGTGATTCTGCCGGCGCTGTTTCAGCGCCTGCGTCGCCTGGCGCCGGCGGTCACCATCGAGAGTTTCCTGTCCAAGCGTCGCGAAACCACCAAGGAACTGGCGGCCGGGCGTCTGGATTTCGCCGTCGACGCACCGCTCAATACCGACCCGCAGGTGCGTCACGTCAAGCTGATGGAAGACAACTACGTGTGCGCCATGCGCAAGGGGCACCCGCTTGCGCACAAGTCGTCCATCACTCTGGACGATTACCTGGGCGTCGCCCACATCCATATCTCGAGCCGACGCAGCGGATTGGGCTATGTGGACCTGGCGCTGGGCAAAATGGGCATTCAGCGCAAGATCGCGCTGCGTTCGCAGCATTACCTGATGGCCTCACAGGTGCTGCAGCAGACCGACATGGTCATGACCGTTCCAGAGCGCTTCGCCCGCCGCAACGATCTGCATTTCGTCTACCTGCCGGTGCACGACGTGCCCACTGTGGAGACCCATTTGTACTGGCACGAAAGCACCGACCAGGACCCGGCCAACCGCTGGATGCGCGAGCAGATCATCGAGCTGTGCCAGCTGGTCACCGCCCATGAGCGCAAGCTGGAGAAAGAACTGGAAGAGGCCATTCGATGAGCCTGCTTGACGTTTACGTCAAGGTCGCCGTAGGTTAGCTCGACGCCTTCCTCGTTCGAGCTTCCCCATGAGCAACCCGACCTACAGCATTTCCGATCTGGCCCGTGAGCTGGACATCACCACCCGCACCATCCGCTTTTATGAAGAACAAGGCATGCTGAGCCCCGAGCGACGCGGCCTTGAGCGCATCTATTCGGCCCGCGACAAAGTCACGCTCAAGCTGATTCTGCGGGGCAAACGCATCGGCTTCTCGCTGGCCGAGTGCCGTGATCTGATCGGCCTGTACGACCCATCCGGCGGTAATCAGAAGCAACTGAATACGATGCTGGAGAAAATCGTCGAACGCCGCGCGCAACTCGATCAGCAGTTGCTGGACATTCAGCAGATGCAGCTCGAGCTGGACACTGCCGAGGAACGCTGTCGAGCGGCGCTGGATAAAACTCCATGAAGTCAGCTGTTTAGCGTCTTTTTCTCATGTTTTTTATAGGTTCAATTTAGGATATCCCTGCCATGCTGCTCCCTCAACGTGTACGTCTGGTAGAAGTCGGCCCGCGTGACGGCCTGCAAAACGAGGCCCGCCCTGTGAGTCTGGAAGACAAGGTGCGGCTGGTGAACGATCTTACCGATGCAGGCGTCGGCTACATCGAAGTCGGCAGTTTCGTGTCTCCCAAGTGGGTCCCGCAGATGGCCGGTTCTGCCGAGCTGTTCGCCAGCATTCAGCGCAAGGACGGGGTCACCTATGCCGCCCTCGCCCCCAATCTGCGCGGATTCGAGGATGCATTGGCCGCAGGCGTGAAAGAGGTCGCCGTGTTCGCGGCCGCCTCCGAGTCGTTTTCCCAACGCAATATCAACTGCTCGATCAGTGAGAGCCTGGACCGGTTCCTGCCGATCATGGAAGCCGCACGTCTGCATGGCGTGCAGGTGCGCGGTTACGTGTCTTGCGTGTTGGGCTGCCCTTATGAAGGCGACGTCTCGCCGCAACAGGTCGCCGCCGTGGCCAATGAGCTTTATGCGATGGGCTGTTATGAGGTGTCCCTCGGCGACACCATCGGTACCGGCACGCCCGGCGCGACCCGCCGGCTGTTCGACGTGGTCGCCGGACAGATCCCGCGGGGCAAGCTCGCCGGTCACTTTCACGACACCTATGGTCAGGCGCTGGCGAACATCTACGCAGGCCTTCTGGAAGGCATCCAGGTGTTCGACAGCTCCGTCGCAGGCCTGGGCGGCTGCCCGTACGCCAAGGGCGCGACCGGCAACGTCGCCAGCGAAGACGTGCTGTACATGCTCAATGGGCTGGGCATCGCCACGTCGATCGACCTGGACAAGCTGATTGCCGCGGGCCAACGGATCAGCGAAGCCGTCGGCCGCAGCAATGGTTCGCGGGTGGCAAGGGCACGTTTGTCGGCCTGATGTGCGACATGTTGTCACACAGTGTTACCCTGCTCGGCATTGTGGTGCTGGAAACGGGTAACACGGAAACACTTGGCAAAGAATCTCAGGATTCGTCAGCAGGTGAATATCCCTCAAAGCCCCGGATTCCGGCACTTCTTAAAAATTGGCATGGCTTCTGCTATGTCTTACGTACAACAAAAATAACAAAATGCAGCAACCCAATAAAAACAAGACGTATCGGCTCTGACATAACAAGAACAACACGGACAGAGGCGCAGCTAACTGATTTTTTTGGAGTGGATTGCTTTGTGAGGCCCAGGCCCCACGACCGGACAGAGAACAATAAAACTGCCTTAAGGTAGCGACCCGACCGGTTGGATCGACAGATCGAAGCTGTATCAGCGCTCAAAAAAATACGTTTGCTCTTGGACCCCGGATGGGGGTCGCTCAGAAAACCAGAAAGGTATGGCTGCCAAAAACAACAACAGGCCACCTGAAAACAAAAAAGAGCATGCAACTGAACTTGAAGGGGAGCCCAGGCTCCCCTTCGTGCTATCTGTCGTTCAACCACCCGCCTCTCCCACCTTCAACACTGTGCTCCGCATCGATCGGGCTGGCGCGGCCTGCGGTATCGCCTGGCCACTGAGGTCGACCTGCAACCCCTCGCCTGCGTCGATGAATCCTCCGTTGACAGGCCTGCGGTCGCAGGTTTACGTTAACGTAAAGGTGATACATTTTATGACCCCTGACAGCTCCTCCAAAAACAATAAGGGAACGCAGTCTCATGAATTACCCCACGCTCAATTTCGGCCTCGGCGAAACCATCGACATGCTGCGCGATCAGGTTCGGGCCTTCGTCTCGGCAGAACTGGCGCCCCGCGCCGCGCAGATCGACAAAGACAACCTGTTCCCGGCCGACATGTGGCGCAAGTTCGGCGAGATGGGCCTGCTCGGCATCACGGTCGATGAGCAATACGGTGGCGCCGGGCTGGGCTATCTGGCGCATGTCGTGGCCATGGAAGAAATCAGCCGCGGTTCGGCGTCAGTGGCATTGTCCTACGGCGCTCACTCCAATCTCTGCGTCAACCAGATCAATCGCAACGGCAATCCCGAGCAGAAAGCCCGCTACCTGCCCAGCCTGATCAGCGGCGAACACATCGGCGCCCTGGCCATGAGCGAGCCCAACGCTGGCTCCGATGTGGTGTCGATGAAACTGCGGGCCGACCGACGCGGCGATCGCTTTGTCCTCAATGGCAACAAGACCTGGATCACCAACGGGCCCGACGCCCATACCTACGTGATCTACGCCAAGACCGATCTGGAAAAAGGCCCCCACGGCATCAGCGCTTTCATCGTCGAGCGCGACTGGAAGGGTTTTTCGCGCGGCAACAAGTTCGACAAGCTGGGCATGCGCGGCTCGAACACCTGCGAGTTGTTTTTCGATGACGTCGAAGTCCCCGAGGAAAACCTGCTGGGCACGCTCAATGGCGGCGTCAAGGTGTTGATGAGTGGGCTGGATTACGAGCGCGTCGTGCTGTCGGGAGGCCCGACCGGCATCATGCAGGCCTGCATGGACCTTGTACTGCCTTACATCCACGACCGCAAACAATTCGGCCAGAGCATTGGCGAGTTCCAGTTGATTCAGGGCAAGGTCGCCGACATGTACACCCAGCTCAACGCCAGCCGCGCCTATCTGTATGCCGTGGCTCAAGCGTGCGAACGCGGTGAAACAACGCGTAAGGACGCGGCCGGCGTCATCCTTTACAGCGCCGAACGGGCCACGCAAATGGCCCTCGATACCATCCAGATTCTCGGCGGCAACGGCTACATCAACGAATTTCCCGCAGGCCGGCTGTTGCGTGACGCCAAGCTCTACGAGATCGGCGCTGGCACCAGCGAAATCCGCCGGATGCTGATCGGCCGCGAACTGTTCAACGAAACCAGATGAAGCCTTTGTGCGCGATGAGCACCAGGCATCGGCGACATCCCGACGTCGCTGTTTCGAAGAATGGACGCCCTCAGGAGTAAGGCTCGAATGGCCATTTTGACGACCCATATCAACCCGCGCTCGCCGGACTTCGCGATCAACAGCCAGGCCATGCGCGGTCAGCTGGATGCGCTCGACACCCTCCTCGCCCAGGTTCAGCAGGGCGGCGGTATCAAGGCGCAGGAGCGCCACACGTCGAGGGGCAAACTGCTGCCGCGCGAACGTATCAATCGCTTACTCGACACTGGCTCGGCGTTTCTGGAAATCAGCCCGTTGGCGGCCTATCAGGTGTATGGCGAAGACGTGCCAGCGGCGGGCATCGTCGCAGGCATCGGCCGCGTCGAGGGCGTGGAATGCATGATCATCGCCAACGATGCGACGGTGAAAGGCGGCACGTATTATCCGCTGACGGTGAAAAAACACCTGCGCGCGCAGACCATTGCGCAACAAAACCGCCTTCCGTGTATTTATCTGGTGGATTCGGGCGGTGCCAACCTGCCCCGCCAGGACGAGGTGTTTCCGGACCGCGAGCACTTCGGTCGCATTTTCTTCAATCAGGCCAACCTGAGCGCAGAAGGCGTTCCTCAAATCGCGGTGGTCATGGGTTCGTGCACCGCGGGGGGCGCCTACGTCCCGGCGATGGCGGACGAGACCATCATGGTTCGGGAACAGGCCACGATTTTTCTTGCCGGGCCACCGCTGGTCAAGGCGGCGACCGGTGAAGTGGTCAGCGCCGAGGACCTGGGCGGTGCCGATGTGCATTGCAAGGTCTCAGGCGTAGCCGATCATTACGCCGACAGCGACGCTCACGCGCTGGAACTGGCGCGCCGCAGCATCGCTCATCTGAATTGGCGCAAGCACGGTCAGGTGCAGGTCCGGCAGCCCGTTGCGCCGCTGTATTCAAGCGATGAGCTGTACGGTGTGATTCCGGCTGACGCGAAGCAGCCTTTCGACGTGCGCGAAGTGATCGCGCGGCTGGTCGACGGCTCGGTGTTCGACGAGTTCAAGGCGCTGTTCGGCACCACGATGGTGTGCGGCTTCGCGCACCTGCACGGCTACCCGGTCGCGATCCTGGCCAACAACGGCATCTTGTTCGCCGAAGCCGCGCAGAAAGGCGCGCACTTCATCGAGCTGGCGTGCCAGCGCGGCATCCCGTTGCTGTTTCTGCAGAACATCACCGGCTTCATGGTCGGCCAGAAATATGAAGCCGGCGGTATCGCCAAACACGGCGCCAAGCTGGTCACCGCCGTGGCCTGCGCGAAAGTGCCGAAATTCACGGTGATCATCGGCGGCAGCTTCGGCGCCGGCAATTACGGCATGTGCGGGCGCGCCTATGACCCGCGTTTCCTGTGGATGTGGCCCAACGCACGGATTGGCGTGATGGGCGGCGAACAGGCCGCCGGCGTGCTCGTCCAGGTCAAGCGCGAACAGGCCCAGCGCAGTGGCGAAGGCTTCAGCGCCGAGCAGGAGGCCGCCCTCAAGCAGCCGATTCTCGATCAGTACGAACATCAGGGCCATCCCTGGTATTCCAGCGCACGGCTGTGGGACGACGGCGTGATCGACCCGGCCCAGACCCGCGACATTCTGGCGCTAGCGATCAGCGCTTCGCTCAATGCTGCCATCGAAACGACGCGCTTCGGCGTGTTCCGGATGTGACCCAGGACTGCCCCCATGAACGATTTCGCCACGCTGGAGCTTGAGCGCGACCCAAGAGGGTTCGTCACGCTCTGGCTCGATCGGCCCGAGAAGAACAACGCTTTCAACGCGCAGATGATCCGCGAATTGATCATCGCCCTGGACCGGATTCAGAGCGACGCCAGCCTGCGTTTCGTGCTGCTGCGCGGCCGAGGCCGGCATTTCAGCGCGGGCGCGGACCTGGCGTGGATGCAGGAATCGGCCAACCTGGATTTCAATACCAATCTGGGTGACGCCCGTGAACTGGGCGAATTGATGTACAACCTGGCAAAGCTCAAATGCCCGACGCTCGCCGTCGTGCAAGGTGCAGCCTACGGTGGTGCGCTGGGGTTGATCAGCTGCTGCGACATGGCCATCGGCAGCGACGACGCGCAGTTCTGCCTGTCGGAAGTGAAGATCGGCCTGGCGCCTGCGGTCATCAGCCCGTTCGTGGTGCAGGCAATCGGCGAGCGTCATGCCCGCCGCTACGCCCTCACCGCCGAGCGTTTCAAAGGCACACGGGCACGGGAGATCGGCCTGCTGGCCGAGTGTTACCCGGCGGCCGAGCTCGAATCCCACGTGCAGCAGTGGGTGGCCAATCTGCTGCTCAACAGCCCGCAGGCCATGCGCGTCAGCAAGGATTTGCTGCGCGAAACCGCCCACGGCGAGCTCAGCCCTGCGCTGCGCCGCTACTGCGAGAACACCATCGCGCGAATTCGCGTCAGCGCCGAGGGGCAGGAAGGCCTGCGGGCGTTCCTGCAGAAACGCGAGCCGGCCTGGCGAGACGCCGGACCGACACCATCAGGAGAATCTCAATCATGACCGGCGCGTCAGGCACCTCACTCACGTCCGTACTCATCGCCAATCGAGGCGAGATCGCTTGCCGCATCATGCGCACCGCCAAGGCCATGGGATTGCGCACCATTGCCGTGTACAGCGACACCGATCACGATGCCCGGCATGTGCGCGAGGCCGACATGGCCGTCGCGCTGGGTGGCAGCAAGGCCGCGGACAGTTACCTGCAGATCGATAAATTGATCGCCGCGGCAAAGTCCAGTGGCGCCGAGGCCATTCACCCAGGCTACGGATTTCTCTCGGAAAACGCCGCTTTCGCCCGCGCCGTGGAGCAAGCCGGGCTGATATTTCTCGGCCCTCCTGCGTCAGCCATCGAGGCCATGGGCAGCAAGTCTGCGGCCAAGTCCTTGATGGAGGCCGCCGGTGTTCCACTGGTGCCCGGCTATCACGGCAACGCTCAGGACGCGGCGACGTTTCGCGAAGCCGCCGCGCGGATCGGCTATCCGGTGCTGCTCAAGGCGACCGCCGGGGGCGGCGGCAAGGGCATGAAAGTGGTCGAGCGTGATGAAGACGTCGCCGACGCACTCGCTTCGGCGCAGCGCGAGGCGCAGTCATCGTTCGGTGATTCACGCATGCTCGTCGAAAAGTACGTCCTCAAACCCCGCCACGTGGAGATTCAGGTGTTTGCCGATCAACACGGCCATTGCCTGTACCTCAACGAACGCGACTGTTCGATCCAGCGGCGCCACCAGAAAGTCGTCGAAGAAGCCCCTGCGCCGGGATTGACCGCGCAGCTGCGTCGGGCGATGGGCGAAGCGGCGGTGCGGGCGGCGCAGGCGATCGGTTATGTGGGGGCCGGCACGGTCGAGTTTCTGCTGGACGCGCGCGGCGAGTTTTTCTTCATGGAGATGAACACCCGCCTGCAGGTCGAACACCCGGTCACCGAGGCAATCACCGGACTGGATCTGGTCGCCTGGCAGATCCGTGTGGCCCGGGGCGAACCGCTGCCGATGACGCAGGATCAGGTGCCGCTCAAGGGCCATGCCATCGAAGTGCGTCTGTACGCCGAAGACCCAGCCAATGATTTCCTCCCGGCCACCGGCACGCTTCAGGCGTATCGGGAATCCAGCGCAGGCGCTGGGCGGCGCATCGACAGCGGCGTGGCCGAGGGCGATGCAGTGTCGCCGTTCTACGACCCGATGCTCGGCAAACTGATTGCCTGGGGCGAGGATCGCGAGCAGGCACGATTGAGGTTGCTGGCCATGCTCGACGAGTTCGCCATTGGCGGTGTGCGCACCAATCTTGCGTTTCTTCGCCGGATCATCGCCCACCCCGCCTTCGCCCAGGCCGAGCTGGACACTGATTTCATCCCGCGCTATCAGGCAGATCTGTTGCCGCAGGCCGAATCTTTGCCGGATGACTTCTGGAACGCCGCCGCGCTCGCCTGGCAGCAAAGCACAGTTAACCGAGTGCGTGAGGATGATCCGCACTCGCCATGGTCGCGCGTTGATGGCCTGCGCCTGGGTGCACCGAGCGAAGTGGACGTTCATCTTCAATGCGCGGGCCAAGTCCGCAGCGTGCGGTTACGCGGCCTTGACCATGCCGTGGCCTTGCAGGGCGAGCAACTGACGGTGGAACAGCAAGGGGTGCGTCGGCAGACTCTGGCCCTGCGTCGTGGCGACACGTTGTATCTGCGCTGGCACGGCGAGTTGCACGCGGTTCAACGGGTCGACCCGATCGCGGACGCCGCCGCCAGTCATGTCCAGCAAGGCGGGCTCAGCGCGCCCATGAACGGCAGCATCGTGCGGGTGCTGGTGAACGTCGGCGACACGGTCGACAGCGGGACACCGCTGGTGGTACTGGAAGCCATGAAAATGGAGCACAGCATCCGCGCCAGCCAGGCTGGAACCGTCGCCGCGCTGTATTGCGCAGAGGGCGAGATGGTCAGTGAAGGAACGGTGCTGGTTGAGATCAGCGGTAGTTGATGGGTGAAAGCTACCGGGAGTCTGGCTTGATGGCGTACTGCCGGGGATTGGCAGCAAATCCGCTGCAGGTGGTGTGACGGGCACAACGCGGCGGCCGGTTTTACGACTGCTGCGCAGCCGACCGTCCGAGTGCGGCCCAGAGCAAGCGCGCTCCTACCGGGTTTTGTTGGTATCGAGATACAGGCCATAAGACCTGTGGGAATGAGCTTGCTCGGGAAACCGGCAGCCTTTCGCCGAACGCTGTCGGCGAGGGGCTGATCAGGAGGCGACGCCCATGCCGTTTTTCATCAGCACGTTTGCCAGCTTACGCGCGAGTTCTTCTTCCTTGTAGGGCTTCTGCACGATCAGTTGCTGGTCGACGTCGAGGATGTCGATGTCGGCGAACCCGGTGATGAACATCACCGGCAGTTCCGGGTAGTTGCGCCTGATGATTTCGGCGAGCTCAGCACCCGTCATGTTCGGCATCGCAAAGTCAGTCAGCACCAGCTCGATGCCGGTGTCGATCTTCTTCAGCGCATCGTCGCCGCTTTCCGCCTCGACCACCGAATACCCCAACGAGCCGAGCATCATCGATGTCACCGAGCGCACATCGGGATCGTCGTCCACCAGCAGGATGGTTCGGTGCAAGTCGTCGGCATCGGCATGACCGGGCATGTCCGACACGCTGACCACCGGGGTGGCGGTCCGGGCGACGCTGGGCAGGTACACCCGGATCGTCGTGCCGGCGTTTTCGGCCGTGTCGATGCTCACCCCGCCACCCGACTGTTTGGCGAAGCCGAAGACCTGTGCAAGCCCCAGTCCCGATCCCTTGCCCACCGCCTTGGTGGTGAAGAACGGTTCGAACGCTTTCGCCAGCACTTCTTCGCTCATGCCGCAGCCCGAATCGCTGACCGACAGCACGACATACGCGCCCGGGTCCGGGTCCTCGGGCCGCTGCGGCAGGCGGTAGACCATCTCGTTCCAGGTGCTCAGGCGCAATTGCCCACCCTGCGCCATCGCGTCGCGGGCGTTGATCGCAAGGTTCAGGATGATCATCTCAGTCTGGGTCGGGTCGACCAGCGCGCTCCACAAGTCGTCGGCCAGCTGCGTCTCCACCCAGACACTGCCACCCAGCGCACGGCCGAGCAGCTCGCGCATCCCGGCGATGGTGTCATTGAGGTTCAGCGCCACCGGCTCCAGACGCTGACGCCGCGAGAACGACAGCAACTGGCTGGTCAGTTTGGCGCCGCGCTCACCGGCTTCCCGGATGTTCTGCAAGCGCTGCGGCGACTTGGTGAACACGCCCTTTTCGAGATCCCGGGACAGGAAATTGGCGCTGGTGAGGATGACCGTCAGCAGGTTGTTGAAGTCATGGGCCACGCCTGCAGTGAGCTGGCCGACCACTTCAAGACGCTGCATCTGCTGCAACGCCGCTTCGACGCGCTCACGCTCCCGGATTTGGTCACGCAGCCGCTTGTTGGTCGCTGCCAGCTCATCGACCACTGCCCGCTCGCTGGTGATGTCGCGTACCGCCGCGTACATCAACCCCTCGTCAGGAACGATGGTCCAGGACAACCAGCGGAAGCCGCCGTCGGCGTGGCGCATGCGGTTGACGAAGCGCGTCGAGACGTTGCCCTTGGCGACGCTGGCGGTCTCGTGCAGGGTCGCATCCAGATCATCCGGGTGAATCAGCGCGCCCAGCGGCCGTTCGTTCAAATCGCCTCGCGCCCAACCCAGCGTCGCCTCCCACGCAGGGTTGAGGGCGATTGGGGTCATGTCGAAACGCAGCACGCCGAGCAATTCGCGGGACAGCTCCCAGGTCCGGTCGCGCTCACGGGTTCGCTGCACCACGCGTTCGCCAAGGATTTCGTTGAGCTGATGCAGCGCCTGGGTGGCCTGTTTGCGCTCGCTGATGTCCTGCATGACACCAGTGAAGCGCACGCACTTGCCGTCCTCGAACAACGAGCGGCCGTTGGAAAACACCCAGCGTTCGCTGTCGTCATCGGTTAGCAGGCGATGCTCGATCTGGTAGCCGGTATCGGCCTCCAGCGCAGATCTGACCCGGCTTTGCAGCAGGTCGCGATCATCCGGATGACAGCGCGAAAACATGAAGGCCATGCTCACCTGAGTATCGGCCGCGACCCCATAAAGCGCTTTGCACCGCTCGTCCCAGAGCAGCGTGTCGGTGCGCGGGTCGTAGGTCCAGACGCCCATGTCCGCCGCCTCGATCGCCAGCTGCGCCCGCACTTCCACGTCTTGCAGTGTCTGCTCGGCGTGCAGGCGTTTTTCCCGCTCGTGCACTTCGGACACGGCGCGCATGACGGCCTTGGGCAGCATCTTCATGTTCTGTTTGAGAACGTAGTCGATGGCGCCCATGCGCATCATCTCGACCGCATGCTGCTCGCCGAAAATGCCGGACAGGAAAATGAACGGGGTCTGAGGCGCGAGCCGTAACGCGCAGTTGAGGACCTCAGCACCGGAGGAACCGGGCAACAGGTAATCGCTGAGGATCAGATCGAAACGTGCGGCTGACAGCTCGCGCTCCACGTCCTGATGGTTATAGACCAGGGTGGCGTCGATTTTCAGCCCGCTGTTTTCCAGCGTGAGCAGGGTCAGTTCGGCGTCGTGCGAACTGTCTTCAACCAGGAGCAACTTGAGCAGCGATACGGGCATGAATAATCGTCGATTGTTTCGAAGGCCTGTGCCGCCAGCAGTGTGCATGACGACGCAGGCCGAAAGTCGTAAGGGTCAGGAGCCCGGACGGCGTGACAGTCGCAATGAACCTGGTGGCGGCTCGTTGAGTACGGCCCAGAAAATCCCCAGATCGGAGATTGCCGAGACGAATTCCTTGAATTCGACCGGTTTGACCACGTAAGCGTTCACTCCGAGGGCGTAGGCGCGTTGAAGATCCGGTTCCTCGCGGGACGAGGTCAGCATGACCACTGGAATGCTGCGCAACTCATCCGTTTCACGAATGACTTTGAGCACTTCCAGACCGTCGAGTTTCGGCAGTTTCAGGTCCAGCAACAACACCGCCGGGTTGCCTGCGGCCCGGTCGTGGAACTGGTTGCGCCGCAGCAGGTAATCCAGCGCTTCGGCGCCATCGCGCAGCACGATCACCTCGTTGGCCAACTGGCTACGCTCCAGCGCGACCAGCGTCAGTTCGAGGTCGTTCGGATTGTCTTCCACCAGAAGAATGGGTTTGAGCATTGGGCGTCTCCTCGGACACTCAAATGGTTACTGTGAGACTGCGCTTGGGAAGCGCAAAATAAAATGTGGCGCCCTGCCCCAGTTGGCTCTGCGCCCAGACCGAGCCGTCATGCCGCTCGATGATCCGGCGCACGCTGGCAAGGCCGATCCCCGTTCCTTCGAATTCCTCCATGCGATGCAAGCGCTGGAACACGCCAAACAGCTTGCCGGCGTAGTCCATGTCGAAGCCCACGCCGTTGTCGCGGATGTACACCACGACCTTGCCGTCTTCTTCATAGCTGCCGATTTCGATCACCGCAGCGCTTTGCGTGCGGCTGTATTTGATGGCGTTGGACAGCAGGTTGCGCATCGCCAAATGCAGAAACGCCGCGTCGGCGATCACCACCGGTAACGGTTCGGAGATGCGCCACTGCAGATCACGACCTTCATAGTCGGGGAGCATTTCCCGGCGGATTGCCTCGACCATGGCATTGAGGTCGACTTCCGAATAACGCATGGCCGAGCGCCCCATCTGCGAGAAGCTCAGCAGATTGTCCACCAGCGTGCCGGCGAAGCGTGCTGACTCACCGATGTTTTCCAGAAAGCGCACGCCGCGATCGGACAGTTTGCTGCCCTCGATGTCGCTGAGCAATTCAGCGTACCCGGCGATGTGCCGCAACGGCGCACGTAGGTCATGAGAGACGCTGTAGGAGAAGGCTTCGAGTTCCTTGTTGGACTTCTTCAGCTCTTCGGCCAGCGACGCCATCTCTTCGGCCTTGCGCAGGACGATGCCCAGCACGGCCGCGCGCAGCTCGATGACGCCTTCGCAATCGAGCTCGTCCCATGGGCGCGAGAAGCCGCGAACGGTCTGCTGCCACATTTCGAAGCTGTTGCGCGGATTCAGTGCACCGGCCTCACCCACACTTTTATCCGGCTTGCCTGCCCACTTCACCACGCGGGTCTGCTCGGGGCGGAACCAGATGATGTAGTTCGAATGCAATTCGGAAATCGCCATCGCCAGCACGCCACTGACCGATGCGGCCAGCTCGGGCAATTGCGCGATGTCCCGGCCGACGTTATCGGACTGGAAAACCTCGTGGCTGCCACGCTGGCTGAGCCACTGCGTCAGCGCCTTGATCTGCTCGCGATCCGGCGTGTCGCCGTAGGTGTCGATGGTGGATTCGGAGATCACCGCCGCGCCGCTGGCTTCGACGAACGCCAGCAACACGTCTGGCATTGAACGCAACCCGCCCACCACGCTGTCCAAGTCCGCCATCGCTGCAAGCATCTGCACGATCTGCCGACGCAGGCTGAGCATGCGCTGGGTCTTGACCTGCGCCTCCTTGGTCTCGATCTGCAGGGACAGCACGCTGCCCAGCAGTTCGCAGGCGGTACGGGTCTGGAAACTGACGGGCCTTGGCGAGGCATGGTGACAGGAGATCAAGCCCCACAACTGGCCACGCACCACGATCGAGATCGACATCGATCCCAGCGTCTGCATGTTGCGCATGTATTGCAGGTGCACCGGGGAGACGCTGCGCAGGGTGGCAAAACTCAGGTCCAGTGGCGCGCCCGTCAGCGGATTGTTGACCGGCACCAGCGGCGAAGGCTGATAGTTGGCGTCTTCGATGACGCGGATACGGTTGGCGACATACAGGGCACGCGCCTGCCGGGGAATGTCGGCCGCCGGAAAGCTCAGACCGAGGAAACTCGCATAGCCGTCATCGGCCACTTCAGCGTTGACCAGCCCGTTGCCGTCGGCATCGAACTGATAGGCTTTGACCCGACCGAACCCGGTGATGCGCTTGACCTCCGCCGCCGAGCGCTGGCACAGCGCCTCGATGGTTTCGTGCTCGTTCATCTGACTGATGAACCCGCGCATGAGCGGGTACACGTTGCCGTACGCCGAGCTCATGTCACTGGCCGGTTCGAATTCGGCAATCAGCACCTTGTCGTGACGGTGCACCATCATCGCCATCGGCAGGCCGGCGCGCGAACCTTCGAGGAAGCGCACGTCGCCCACGTGAAACGGGTTCTGGTCGTCCTCAGGCAGTGCCTGCAAACGTTTGAACAGCAGCTCGCAGTCGGCGAACACGGTATTCAATGCCGCACCGATCAACGCCTGCGGGTCCAGGCCCAGCCAGCTCTGAACGTTGGCGCTGACCTGGACGACGCGCATCGCCGCCTCATCGATGACCAGCAGGAAACCCTGCGGCTGAATACTGCCGGGAATCTGGATCGGCTCTCGTGCGCAATTGTCGATCGCGCTCTGATGGAGTTCCTGGCTGAGGGTCAAAACTAGATCTCCTTCACCGCGCCTTTTCTGCGTCTTCAGGCATCAGCGGTGTGTGCCCAAGGGGATGGCACTGAATGAATTGGCATATACGGTAACAAAAACAGGCGCGTACCAGTACACCCGGATGCGCGTTGGCGGGAGAAATTTCTAGTGAGCGGCTCCACCGTCGAGCATCGCCCGCACCTTGCACAGGAACTCGACCAGCTGGAAAGGCTTGATGATCATGTCCATCCCCTCGCCGAGAAAGTGCTGGCGGTTCAGGGCGTTTTCGGCGTAGCCGGTCATGAACAGCACAGGCAGTTCCGGGCGCCAGCCGCGCACCAGGCGGGCCATCTCGCGGCCATTCATCTGCGGCATGCCGACGTCGGTCAGCAACAGGTCGATCGACCGATCCTGCTCCATGATCGACAGCGCGGTATTGACGTCCGCGGCCTGCGTGCAGCGATACCCGGCATCGGTGAGCACTTCGTTGACGAACATGCGCACCGAGGCCGTGTCCTCGACGATCAGGATATGCTCCCCGGCGCCCAGCTCGGCCGCGATGGGCGCCAGCTGCGGCGGCACGCTCTGCTCGATGGCGGCCGGCAGCATCAGGGTCACTTCGGTGCCATGGCCGACGACGCTGCGAATGTTCACGTCGCCGCCGGACTGACGGGCGAACCCGTAGATGGTCGACAGCCCCAGCCCGGTGCCTTCGCCAATCGGCTTGGTGGTGAAGAACGGGTCGAACACTTTGTCGATCAGGTGATGTTCGATGCCCACGCCGTCGTCGCGCACTGTGAGGGCGATGTAGGCGCCGTCTTCCATGCGCGAGTGGCCCTGGGAATACGCCTCGAACGTGCTGATCCAGATATTGCCGCCCTCAGGCAGCGCGTCGCGTGCGTTGATTACCAAGTTGAGCACGGCACTTTCCAGTTGCCCGGAATCGACCATCGCAATGGCGCTGCGCGAGGTCAGTTCGAGGGTCAGGCCGATACGCTTGCCGATGGTCCGGCTCAGCAGATCCTCCAGCGAGCGGACATGCTGATTGATGTCGGTGGGTCGCGTGTCCAGCGGCTGCTGGCGGGCGAACGCCAGTAACCGGTGAGTCAGCGCCGAGGCGCTTCTGGCCGATGCCAGCGCGGCATCGGCGTAGGTCAGGACTTTTTCCGGGCGGGCGTCTTCGGTGCGTTTCTTGATCAGTTCCAGCCCGGTGACGATGCCGGTCAGCAAGTTGTTGAAGTCATGAGCGATGCCACCGGTCAACTTGCCGATGGCGTCCATTTTCTGCGCCTGCAGCAGTTGTTCTTCGGTCCTGGCGCGCTCGGCGACTTCATGGGCCAGCCGACTGTTGACCGAATCGAGCTGACGCAGGTGCGACTGTTCGCGACGCCGATGCTCGGTGACGTCCTCGATGAACACCAGGCTCAGCCCGGTGGCGCGGTAAGGCGACACTTGCCACTCGGTTTCCCGCACGTCGCCCTTGACGCGCATGCTCAGCGTGCCTTTCCAGCGTTCGCCAGCGGCCAGCGCCTCGCGAAGACCGTCGAGAATCGCTTCCTGATCCTCGCTGAAGCACTGCATCAGGCTGTCTTCTTCCGGGCCCTGGCTGATCAGTTGCGCGAACGCGTGGTTGCATTCGTGGACCGCAAGATCGCCGTCCATGACCGCGATCGGCGCGGAGACATTGACGAAAATCTCGCGAAAACGCTCCTCGCTTTCACGCAACGCAAATTCGGTGTCGCGCACGCGCAGCAGTGTGCGCAACGTTGCCAACAGCACGTCGGGATCGACCGGATGAACCAGATAGGCGTCGGCCCCGGCTTCCAGCCCGGTGACGATGTCGCCGGTCTGAATCGATGCTGCCGAGACGTGTACCACCGGCAGCAGCGCGGTGCGCGGTTCGGTACGCAACTGGCGCACGATGTCGAAGCCGCTCATGTCCGGCAGATTGACGTCCAGGATCAACGCATCGGGAATCCGCGCCGCGATCAGCGCAAGCCCCTCGGTGCCTGTTCCCGCCTCCAGCACGATGAAACCCTGACGCTCCATGCGCCTTCGCAGCGCGTAGCGGGTTGCAGCGTTGTCATCGACGATCAGCAGCCGGGTCTCAGCTTTCATCAACGTGCTCCTGAGCCAACGCCAGCGGGATGACCACGTAGAACGTCGAACCGACGCCAGGCTGACTCTCGACGCCCACGCGGCCGCCCAACAGTTCGCCGAAGCGCTTGCACAGTGACAGGCCCAGCCCGGTTCCGCGCAGGCGTTTCTGCAGCGGCGAATCGACCTGAATGAAGTCTTCGAACAACGCCCCGTGCAGTTCTTCCGGAATGCCGATGCCAGTGTCACTCACCGCAAATCTGACCGCCTGCTCGTTTTCAAGTCGCGCGGAAACCCGCACTTCCCCACGCTGGGTGAACTTCAGGGAGTTGGAGATGAAATTGCGCAGGATCTGCGCGAGCTTCTTGTCGTCGGTGTACAGCCTCGGCAGGCCGACCGGCTCTTCGAAAATCAGGTCCACGGCGGAGGTGTCGACGATGGGCCTGAACATGCCGCGCAACGCCGAAAACAGGTCGAACATGTCGAACCAGGCAGGGGAAATGCTGATGCGCCCGGCCTCGATCTTGGCCAGATCCAGCAGGTCGTCGACCATGTCGCTCAGCTCGCGCGCCGCGGTGCTGACGAACGACACCTGCTTGTGCTGCTCAGGACTCAGCGGGCCGTCGAGTTCATCCGACAACAGGCTGGCGATGCTGAGGATCGAGCCCAGCGGCGTGCGGAATTCGTGGCTCATGTAAGACAGGAAACGGCTCTTCAGGTCCGAAGCCTGACGCAACTGATCGGCCTGCATGTCCAGTTCGGCATACAACGCCAAGACGCCCTGGTTGGTTTCATCCAGCTCGGCGCGCAGCGCGTCAGCCTCTTCACGCAGCCGTGAAAGCTCGGCCGACGCTTCGGGCGCGTTGCGGGCGGGGTTGTCAGTCATCGAGCGTCTCCAGAACCATCACCAATACCGTTACATCATCCCTGCCCCGACAATAATCGCGGTGCAGCACTGCCGCGATAATCGCCGGGTGTCGGTACATCAGACCCGGATACTCGCGAAGATTCCAACGCGATTGCAGGCCATCGCTGTACATGATCAACAGCTGCCCCGCGCACTGAGGATAGTCCACCGCTGCCACTTTCCGGTATTGCAGACCGACGATGCCCGGATGTGATGGCAGGCCGCGCGGACGCTCCTCGCCGAGCAGCGTCGCGCCGATATTGCCGATACCGGTGAAGCGCAATTTGTCTGCCTCAGCGTCGAACTGCGCCAGTGCAACGGCGCCGCCGCGGCTGCCGCGCATGTCGTGGTGAATCTCGTCGAGCAGCACAGCGGGATCGGCGAACGGCTCCCGGTTGAATGCCCTGGCGCCCGCCATTGCCGCATCTTCGGCTTCGGGGCCGTGACCCAGGCCGTCGATCATCAGCACGCTGACACGCTGACCGGCAATGGCCACTTCCCACACATCGCCGCAGGCAGGATCGTCATGCAGCGAATGCTGGGTGATGCCCATGCGCAGGTCATTGAAGTGCGCGGCGCGAGGATAGAACCGGGTGAGCAGGACGGTTCCGCGGTTGTCGGTGTGCACGTCGAACACCTGCGCCTGACGCAGTATCGAGCCCAGGCCGATACCTTGCGTCCCACGGGTCGAAAAGCCATCGGCCAGGCAATCCTGCAGATCGAAACCCTGGCCCCGGTCAATGGCAATGACTTCGACGCCCGGGGCTGAACCCGGCAGCGTACGCAAGTGCAGCGCGCCGCTGCTGGCATGCTTGAGAATATTGCTGGCGAGTTCGGTGACGACCAATGCCACGCGACCGGCGTCGGTGGCATCGAAACCCTGCTGCTCGGCCAGCTTTTGCGCGGTTCGCCGTGCGTGTCCTACCTGGCTGCTGTCTTCGATCGGCAATACAAGCGTCAGGCTGCTGTGCAGGTTCAAGTCCATTTACAGATCGTCACACGAGTGCCCGCGCCCGGCGCCGTGTCCAGTTCAAAGTCATCGACCAGGCGCTTGGCACCGGTCAGACCCAGGCCCAGACCGCCGCCCGAGGTCCAGCCATCGGTCATGGCCAGCTTGAGGTCGGGAATGCCGGGACCTTCGTCGCGAAAGGTCAGGCGCAGGCCCGTGCGTGTGCCTTCCTCGACGATCTGCCAGTCCATGTCACCGCCGCCGCCGTAGACCATCGTGTTACGCGCCAGCTCGCTGACCGCTGTCACCAGCTTGGTCAGGTCGATCAGGCGCATGCCACAGTCTTGCGCCAGCTTGCGAGCCGTCTGCCGGGCCAGCACGACGTCCTGCTCGATCTGAATGCTCTGAGTGCCGCTGCTGCGCACGTTCATTGGGAATAGGCCCGCTCGCGCAGCAGTTTCATGCCGCGTTCGACGTTCAGCGCGGTGCTGACACCGGGCAGCGTCATGCCCAGTTCCACCAGGGTGATCGCCACCGCCGGCTGCATCCCGACCAATACGGTTTCGGCGTCCATGATCCGGGAAAGCCCCGAAATCATGCCGATCATGCGCCCGATGAACGAGTCGACCATGTCCAGTGCGGAGATGTCGATCAGCACGCCGCGCGCCGAGGTCCGGCTGATGCGTTCGGACAGGTCGTCCTGCAGCGTCAGCGCCAGCTGGTCATGCATGTCGACCTGGATAGTGACCAGCAGAAAGTCACCCATCTGCAGAATAGGAATTCGCTCCATTGGCTCAAACCGCCTTGGTGACGGTCACGCCCAGACGGCGCAAGGCCAGTGCAAGCGCGTCGGCCAGGTTGGCTTTAGTGACCACGCCTTGCAGATCCAGGCCCAGATGGACGATGGTCTGGGCGATCTGTGGGCGCACGCCGCTGATGATGCAATCGGCACCCATCAGGCGGATTGCCGTCACGGTCTTGAGCAGGTGCTGAGCGACCAGGGTGTCGACGGTCGGCACGCCGGTGATGTCGATGATGGCGATTTCCGAGCCGGTGTCGACGATGCGCTGCAACAGCGACTCCATCACCACCTGGGTGCGCTGGGAGTCCAGGGTGCCGATCATCGGCAGCGCCAGCACGCCTTCCCACAGCTTCACCACCGGGGTGGACAGCTCCAGCAGCTCTTCCTGTTGGCGCTTGATCACCGCTTCACGGGATTTCTGATACGTGCGGATGGTGTGCATGCCGAGCACGTCCAGCAGTTGCGAGATTTCCCACAGCTGCTCGGCGAGCACCGCAGGCTGGTCGGCATATTGCGCCTGCAACTGGGCAAACACCGGACCTTTGAGGGCAAAAATGAAACTGGCGGTCTGCTGGGAGTCCTGACCCGCGATGGCGCGCTGGTGCGAAAGCTTCTCCAGAAACTGACGGATTTCATCCCACTCGGCGGTGGTGATGTTGTGCGTGCTGCGTTTTTCCAGCACGGAAATGAGCAAGCGCAGGAACTCGGCAGTCTGCTGACGGATGTCGTCCGCTTTGAGGTTGCGCGTTGCACCGCTCGCTTCCAGGTCCGCCTGCCAGTGAGACGCCAATTGCGACTCGGAGCGTTTGAGAGAGTCCACGGTGGTTTGTTGCAGTGCTGCCATGAGGTTGGCTCCTGAGGATTGCGCGTCGATGGCTCTGATCGACAACTGCGGACCTACGAAAAAGTGCTGGGGATCCGATCTGGAGTCACCCCGATCGAGTTCTAACTTATTAAATGCAAAGCGCTTTTGCGTGCGCGAACAGGCGTGACGAAATACGCTGTCGCAGATTTGGTGTCAAGGTAACATCACCCGACAGGAATGGTTCCATTATTCCTTTCGATCAACGCAACATTTTCAGGCCGTCGCGCCTATGACGCTGATGGCTGTTCGCGGGAACTATAGTCGGGGATCCGGTCAGGATCGAAAAAGCCCGCCGTCCTAGGCAGAACGGCGCTGTGCAGATCGGCAGGCGTCAGAGCGAGGCGGCGCTGGGGAAGGAGCGACTGCCGAATGGCGTGACGCAGGTGCGCAGGTCGTAACGCAACTCGGCAACCAGTTCAGCGACGGCGCGCACGGTCGTCAGGTTGGCGATGGACAGATCGTCGACCTGCATCGCAACAGCCCCGGTGCTCTGGTCGAAGATTTTCACCATCAATGCGCCGTTGGGTTTGACCGTGCACTCACAGGCCAACGGCAAAAAACTGCTTTCCAGCGTCCTGCGCAGTTCCGGGGTAAAAAGCATCGAACCACCTCCTTGTTGATCGAAATCGGCCACCCATCACGGTGTACAGACCGATGGCTGAGTGTAGATGCGCGGTGGGAAGTCGGGACGGCCACACAATCAGGCTGTGCGCTGCGTCACAAAAGGCTGTCTGTCACCTGGGCGTAAATCGAGAACGCACCCAGCAGGAACCAGAACGCACTGAACAGCCAGGGTGTACGCATGGAGAACAGCAGCGACTTGCGATAACCCTTCTCGCTTGACTCGTGCTCCGAAAACAATGGCGAATCGTCGTACGCCAGCCCCATGGCCGGCTGGCTGCGCAGCAACTGACTCTGCTTGAAGTGCCAGTGATCGATGATTTCGTAGGCCGCGCGGATGCCGGGCCAGGCATGCATCGAGCTGATCAGCCCGAGCAAGGTCAGAAACGGCGGGACAACCAGGGTGAACAGTTTGCCCCACTCAGGGTTCAGGTTCGCCATCGATGACGCGAAGGCGATGACCAGAAACGATTGGGCTGACAGATAGGCGTTGGTGCGATTGGACAGGATGGCGGTTTCGTACTGGATTTCCTTGCGGTAGAAATCCAGCCGGTCTTTCGGCGAGCCGAACAACAGCGCGTCAGCGGCCTGGCTGTCGGAAACGGGAGTACTGCTCGTGATGATGCTGGATGTAGGGGACTCGCCAATCAAAACCTGAAGCTCCTGAACGGTAAATAAGAAGCGCCGGACCGGATGTTATTCCCGGCCCGGCGCGATAGCGGTGCAACTCAACGCAGATCGTCCGACAGCGGCGTCGGCTGATCAGGCTTGGGCGCCTGCGCCGACGGTGGCTCGTTCCAGTCATCAGGGCGCTGCTCCTTTTGCTGTTCGTGCTCCCTGAGTTCCTCGCGGTAATCCTCGTCTTCAAGCGCGTCCGGATCCAGGTCGGCTTCGGCGGGAGACGATGGCGTAACCGGTGGAACGTCGACAGGCATGGCAGGATCGACTGGCATAAGTACCTCCTCGGGACGAACCCGGAGAATCCGGGCGTTGCAGGTTTGAGGCACTTGACGCGCAGGGGTGCCGAAAAATGGACGGACGGCGTCCAGATCCGTTTATTTCAGGGTTCCGGTGGCGCGCCCCATGCACCGTACCCGACGTTCCTCGACGCGCTGGGCGAACCAGGCGGTGGTCAATTTGCGAGTGATTTTCGGGCTTTCAAGCACGATTCCCGGCAGGATCGCCCGCGGCAGCGGCTTGCCAGCGGCCTTGTCGGCCAGCGCGAAGACCTTGCGATACAGCTCGGTCTCCTCGAACGCCAGCGTTTCACCCTTCTCCAACTGGCTGCGAATCGTCGGATTGCGCATGTTCAATTGCTCATGGAGGCTGCGCACCGCCAGTTCTGTCTGGCCCAGCGACGGGCTGAAGCCGTAGCTGATCAGGTCGCCGTCCAGTGCCAGGCGCTTGCCCGAAAGCCGGGCCACCGCGCTTTGAAAAGCAGCGTTGCGACTGGCGTACCAGCCGGCATTGAAGTCAGCGAAGCGATAAAGCGGCTTGTCGTAACTCACCGGGTAACCCAGCAAATGAGCGATGCCGAAGTACATCCCGCCGCGACGGCTGAACACTTCATGGCGGATCGAGCTTTCGACGGGGTATGGATAGTCCTGTGCCTGATGCTCGGCGAATTCGATGCTGACCTGCATCGGCCCTGCGGTGTGCACCGGATTGAGGTTGCCGAACAGCGTGCGGCCCAACGGCACCAGCCCGATGAAATCGTCGAAAATCATGCTCAGGTCTTTTTCGGTGCGGGCCGCCGCCAGGCGCTGGTTGTAGGTCTTGCCACTGGATGAACGAATGTCCAGCGCACTGCGCACGATCAGGTTGGGAATGTGCAGCTTGCTCGCCCGGCGATCGATCTCGTCCTGCGCGATCCTGCCCATGCCGGGTACCGCAGGGTCGACCTGAAAGTTGGACTCCTGCTCGGTCACGGCCAGCACCGAACACAGGTTTTCGACGGTGGGGTTGATTTTCTGCGCTTCGAACGCGCGATAGATATCGGTGGCCCAACCTTGGCGGTCGGGCACGCTGGCGGGCAGTAAACGGACAATTTCGCTGCGTACCACCTCCGGCGCTGGCGGCGGCGCCTGATCGGGCCGCGAGCTGCAGCCCGCCAGCAGTGTGACCAGGATCAAGCTGATCGCGGCGGGAATGTGTCGGATGAATCCTTTCGCGGGCATGAATCCTCGCTGTTCGCTCAAGTGGGTGGCGGGATATGGACAGCGTGGCACGATGAGTGACTCATTTTCGGCGAAGTCGAGGACTGAGTCTGATACGGCGTGACAGCCCAGGCAGCCCGCAAAACGGACCGCCTCATCCGTTCCGCAGCGAGACTGACTGCCTCCGACAGCAGGATGAACGGCTTCAACAGCGTCGCCCTGATTCCTGTGCAGCGCAGCCGAGACACCTTCGATCACGATCAGCGGCCCTTGATTCGTCCTACTGGAAGAGTACGATTGCGTGATGTTGTACGATGACGTATAACAAATGCTTCGTATTGAGTTGCCTTTCAACATTCATCACGAGCCTCTAATAAAAATGAAAAGACACACACTCCCCCGCGCTGTACATGCCTTTGCCTCAACCCCTCCCGATTTTCCAGCCGCTTTGAGACACCTTCGCACGACGAGATTGTGATGCCTGGCAGCCTATTCCTGTGCCTCGCCACTGTCTGATCTCAAACGTCGTCTGACAACTCAGTCCCACGTTCGGGCCTTCGCGCTCGCGCCACCATCCCACGCACCCTGCCATCAGGGGACGGAGAGACCATGGACCCAAGAATAACAATCATCCTTTGCCTGACCGCCGGCTACTTCATCGTCATGTCCTACATCGGCTACAGCGTGCGCAAACACGCCAAAAGCAGCGATGGCTTCACCGGCGGCGGACGCAGTTTTCCTCCCTTTCTGATCGGCGCCCTGCTGCTGTCGGAGTTCATCGGCAGTTCGGTCAGCATCGGCACCGCACAGAAAGGTTTCGAAGCCGGAATTTCCGCGGCCTGGAACCTGGTGGCGCTGTCGTTGGGCTTCCTGTTGCTCGCTTTGGTGCTGGCCAAGAAATACCGCGACACCGGCCTCAATACCATTTCCGGGATCCTGGCGCAGAACTACGGCCAAGGCACCCGCTACGCCGCATCGGTGCTCACCATCTGCGCGCTGAGCATCGTGTCGGTGGCCCTGTACGCCAGCGGCGGTGCGGTTCTCGCAGCCGTACTCAATATCGACAAGACCCTGGCGATCCTGCTGGTCGGCCTCATCACGGTCTTTTACGTCAGCGTCGGCGGCATGCGCTCGGTGGTCTACACCAACTTCGTGCACGCGGTGATCAAGTACATCGGCATCGTCCTGGCCCTTGCTTTCGCGCTCAACGCCAGCGGCGGCATCGGCGCATTGCAAGCCAAGCTTCCGGCAACCATGTTCGACTTCACGGGCGTGGGCTGGGGCCAGATCTTCGCGTGGATGATCGGCGGCGTCGGCTCGATCTTCGCGACTCAGTACGTGATTCAGGCGCTGGTCAGCACCAAAGACGAGAAAACCGCCAAGCGCGCCTGCTTCTATGTGTCCTCGCTGATGATTCCATTTGGCATCATGGCCGCGGGCATCGGCATGTGCAGCGCCTACCTGTATCCGGGAATCAAATCCATTGACGCCTTCCCTGCCCTGATCGCCCACATGCCGACCTTCTCGGCCAGCCTTGTGGTGATCGGTCTGGCCGGCGCGCTGTTCGGCGGCATCTCGGCCAACACCCTGGCGTCTGCCACCCTGGCGATGAAAGACTTCTACGACCCCTTCTTCAACAAGGAAAAGAGCGATCAGAAATCGGTGATTTTCATCCGCCTGGCGATCGTGGTGATCGGCTTCCTGCCGCTGATCCTGGCGCTGTACGCCGATAAGATCCTGCTGATCGCTTTCCTCGGCAAAGCCTTGCGCGCCACCCTCGCGGTGATCGTGCTGATGTGCTTCTACGCGCCGAAATTCGGCACCGGACGCGGCGCGCTGGCGGGCGTGATCCTGTCGGTGATCTCGACGATCGGCTGGTTCCTGGCCGGCAACCCTTACGGCATCGACAGTTCGTACTTCGCCCTGTTCGCGCCCCTGCTGACCATGGCCATCGCCGAGCTGCTCAAGTCGGGCCGCTCCGAGGCGCAACCTGTGTTAAACAAGAACGGCTGAAAACGCCATTCGCACATGCAACCAGGCTGCGGCCGGTAGACGGAGCCGCAGCGCAAGGAGGAAACAATGAGCGACAAGAAAGCCGATGTCCTGGTCTGGGGCCCGATGCATGCGGCATTGACGCAAAATCTGGACCGCGATTTCACGGTGCACAACCGCTGGGAGATCAAGGATCTCGACGCCTGGACGGCCGAGCATGGCGACAAGGTGCGCGGCGTGATCACCAGCGGTGTGTACGGCACCGACAACGCGATCCTGGACCGCTTACCCCATCTGCAAGTGGTCAACAGCTTCGGCGTGGGCTACGACGCCGTCGATACCGACTATCTGGCGCGCCGCGGCATTCAGTTGAGCAACACGCCGGACGTGCTGAACAACGCCGTCGCCGAAACCGCCATGGCGCTGATGCTGTGCGTGTCGCGGCGCATCAGCGAAGCCGAACGTTTCGTGCGGGCGGGCAAATGGCCGTCCGGCAAGTTCCCGCTGGGCAATGACCTGTGCGGCAAGACCTGCGGCATCGTCGGCCTGGGCAAGATCGGCAAGACCATCGCCAAACGCGCGGCAGCGTTCGAGATGAACATCGCCTACTACCGCCGCGGCGAAGCGTATCCCGACGTTTCCTACACTCATTATGCTGATCTGCAAGCGCTGGCGAAGGCGTCGGACTACCTGATCGTGATCGTGCCGGGCGGCCCGGACACCCAGCATCTGATCAACCGCGACGTTCTCAAGGCGCTCGGCCCGTCGTCCTACCTGATCAACGTCGCACGGGGCTCGGTGGTCGATGAGCAGGCGTTGGTGACGTCGCTGCTGGAGTCGGAAATCGCCGGCGCGGGCCTGGACGTGTTCGAAGACGAACCGAACGTGCCCGCCGAACTGCTCGCGCTGGACAGCGTGGTGCTGACCCCGCACATCGGTTCGGGCACTTACGAAACGCGCCAGGCCATGGCTGATCTGGTGTTTGCCAACATCAGCGCCTTCTTCACCGATGGCTCGCTGGTAACACCCGTTTCGCTGTAAGCCACCTTGCAACGAGTCTGACTGTCGACGGCAACGGTGCGCGCATCGTTGCCGTTCGGCAGACCGACTGGATTTCACATTGGTCAGTCGCGTTCATGACGGCCTTCTGTCACACGACCGCAGGTCAGTCTTCACACCCCTTTCTCAACTTTTCTGGATAATACCGGTCCAACCGCCCCGAACACGATCACGCTTCACGGGAGAGCCCTGTTTGAATATTGCCGGCGTCATTTTCGACTGCGACGGAACCCTGGTGGACAGCGAACGCCTCGCGGCCGGGCTTCTGCGCGACATTCTGCTGGAGCATGAAGTCTCCCTGACCCTGGACGAAGTGCTGCAACGCTTTCGTGGCGTGCAGTTCGCGTTGTGCATGGAAGGCCTGTGCCGCGATTATCCGTGGCTGCCCAACATCGAAATCGTCAACGCCTTCCGCGCCCGCACCCTGCCGCTGCTGCAGGACCAACTCGAAGAGATGCCGGGCGCCGTGGATTTCGTGCGCGGACTGACGCTGCCCAAGTGCGTGGCCTCCAACGGTCCGCGCAGTAAAATCGAAACCTGCCTGAGCACCGTGGGCCTGCTGGACGTGTTCCATGGCTTGATCGTCAGTGCTTACGAGGTCGAGGCGTGGAAGCCCTCGCCCGTTCTCATCGAGCACGCCGCCGGACTGCTCGGGCTCTGCGCGGCGGAGTGCCTGCTGGTGGAAGACAGCATTCCGGGCGTACAGGCCGGGCTGGGCGCGGGCGCACAGGTCGCAGGCTATGGCGACACCGACTTTTCGGCGTTTCTCGACCACGCCAACTTTCATCCCGTGAAGGATTTCGGTGAGTTGAAGGATCTGGTGCAGCGCATCAGTTGAGCACCTGACCGGCCTGAGCGCCCGGTCTTCTTCGTTTCGGTCGTCATTCCGCGCATCTGGCATGACCGCGGGCGAACTTCCACTCATACGGCGCTTGTTCGCCGCGACGGAACTCGATACTGTACATAAAAACAGTATCGAGAAAATCCATGCAGCTGATCGACAAGCTGAGCATCCTCGCCGACGCGGCCAAATATGACGCCTCTTGCGCCAGCAGCGCAGCGCCTAAACGCAGCTCCGAGGGCAAGTCCGGCATCGGCTCGAGCACCGGCATGGGCATCTGCCACAGTTACACGCCGGACGGCCGCTGCGTGTCGTTACTGAAAATCCTGCTCACCAACTTCTGTCTGTACGACTGCCAGTATTGCGTCAACCGACGCTCCAGCGATGTGCCGCGAGCGCGTTTCAGTCCTGAAGAAGTGGTCACGCTGACCCTGGATTTCTACCGCCGAAACTGCGTCAGCGGGCTTTTCCTGAGCTCCGGCATCATTCGTTCGGCTGACTACACCATGGAACAACTGGTGCGCGTCGCCCGATTGCTGCGCGAAGAGCACGAATTTCGCGGCTACATTCACCTCAAGACCATTCCCGAAGCCGACCCGGCGCTCATCGAGGAAGCCGGCCGATACGCCGACCGGCTCAGCGTCAATATCGAACTGCCCACTCAGGCTGGCTTGCAGACCCTGGCCCCTGAGAAGGAAATGGGCTCGATCAGACAGGCCATGCAAACCATCTACACCGGTCAGCAGACCATTCTCAATGAGCCGAAAGCGCCGCGCTTCACCCCTGCCGGGCAGAGTACGCAGATGATCGTCGGCGCCGATGCCACCGACGACAGCACGCTGTTGCACACTGCCGAGTCGCTGTACGGCGACTTTCGCCTGAAGCGGGTTTACTACTCGGCGTTCAGCCCCATTCCCAACAGTCCGAAAAGCGTGCCACTCGCCGCCCCGCCGCTGCTGCGCGAGCATCGCCTGTATCAGGCGGATTTTCTTCTGCGCGGGTATGGCTATCGGGCAACCGAGCTGCTTCAAGGCCCTGGCGATCTGGCGCTGGACATCGATCCGAAACTGGCCTGGGCGCTGGAGCATCGAGAGGTTTTTCCGCTGGACCTCAATCGCGCGGAACCGGCAATGATCGCGCGCATTCCAGGGATCGGCATCCGCACCACCAAACGCCTGATCGAACTGCGCCGTCAGCGGCGCATTCGTTATGAAGACCTGACGCGCCTGCGCTGCGTGCTGGCCAAGGCTCGCCCGTTCATCATCACCAGCGACTACCACCCGCGTCAGGCAGAAACTTCCAGCGTGGCCCTGCGCGAACAGTTGCGCGACCGTCCGCAACCTCAGCAAATGGCGCTCTGGGCATGATCATTCTCGATTGCGAGGACCGCTTCGACACTTGGCGTCAGCAGGCGCGCTGGTTGCTCAGTCATCAGATCGATCCGGATCAGGTCAGTTGGAGCGTGGCGCAGGATGCCGATCTGTTCGCCAGCGACAGGCATTATCCCGAGCAGGCCGGACCGTTTCAGGCGCGCATTCCCCTGGCGCTGCTGGAGCTGCTGCAGAACGCCGGGCAATATTGCGGCGATCAGCGCTGGAGCCTGCTGTATGAAGTGCTCTGGCGCGTCAGTCACG
Organism: Pseudomonas sp. efr-133-TYG-103a; assembly: GCF_030209235.1. Taxonomy (NCBI): domain Bacteria; kingdom Pseudomonadati; phylum Pseudomonadota; class Gammaproteobacteria; order Pseudomonadales; family Pseudomonadaceae; genus Pseudomonas; species Pseudomonas sp. efr-133-TYG-103a. The sequence continues at coordinate 309,397 of NZ_JARVSK010000011.1, forward strand.
GTGACCGCACCGCCATGCTGGCGGGTGACAAACTCGGCAGCGAGTTGCATCGACGGCTCAAGCAAGTCAGCCGTGAAGCGCATCATCTTCATGCGTTTCTGCGTTTCGTCGCCCTGCCCGTCAGCGAGGAAGCCGAAGACCTGGCGGCGAAGGCGGCATTGCTGGAAATGGAGACGCTGCCCGAATACGTCGCGTGGCATGAACCGGCCCACGACATTCTGCGCAGCGCCAGCGAACACTTCATCGGCCGCATGGGCCGGCACCGCTGGATGATCGCGACGCCCAAAGACGGTGTCTTCTACGACGGGCAGCAGCTGATCCATCAGCGTGAGTGCCCGCCGGCCTGGCAAGCGCTGGCGCGTAACGCCGACGACCCGCACGGGCAACTGTGGCTGACGTATTACAGCCACATCTTCAACCCTGCGCGACTCAATCCCAAAGTCATGCAAGGCCATCTGCCAACACGGTTCTGGAAAAACCTGCCCGAAGGTCCGTTGATCCCGGCGCTTATCAGTGAAGCGCGCACCGGCAAGCAACGGGACGGTCAGGCAAAGCAGATCGGCGAGCGACGCGGCAAGGTGATCAAGGGCAACGCCTAGCGTTCAGGCGCTTATTGTTGATGCACCGCCGTCTGCATGCCCGCCGTGCTCATCGGCGCGCCAAGCGTGCTGCCGAAGAACTCCACGGCCTCGGCGCTGAGGTTGCGGTGAATGTCCTCGCGGTCGACGCCCAGCGCATCGGTGCACAAACCCGGCTGAGTGGCGCGCTGTTCGTCATCGCACGGCGCCATGAAGACAAAATGCCCGGCCCCGGCCAGTAATTTGAAATCCGAAACTTCGGGCAGCTTGCGCGCCAGCGCTTCTGCGTTCTTGTCGATTGCCAGCAATTCATCGCCATCGCCGCTGTACAGCAACACCGGCACATGCACGTCGGACAGCGTGTGGCGACCGAACATCAGCCCCAGCGGCGCCATCAGCATCAGCGCGCCGACGCGGGGATCGGCCTGAGCGTGCAGGTCATCGCGATCGGCGAGCAGCTCACCTTGGGTTTTGCAGGCATCCCGGTCCTGCGGGCGTTCCATGCAGTAATGGCGTAACCGCTGCAGATCAGGCTGAGCCCCCGCGAGGATCAACGCGGTCTCGCCACCCGCCGAATAACCGATGACGCCAACACGGCGTGCGCTGATGTAAGGCGACAGCATGGGATCGAGCAGCGCCGCGCTGATCGCCTCGGAAATCTGCAGCGGTCTGCCGTAGAGATTGCTCAGGCTGCCCAGTCGGCTGTGATCGAGATAATTGTCACCGGGGTGAAACACCGCCACCACGACAAATCCCTTGCGCGCCAGCGACGTCGCCAGATCATGCTGGGCCAGGGGCGTGCCGGTGTTGCCATGGGAAAGCATCAGCAGCGGAAAACGGCCCATGGCGATGCGGGCGTCTTCGGTGGCTTCAATCGGATACCCCTGAACGCGGGTCACGTGTTCTTCGTCGGTCGACGGATAAAAGGCGAAGGCATGCATGGGCCGGGAATCCAGCGGATCCAGAAAGGTCAGCTCGTGGAAGCCCACGCTCCACGCATCCGACTCGGCGGCCTGCACCGAAATCATGCCGCTTAACAGGCTGATCATCATCACTGCACAAAGACGCATCATTGCAATGCCCCTCACCTTATCAATCCGTGCTTGTCGAATCAGACGCAGCGGGTCTGAGTTCCTTATAAAACGATGTCTGTGGCTATCTGACCGACCGGTATCGATAACATTCAGAAACGTTCTTAGATCAATCGTGCACAAGGCGGGCCAGGCTCAGAAAAAAGGGCGCAGCAGCCGTGCTGGTTACCGCGCCGGCCGAGTCAGCGGCGATTTTACTGGCCTGAGAGCAAGGTTACTCGCAAAGAAATCGCAAAGTCTGTCGCTTGACTGAACACATCGTCGGCAAATCGAAAAACGCATTGCCTGAACGACGAAAGCCCCGTCAACCGAGGCTTGGGGCCGGGTTGACGGGGCTTGCAGTCTGGATCGCGCTCGAGCGTGCCGATCAGCGGCACCTCATAAAGCTTCAGGCGAACAGTGTTTCTTCGATGTGTTTCTGCGCAGCGGCCATGGCCGCGACACGTGGCTCGTCGCCGTAGGCCAGGCCGTGTGCGAACACGAATTGCAGGTCAGTCACGCCGATGAAACCGAACAGTACCTTGAGCAGGTCTTCATGACCGACGCTGGTGGGCTGGCCGACATGCAGGCCCCCGGCGGTGGACACGATCACCACTTTCTTGCCTTTGCACAGGCCTTCCGGACCGGCTTCGGTGTAGCGGAACGTGCGGCCTGCAACGGTGATGCGGTCGATCCAGGCTTTCAACTGGCTCGGGATGGTGAAGTTGTACATCGGCGCGCCGATGACGACGACGTCTGCCGACAGGAACTCTTCCAGCGTGGCTTCATTGGCTTCCACTTCCAGCTTCTGCGCCGCGTCGCGACCTTCGACCGGTGTGCCGGCGGCAGCCAGCGTGGCGCCGGAGAAGTGACTCAGTGCGTCGTTGGCCAGGTCACGGTAAACCACCTGTGTGTCAGGCGTCGTTGCGGTGAACGACTGGACCACGCTGCGGCTCAACTGACGCGAAGCGGAGTGATCGCCAAGGATGCTGGAATCAATGTGCAACAGTTTCATAACGTGCTTCCCAAGTGAAGAATCGCGACGGAGCGACTGAATGGCGATCATCCTACCTTGCAAGCCAATAACTGATTAGTCGGCGAAACTGCGATGGATCGTTCCATTAACAGGACAATGAGATGACCGAAGTGCGGATTATCGCCCTCCACGCGTGCCCATACCTCCAGAATCTGCACCGCTGACCAATAGCTCTGAAACCGGTTTCACAATCAGTCATAATATCGTCCTTGCAATCGGCAGAACCTGTATTTCCCCGATCGATTCAAGCCGTGACGTGCAGCGCGATGCCGCTCCACGACCAGCATTTCACTTCAATACGATGACCTGTGAGGATCAAATGGACGACAGCCACTCCATCCCCGACGGAGGCCGCCGGGACTTTCTGCGCAAAGGCCTGACGTTGATTCCGGCGGTGACCCTGGCCAGTACAGGGCTTGGCGCCACCGCCCAACAACTCATGGCCGCGCCGGCAAATCCGGCCGCCGCCAACGCTCATGTGCCTGCGACGCCCGCGCCTGGCGATTATCACCCGACGTTCTTCACCGCCGAGGAATGGGCCTTTCTGCAGGCTGCCGTGTCCAGGATCATTCCCGCCGACGAGCATGGCCCGGGAGCGCTGGAAGCAGGCGCAGCCGAATACATTGATCGCCAGATGAACACGCCCTACGCCACCGGCGCGCAGTGGTACATGCAAGGCCCGTTCGTGACCGATGCTCCCGCCGAAATGGGCTATCAGCTGCAATTGAACCCGCAACAGATCTACCGCCTCGGCATCGCCGCGACAGATGCGTGGTGCATGACGCAGACGAAAAAAAATTTCGCCGCGCAAGACAGCGCTACCCGAGACCAGATTCTCGGCAAGATCGAGGCTGGAGAGCTGCATTTCGATGAGCTCCCGGCCAAAGCGTTCTTCAGCCTGCTGGTGCAGAACACCCGCGAAGGGTTCTTCTGCGATCCGGTTCACGGCGGCAATAAGGAAATGGTCGGCTGGCGACAGATAGGTTTTCCCGGCGCGCGCGCCGACTTCATGGACTGGGTAGAGCGCAACGAAGCGTATCCCTTCCCTCCCGTGTCCATCCGTGGCGAGAGGGCTTGAGTCGTGGCCAATGAAATGAAGAAAGTGGACGCGGTCATCGTCGGGTTTGGCTGGGCCGGCGCGATCATGGCCAAAGAGCTGACCGAAGCCGGCTTGCAGGTTGTCGCCCTCGAACGGGGGCCGATGCAGGACGCCTATCCGGACGGCAACTACCCGCAGGTCATCGATGAGCTGACTTACAGCGTGCGCAAGAAACTGTTCGTCGACGTCTCGAAGGAAACCGTCACCATCCGCCACAGCGTCAATGATGTGGCCCTGCCCAATCGCCAACTGGGTGCTTTCCTGCCTGGCAAGGGCGTGGGCGGCGCGGGTCTGCATTGGTCGGGCGTGCATTTTCGTGTCGATCCGATCGAACTGCGCATGCGCAGCCACTACGAGGAACGTTACGGCAAGAAATTCATTCCCGAAGATATGACCATCCAGGACTTCGGTGTCAGCTACGAAGAGCTGGAGCCGTATTTCGATTTCGCGGAAAAGGTCTTCGGCACCTCCGGCCAGGCCTGGACCGTCAACGGCCAGGTCGTCGGTGAGGGCAAGGGCGGCAATCCTTACGCGCCGGACCGCTCCAATCCGTTCCCGCTGCCGTCGCAGAAAAACGTGGTTTCCGCGCAAATCTTCCAGAAGGCCACCACCGAACTGGGCTACAAGCCTTACAACCTGCCGTCGGCCAACACCTCGGGGCCCTACACCAATCCGTATGGCGCGCAGATGGGGCCGTGCAACTTTTGCGGGTTCTGCAGCGGCTATGTCTGCTACATGTATTCCAAGGCGTCGCCGAACGTCAACATCCTGCCCGCGCTGCGCCAGGTGCCGAATTTCGAGCTGCGCACCAACGCCCACGTGCTGCGGGTCAATCTGGACGACACCCGGCGCAAGGCCACCGGCGTCACCTACATCGATGCCCAAGGGCGCGAAGTCGTGCAGCCGGCCGATCTGGTGATCCTCGCCGCGTTCCAGTTCAACAACGTCCGCCTGATGCTGCTGTCGGGCATCGGCAAGCCTTACGACCCGATCAAGAACGAAGGCGTCGTGGGCCGCAACTTTGCCTACCAGAACATGGGCACCGTCAAGGCGTTCTTCGACAAGGACACCTACACCAACAACTTCATCGGCGCGGGCGGCAACGGCGTCGCAATCGACGACTTCAACGCGGACAACTTCGATCATGGCCCCCACGGCTTCGTCGGCGGTTCGCCGATGTGGGTCAACCAGGCCGGCAGTCGTCCGATCGCCGGAGTCGCCAACCCGCCCGGCACCCCGACCTGGGGCAGCGGCTGGAAGAAAGCGACCATCGACTACTACACCCATCAACTGTCGATGGACGCCCATGGCGCGCATCAATCCTATCGCGGCAATTACCTGGACCTCGATCCGACCTACCGCGACGCCTATGGCCAGCCTCTCCTGCGCATGACATTCGACTGGCAGGAAAACGACATCAAAATGAATCAGTTCATGGTCGAGAAGCTGACCAAGGTGGCTCAGGCCATGAATCCGAAAGCCATTGCGGTGCTCGGCAAGAAGGTGAAAGAGCACTTCAACACGGCGAACTATCAGACCACCCACCTTAACGGCGGCGCGATCATGGGCACCGATCCGACGACCAGTGCGCTGAATCGCTACCTGCAATGCTGGGACGTGCACAACGTGTTCGTGCCGGGCGCTTCGGCGTTCCCGCAAGGCCTGGGTTACAACCCGACCGGCCTGGTGGCGGCGCTGACGTACTGGTCTGCCCGGGCGATCCGCGAGCAGTACCTGAAAAACCCCGGCCCGCTGGTTCAGGCTTAAGGAGCGATGAGCATGAAAACACTGTTGATCGCCTCTGTGCTGTTCAGCGCCAGTACTTGCGTGCTGGCAGCCGACGACGACGCGCTCGTCAAAAAGGGCGAATACCTGGCACGTGCCGGTGATTGCGTGGCCTGTCACACCGCCAAGGGCGGCAAGCCGTTTGCCGGTGGCTTACCGATGGAAACGCCGATCGGTACGGTGTACTCCACCAACATCACGCCGGATCCGACCGGCATCGGCTCGTATAGCTTCGAAGACTTCGATCAGGCCGTGCGTCACGGCATCGGCAAAAGCGGCAGCACGCTTTACCCGGCGATGCCCTTCCCGTCTTACGCGCGGGTTAGCGATGACGACATGCGTGCGCTGTATGCGTATTTCATGAAGGGCGTCGCGCCTGTCGCCGAGCCGAACAAACCCACGGACATCCCCTGGCCGCTGAGCATGCGCTGGCCCCTGTCGATCTGGCGCAGCCTGTTCGCCCCGCCCGTGAAGGCCTTCGAGCCGACGACCAGTGCTGATGCAGTGGTCAACCGCGGCGCCTATCTGGTCGAGGGACTGGGTCATTGCGGCGCCTGTCACACGCCGCGTGCCCTGACGATGCAGGAAAAAGCACTGACCCCGGCCGAAGGCAGCCAGTTTCTGGCCGGCAGCGCGCCGCTCGAAGGCTGGATTGCCAAAAACCTGCGCGGCGACCACAAGGATGGCCTGGGCAGCTGGAGCGAAGACGACCTGATGCAGTTCCTCAAGACCGGCCGCAGTGACCGCAGCGCGGTGTTCGGAGGCATGAGCGATGTGGTCGCGCACAGCATGCAGTACATGACCGATGCCGACCTCAGAGCCATCGCCCGCTACTTGAAGACGCTGCCTGCGAGCAATCCGCACGACGAGCCGCCTGTCTATGACAAGCAGGTCGCCGATGCGCTGTGGAAAGGCGACGACAGCAAACCGGGGGCGTCGGTCTACATCGACAACTGCGCAGCGTGCCACCGCACCGATGGACAGGGCTACACCCGGGTTTTCCCGGCGCTTGCCGGTAATCCGGTGGTGCAGACGGCCGATCCGACTTCGCTGATTCACGTGGTGCTGGCAGGCGGCACCGTCCCGGCGACCCACACGGCCCCGTCGAACTTCACCATGCCGGCGTTCGCCTGGCGCCTGAACGACGAGAAAGTCGCCGCTGTGGTGAACTTCATTCGTACCAGTTGGGGCAATCACGCCAGCGAAGTGACAGCCGACGATGTCGCCAGGCTGCGCAGCAGCGACATGAAAACCACGTCCGGGGACGACCTGGGCCAGGTGACCGGGCACTGAGTCCAGGCCTGCAACCGTCGCGTTCGGGTCTGAAGGTTTGATGGCAAGGCGCTCGCTTGCAGGGATGCAGGCGAGCGTTCATGCCACAGCGTCACACGCCCGACACCCTCTGCATCTCTCCTGCAAACGCCCGCACACGGCGCGTGGTCAGCGTTGCGCCAGAATGCATGGCAACAGCCCGGGAAATCGCTGATCGAGTTCATCGGCGCGCAGCGAGTTCATGTGCGTCGTGCCGATGTTCCGGGTCTGGACCAGACCGGCATCTCGCAGCACGCGAAAGTGATGAGACATGCTCGACTTGGGGCGCCCGCCATCCAGTTCGCCGCAAGTCGCCTCCTGGGTATTGGCCAGGTACCGGACGATTTCCAGACGCACAGGATCGCTGAGTGCATACAGCACACGCTCAAGCACGAACTCGGAAGGAAAAGGATGTTTGAAGGCTCGCATGGGGCGAATCATAGCGAGGGGTTAGCGATTAAGCCATATTTCGAATACTATCGAACAAACGAATCAACCATCATCGGAGACCTTCCATGTCAGCACTGTTCGAGCCGTTCACCTTAAAGGACGTCACGCTTCGCAATCGCATCGCCATTCCGCCGATGTGTCAGTACATGGCCGAGGACGGCGTGATCAACGACTGGCACCATGTGCACCTCGCCAGCATGGCGCGTGGAGGCGCCGGTCTGGTCGTGGTCGAGGCCACCGCCGTGTCACCGGAAGGACGCATCACGCCGGGCTGTGCGGGTATCTGGAGCGACGAACACGCTCAGGCATTCGTTCCGGTGGTCAACGCCATCAAGGCAGCCGGTTCGGTGCCCGGCATCCAGATCGCCCACGCCGGCCGCAAGGCAAGCGCCAACCGCCCTTGGGAAGGTGACGACCACATTCCAGAAAACGATCCCCGTGGCTGGAAAACCCTGGCGCCCTCGCCGATCGCTTTCGGCGAGCACCTGCCCAAAGTCCCGCAGGAAATGACCCTGGACGACATCGCCCGCGTCCGTCAGGACTTCGTGGATGCCGCGCGCCGAGCCCGTGACGCCGGCTTCGAATGGATCGAACTGCACTTTGCCCATGGCTACCTGGCGCAGAGCTTCTTCTCGGAGCACGCCAACAAACGCACGGACGCCTATGGCGGCAGCTTCGAAAATCGCAGCCGGTTCCTCCTCGAAACACTGGCGGCCGTGCGTGAAGTATGGCCGGAGAACCTGCCACTCACGGCCCGTTTCGGCGTGATCGAATACGACGGCCGCGACGAGCAGACGCTGACCGAGTCCATCGAACTGGCCCGGCGATTCAAGGCCGGCGGTCTGGACCTGCTGAGTGTCAGTGTCGGCTTCACCATCGCCCAGGCCAACATTCCGTGGGGACCCGCGTTCATGGGCCCGGTGGCAGAACGGGTGCGCCGCGAAGCGGGCCTGCCGGTGACCTCTGCCTGGGGCTTCGGCACGCCACAATTGGCACATGACGCCATCGCAGCCGGTCAGCTGGATCTGGTTTCCGTAGGCCGCGCTCATCTGGCCGACCCGCACTGGGCTTACTTTGCCGCCAAAGAGCTGGGTGTGGACAAAGCGTCCTGGACGCTGCCGGCACCTTACGCCCATTGGCTGGAACGCTACCGCTGACCGGGCAGGATCACTGCAACACGACGCGCGCGGTGCAACGCCGCGCCGTCAGTCATACAAGCCGGCCCCATCGCAGGGCCGGCACCTGTCACAGCCCGCTCAGCCTCCCGCCGTTTTACTCACCAGCGCCGCAAGCTTGCGGTCGAGGGCGGTGGCTGCGTCGAGCAGCGGCTGATCAGGCTCCACCACCATCAGCGACGAAGGCCTGACGTACACGATGCTGCTGGTGTTGGCAGGCTCTTCCAGCAGCAACAGTTCAACCGGAGCGAACAGCCCCGAACGCGGGTCGTGCTTGAGCATGGTGATCGCAATCAACGGATTGCCCAGCACCACGCGCATGGCCCGTTGTGACAACCCGGCCTTTCGGGTCCAGGCGCCATGATCGAGCAGTGAAAACAGCATGAAGCCGCTGGGTCCCGCTTTGTGCTCGATCTCGTCGCGAAAGGCGTCCCACGACGGGTGCCGGTCTACCACCTCATCCATCTTCACCGGCGCATGGCCGATGTCGTCGAGTAACGCCGTCAACAGGGCGTCGTAAGACTTCTCGGACGCGACCTGCAACCTGACGCCCTGAAACGGTTGTTCATTGACAGGCATGTGCACACTTCCTCTGAATGGCTGATACCTGGCAAAGGATTACAACCACAATCTAAAGTTCTGCCGCACAGGATGAAGGTCGACGGAAGGCGCCACTGCTTCATTCAAGGCCTGTGATAACGCTCGATCAGGTCTGGTTCGTCGTACAATCGTCGTCCCTGCTCAACCGCGAAGGTTCTGATACGTGATCCCCGGCGACCCGAAAAACCTCAACGACCTGTTTTACTTCGCCAAAGTCGTCGAAGCGGGCGGTTTTGCGGCAGCAGGCCGGCTGCTGGGCATTCCGAAATCCCGACTGTCGCGACGCATCGCCGAGCTCGAAATTCGTCTGAACGCGCGGCTGCTGCAACGCACGACCCGCAAGATGCAACTCACGGCGCTCGGAGAACGCTACCTCAGACACTGCCAGGCCATGTTGCTGGAAGCGGAGCTTGCGGACGAAGTGGTCGCCAGCGCGACGTCCGAACCGCGAGGCCCGCTGCGGGTCAGCAGCCCGGTGGGTCTGGCCAGTCAACTGACCCCGCTGGTCCGGGATTTTCTGCAGCACTACCCGCAGGTTCAGCTCGATCTGCTGCTGGTCAACCGACGTGTGGACCTGATTAATGAAGGCATCGACGTCGCGCTGCGGGTGCGTGAGGCTGACGATGAAGAGCTGAACCTGGTGACCCGTCGCCTCAGAGAAGCGCAGACCGAAGTGGTCGCCGCGCCGCACTTTGCCCAGGCCAACCGAGTCAGCCATCCGCGGGAACTGACCTCGCTGCCCTTCCTCGGCGCGCTGGACTCTGATCGCCTGGCCCGTGCCCGCTTGCACAATGCAGCGGGCGAGCGGTTCGATCTGGCGATGCAGCCACGGTTGAGCGTGGAAGATTTTGAGATGCGCAAGGCAGCCACCCTGGCCGGACTGGGTTTTACCGTCCTGCCGATGATGTACTGCGAAAACGAACTGGCCAGCGGTGCGCTGGTTCGGCTGCTGCCGGACTGGCGCTGTCCGTCTGCCTGGTTGCAGGCTGTCTACCCCCACCGGCGCGGCGTGCTTCCGGCGGTGCGGGCATGGCTGGACCATCTGGAAACGGCGTTCAACAGCGAGCAACGCCCGCTGTGACCGCTGCCAACGGCGCCCCTGGGCGTCAGACATCATGAATGAGGATGACCATGCACCGTGACGAAGTGGCCGCGTTCTGCCTGAGCCTGCCGGGCGCGCGCGAGGATTACAAATGGGGCGGCGTGCGGGTGTTCTCCATCGCCGACACGAAAATGTTCGCGGTCATGGGCCTGGCCGGTGACGACTTGTCGTTCAAGGTGGGCAGCGAACTGTTTCTCGGCTACGTCGATCGCCCCGGCGTGCGCCCTGCCCCTTACCTCGCACGCGCCCACTGGATCACCCTGACGCACCCCTACGCCATCGGCAGTGAGGAGCTGCGTGATCTGCTGACGCAATCGCATCAACGGGTGGTGAGCAAGCTGGCGAAGAAACGACAGGCCGCGCTGAAACTGTGAGCGGCCCTGCAGCCGTCAGTAAAAGTGCCGGGCGATGAAGTTGCCGCCGAGCACGATGCGGTCGATCCAGAACAACTCGTGCAACAGCACGATCAGCCAGAACACCACTTGAAAGGCAACCTTGCGGGTCTTGTGGCGGAAGACCTGTTGCGCGATCAACGCTCCGGGCCAACCGCCGAGCAGCTCCAGTCCATGGAGCAGTTTTTCCGGCGTACGGCGTCCCTCGCCACGAGCTTGCCGCTTGTCGTAACCGTAAAGTCCGAACGTGATGACGCTCATGACCAGATAGATCGCGGCGGGCAGCCATGGCAGCCATGAGCCGTCCCGCAGCCAGATCGTCGCGACGCCGTAAACCGGCAGCGCGCAGAACACCACCAGCAACAGTAACTTGAGTTTTGCAAAGCGCAGCGTCGTCGGCGTGCGGCGGCCACTGGCGTCGGGCTGAAGGCGCGCATTCATCGGTCAGGCCTGCACGCTGGTCCAGTCGATCCAGCCAAACAGCCAGGTCGCCAGAATCAACAGGCCAAACGCGATCCGGTACCAGGCGAACACCGCATAGCTGTGGGTCGCGATGAATTTGAGCAAGCCACGCACCGCGATCATCGCGAAGATGAAAGAGGTGATGAAACCCGTCGCGAACACGGCGAAGTCATCCGGCTGAAACAGGTCGCGGTACTTGTAACCGGAATACACCGAGGCGGCGATCATGGTCGGCATCGCCAGGAAAAACGAGAACTCGGTGGCGGCCTTGCGGGACAGTCCGAACAACAGGCCGCCGATGATGGTCGATCCCGAGCGCGAAGTACCCGGAATCATCGCCAGGCACTGCGCGAAGCCGACTTTCAGCGCGTCGACCCAGCTCATCTCATCCACGGTTTCAGCGTGAATGGTGTGCTCGCGGCGCTCGGCCCAGAGCATGATCACGCCGCCCACCACCAGCGCCACAGCGACGGTGATGGGGTTGAAGAGGTAGTAATGAATCATGTCGGCGAAGATCACCCCCAGCACCATCGCCGGAAGTACGCCGACGATCAGATTGGCGGTGAAGCGCCTGGCTTGTGGCTGGGTGGGCAGCCCGGTCACCACATTGAAAATCTTCCGGCGAAACTCCCAGATCACGGCCAGGATTGCGCCCAGTTGAATAATGATGTTGAAAGCCATTGCCCTTTCGCCACCGAAGCCGATCAGGTCGGCGACGATAATCTGGTGGCCGGTACTGGAAATCGGCAAAAACTCGGTCAGTCCTTCGACAACCCCAAGTATCAGCGCCTGTGCGGCGGTCCAAAGATCCATCATTCCCCCGAATGGAGCCTGCTCATGGCAGGGCTCTCTTGAATTATTGAGCGACATTGCACGCACGTCGTGCGGTCAGAAAAAACCGCATGAACAGGCAAGATTCGCTGCCTCAGGCATGTAAGCGCCGGCGATGCTAGCAGACCTGTTCGACGAACGCTCTAGCGTGGATACTGGCGTTTGGCCGGTTACTGTAATCGACCCCCGATGACAATTGGCCTACGCCGCTTTTTTGCTGTACAGCCCTCGCCCATTGCCCCCACGGCACCCATAAAGCGCTTACAATCGCCGACCCTTTTTTCGTCCCTTCGCAGGAGTTGCCATGTCCGGGCTTGAACTGTTCGCTGCCGCACTCGGTGTCATCGCCGTCTGGCTGACAGTCAAACAAAACCCTTGGTGCTGGCCGATCGGACTGGTGATGGTGTTGCTGTACACGTGGATCTTCTTCGACGTGAAGCTTTATTCGGACATGCTCTTGCAAGTGGTGTACGCCGCGTTGCAACTGTACGGCTGGTGGCAATGGACCCGACGCGGCAATGTCGAAACCGGTCGCATCGTCTCCTCGCTGGGCAGCGGCGGCCTGCTGGTCAGCCTGGTCATCGGCGGTGTGGTGAGCCTGTTGCTCGGCGCGGCGATGGCGCATTTCACTGACGCAGCACAGCCCTGGCTCGACGCCGCCCTGACCGGCTACAGCCTGGTCGCGCAGGTGTGGATGGCGCAGAAACGTGTTCAATGTTGGCCCTTGTGGATCCTGCTGGATGTCATTTTCGTCGGCCTTTTCCTCTACAAAGCGCTGTACTTGACAGCGGCGCTGTACGCTTTGTTCACGTTGCTCGCCGTGCAAGGTTGGCGCGACTGGCGCGCCGACCCTGCGCTGGCACGGTGAAGCACCGATGAAAGTCTTGGTACTGACCGGCCCGGAGTCCAGCGGCAAAAGCTGGCTGGCGGCGCACATCCAGGCACATTTCGGCGGTGTACGGGTGGACGAATACGTCCGCCATTTCATCGACGAGCAGCAGCGCGACCCCGTGTATGCCGACATTCCCGCGATTGCCCAAGGGCAGCTGGCGTGGGAAGACGCCGCCCGGGCGCAATCGCCTACACTGTTGATTCTCGACACGCATTTGCTCAGCAACCTCCTCTGGAGCCGCACACTGTTCCACGACTGTCCCGACTGGCTTGAACCGGCATTGCTCGAACGTCATTACGATCTTCACCTGTTGCTGTCCCCCGAAGGGGTCGAATGGATAAGCGATGGCCAGCGCTGTCAGCCGCTGTTGAGCGAACGCCAGTCGTTCTTCGACGCAAGCCGGGAATGGCTCGAACGGCATGGGCAGTGCTTTGAAGTCATCGAAGGCAGTTGGAGCTACCGCATGGAACGCGCGATGCAGGCAGTGAAGCGGTTGCTCGACGTGACGCCGGCAGCTAGCTGAATCGCGTACGCAGCGAAAGCCCGCTTGCGCGTCAGCCCGCTGCCGGAGCGGAATACGGCCGCCGGCCAGCGGGTGTCGGTGATGTGTGTTTCGATGGGTCAACGGATCTGGTGTTTGTGCAGTAGTCGGTAAAATGTCGGCCTGGAAATCCCCAGCACCTTGGCTGCCACACTCAGATTGTCACTGTGCCGGGTCAGCACGTCACACAAGGCCTGGCGCTCGGCCCGGCATTTGTAGTCATCCAGCGTGCCCATGCTGGAACTGATTTCCTCCTCGCCCAGCAGCCCCAGGTCGAACGCCTCGATCTGCCGCCCCTCGGCCAGCACCAGGCCACGCCGGACGCGGTTTTCGAGCTCACGCACGTTGCCCGGCCAGTCATGCTTGCCCATGGCGACCAGGGCGTCCTGACTGAAGTTGCGCGCACGCCGCCCGGTTTCGCGGCTGTAGAACTGGGCGAAGTGATTGGCCAGCAGCGCCAGATCGCCATGCCGCTCACGCAGCGGCGCCGTGCCAACCTGCAAGACATTGAGCCGGTAGTAAAGGTCTTCGCGGAAAAGCTTCTTGCGAATCGCCGCCTCCAGATCCACATGGGTCGCCGCCAGCACCCGCACATCGACCGGCACCCGCTCGCCGGCCACTTCGATGTGGCGATCCTGCAGAAAGCGCAGCAGGTTGGCCTGAACCTCCAGCGGCAAGTCACCGATCTCGTCGAGAAACAGCGTTCCGCCGTTGGCCGCTTCGATCCGGCCCACCTTGCGCTGAGCCCCGCCGATCGAATCCTGATCATCGCCGAACAGCTCAGGCTGCAACCGGTGCTCAGGCGTCGCGCTGCAATTGACCGAAACGAACGGCTGATTGCGCCTTTGAGACTGCGCGTGCAGCGTGCGCGCCACCAGTTCCTTGCCAGTGCCGACCTCGCCACGGATCAGAACCGGGGACTCGGTGGGCGCAAGCTTGGTCAACAACCGGCGCAACTCACGCACTGGACGGCTCTCGCCGAGCATCTCGTGGCCCGGTCCGCTGCCATAATTCGTCCCTTGAGCGCGCAAGCGGGCCATGCCATAGGCGCGCCCCAGGGTGACCTGAACGCGGCCAACGTCGAAAGGCAACGTGTGGAAATCGAAAAACCATTCGCAGACAAAATCACCGATGAGCTCTCTGCGCAGGTCATCGGCGGTCAATACGGCAATCCATTCGGTATTGCTGCGGGTGATCAGCCCCTTGACCACCTCCGGATGCTCGAAATGCTCCGGCATCAGACGAATCAACCCGACATCGAAGGGGCGTGATCCCACTGACTCCAGCGTACAGCTGTCCACTTCCCAACCGGCAATGCGCAGCCCGGGAATCAATTGCAGACATTCTTCGCACGGCTCGACAATTAACAGGCGACGGATTGATGCCAGTTCATGCATATAAAATTCCTTGGCGCCAGGATTCGAAGAATATTCCGGAGAAAAAACATTTTTAGAAACAGTGTCTTGGCGACCCCGGTTGTTACATTAGCAAATAATTGACACTGCCTTGGACCGTTTCACTATAAGCCTAAGAACCAAACGTGCTTAGCAGTCGCGATCAGGCAATAAACGGGTATCAGCCCACGGGGCACGCTCCGGCGGCCCACTTAGGCAGCGGGAAATGCAGGCGTGAAGGCGAGGAAAAACAAGGGGTTGGAAAATAAATCAAAAAATGTCGGGATTCGTTGTGACTTACCTAGGGGCGCAGGTCATCAGTAGAAGTAACCAGCCGCACGGGACGCCCGCCGTCGGTTGACGAATTGATACGGGCATTTAGAGGACACTCCATGAACGCCCCCTTGCGCTTTAACGATGCTTTGCTGATCGTCGGCCACGCTTTTCAGCCTTTCCACTGTGTGGCGTGGGCGCCACAGGATGGCAACGGCGAACTGAGCCTGACTGTCGTCGATCGCACCAGCAACCGCATTGGTCGCAAACAGATTCCGAGCAGCGCCTATTCCGACCCTCAGCAATTGGCCCATGTGCTGGAACAGACCCGTGCGGAAATCAGTGGTGAAGGCTATCGCCTGGAACCCTGGACCATGCCAGCCTGATCCCCCCGAATGCGAGGGCCGGGTGACGCGCCAGACGTGTGACTCAGCGCCCCGCACTCATCCGCACGCCGCCGACCTTGGGTCGGCGCGTGTTGCCAACCCTCTTTTCACGCCTGCCGGACCGAAGCGTCGATGCACTAGAGCGCATCGATATGGCGGTATTGAGCACCCAGTCGTTGTGCAATCTCGACGGCCCGACCGAGCCGGATCGGCCCGCGCTCGATGTCGATCAGCAGACTGGGACAGGCGAACCCCGACGCCGCAGGCACTTCCCTGACGCGGCCATCGGTGATGATCAGCACGCGCTGAATCTCGCCGGGATAACGTTTCTGCCGTTTGTTCAACCAGTCGCCCGCCTGCTCGATGGCATCGGACAACGGCGTGCCGCCCCCTGCCCCCAGCCCGTCCAGCCAGGGTTGCAACGCGGCGCCGGCTTTCAGACCATGGTGCTGCCAGCGCGCGCCGCTGCCACTGGCCGTCAGCAATGCCAGTCTGGCGCGTTGTCGATACGCATCGTCGAACAACTGCGCGAGCAGTCCTTTGGCCTGACTCAGCGCCTGATGACGACGGGTCGAAGCCGACGCATCGACGATCACCAGCCAGAGCATCTGCGCCTGCCGAGTACGCGGTTGACGCACGATATCCGCGCGCGTGCCGGGTCGCCCTCGCAGCAACGTCGGCAGCCACGCAATCGCGCCCTCGATACCCGAGCGCGCGGCGCCACTTTTACCACCGTTTAGCGTGCCCGGCCGAGGGCTGGCATCCGCCCCCGACACTTGCCGAGGGCGGACGCCTAGGGCTTTTTTGGCCAGATGGGCACTTCTCGGCGCGCGCCGGTGGCGACGGCCCGTGCAGGCATCGCACCCCAACTGCCCTCGCCCTGGCGCTGTCCCTGTGCCGCATCCTGCTGCGCCGATTGAACCTGGGGCTCGTCAGCCTGCCCGGACGATGCCGGCGGTTGTGGCGGCGGGGCCTGACGACGATGACGCAGGGCGAAATCCGCCACCGCATCGATGTCCGCTTCACTGATCGACGTTTCCCCGCGCCATGCGGCATGCGCGCGGGCGGCGCGCAACCAGACAAGGTCAGCGCGCAGGCCATCGACGCCTGCGGCAAAGCAGCGTTCGGTGATTATCGCCAGACTCAGGTCGTCCAGCTCGATGGTTGACAACCGCGCTCGGGCGTTTTCACATCGGGCCTTCAGCGCCTGTTGCTCAGGCGCCCATTGCTCGCAGAACGCCTCGGGCGCCGCATCGAAATCCAGACGCCGACGAATGATCTGCCCACGTTGCTGCGGCGCGGTCTGCCCGCTCAGCGCGACATTGAGGCCAAACCGGTCGAGCAACTGGGGGCGTAGTTCGCCTTCCTCCGGGTTCATCGTCCCGATCAGGACAAAGCGCGCAGGATGACGATGGGAGATGCCATCACGCTCCACCAGATTGACGCCGCTGGCAGCGACGTCCAGCAGCAGGTCGACCAGATGATCGGGCAGCAGATTGACTTCGTCGACATACAGGACCCCGCCGTCGGCCTTGGCCAGCACACCTGGCGAAAAGCGCGCGCGGCCCTCGCCCAGGGCAGCCTCCAGATCCAGCGTGCCGACCAGCCGTTCTTCGGTGGCACCGAGCGGCAGCGTGACGAACTGACCGCTGGCCAACAGGTCGGCCAGGCCGCGCGCCAAGGTCGACTTGGCCATGCCGCGAGGCCCCTCGATGAGCACGCCGCCGATCTTCGAATCGATGGCGGTCAGGCACAGCGCCAGCTTCAGGTCGTCAGCGCCGACCACGGCGGCCAGCGGGAAATGCGAGGTGTCGGTCATGGTTGTTTCTCGTCGAACGTCGATTGAGTCACTGATCAAAAGTCTTGCGCTGCGCTCACGGAAGGTCGAAGCATCAGCAGTTACCGCGCCGCCAGGCAGCCAGCCAGGCTGTGACCAGCCTGGGCTGCGTCCATGGCCGTGAAGTCATCACGTCTCTTCAATATCCAGCAACAGATTCTCCAGCACCTCTCGGTACTCGCCCGGCTCCTGCCACAAGCCGCGCTGCTGCGCCTCGAGCATGCGCTCGGTCATGTCGCGCAACGCATCGGGATTGTGCTGCTGAATGAACGCCCGCGTGGCCGGATCCAGCAGATAAGCGTCCGCCAACAATGCGTACTGATGATCGTCTATCAGCTCGGTGGTCGCGTCGAAGGCGAAGAGAAAATCGACCGTTGCCGCCATCTCGAACGCGCCTTTGTAACCATGGCGCTTGACCCCCTCGATCCACTTGGGATTGGCGGCGCGCGAACGCACCACACGATTGAGTTCTTCTTTCAGGGTGCGGATTTTCGGCAGATCGGGCTGACTGTGGTCGCCGTGGTAACTGGCGACCTTCGTGCCGGCAAGGCTCTCGACGGCGGCCAGCATGCCGCCCTGGAACTGGTAGTAGTCGTTGGAATCGAGCAGGTCGTGCTCGCGATTGTCCTGATTCTGCACCACCGCCTGCACCTGGCTCAGCCGCCGAGCGAAACCGTCCCGCGCAGGCGTGCCCTCGTCGTTCGTCCCGTAGGCGTAACCGCCCCAATTGAGGTACACCTCGGCCAGGTCGGCGCGGGTCTGCCACAGACGACCGTCGACAGCGTTCTGCACGCCGGCGCCATAAGCGCCGGGCTTGGCGCCGAAAATACGCCAGCCGGCCTGCTTCGCCGCTTGTTCGGCAGTGACGCCCTCGCGTTCGAGTTGCCGGCGTTCCTCGCGCACCCGGGCCGCCAGCGGGTTCATGTCATCGGGCTCATCGAGCGCAGCCACGGCTTGAACGGCCGCGTCGAACAGCTTGATCAGGTTGGCAAATGCGTCGCGGAAAAACCCGGACACCCGCAATGTCACGTCCACGCGCGGGCGATCCAGCAAGCTCAGCGGCAGGATTTCAAAATCATCCACGCGTTGACTTCCGGTTGCCCAGACCGGACGGACGCCCATCAACGCCATGGCTTGAGCAATGTCATCGCCGCCGGTGCGCATCGTGGCCGTGCCCCAGACCGACAGTCCAAGTTGACGTAAATAATCACCGTTGTCCTGTAAGTGCCTCTCCAGCAAAAGATTTGCCGACTTAAAGCCAATTCTCCACGCGGTCATTGTGGGCAAGTTGCGCACGTCCACCGAGAAGAAATTGCGCCCGGTCGGCAGCACGTCCAGCCGACCCCGACTGGGTGCACCGCTCGGGCCAGCCGGCACGAACCGGCCGCTCAAGGCGTCGAGCAGACCACGCATTTCAGCAGGCCCGCACGCATCAAGGCGTGGCGCCACAACCTCTTTAATGGCTTTAATAAACTCATTTAACTCACTGTTTTCAAGCGATATTTTAAAATCATCACCGGACAACAGTTGCTCAACGAAAGTGGCGGCAAACAGTTCAAGCCGCTCGCGCGTATCGCCAGTCGTGCGCCAAGGGTCTTGGCTCACTTCATGTAATACATGAGGTTTCGCACCGGTCCACGGCTCAGCGAGATTGCAGTCCAGCGGGTCGAATGCCAGTCCCAGGGCGTTGCTCAGCGTACGCAACAGGCTGGCCTGAGCGCCCCGGCCATCGCCACGGGGCACTCGCAGAATGGCCAGCAAGGTGTCGATGCGCAGGCGCCCGCTCGGTGACTCACCGAACACATGCAAGCCGTCGCGAATCTGCGATTCCTTCAGATCACACAGATACGTGTCCAGACGCGGCAGCCAGATCGCGGCATCGGCGTCGCTGTCCAGATGCTCGTCCAGCGCCAGTTCGCGATCGATGCGGGTCTCGCGTACCAGCGTGAGGATGTCCTTCTGCAACTCCCGCGCGCGCCGGGGATCGAGCAACTGGGCTTCGTAATATTCGTCGGCCAGCAGTTCGAGATGACGCAACGGTCCGTAAGTTTCGGCTCGGGTCAGCGGCGGCATGAGGTGGTCGATGATGACGGCCTGCGTCCGCCGTTTGGCCTGTGCGCCCTCACCCGGATCATTGACGATGAAGGGGTAAATGTTCGGCATAGCGCCAAGGGTTGCGTCCGGCCAGCAGTGTGCCGACAGGCCGACGCCCTTGCCCGGCAGCCATTCAAGATTGCCATGCTTGCCGACGTGGATGACCGCATGGGCGCTGTAACTGCGGCGCAGCCAGAAGTAGAACGCCAGGTAGCCGTGAGGCGGAACCAGATCAGGGTCGTGATACACCGCGCTGTGATCGACGTTGTACCCGCGCGCCGGCTGAATGCCGACGAAGGTCATGCCAAACCGCAGGCCGGCCACCATCATTCGCCCGTCCCGGCACATCGGGTCGTTATCCGGCGTGCCCCAGCGCTCGATTACCGCCGCGCGGTTGGCTTCGGGCAGCGACTGGAATGCCGCCAGATACGCCTCCATCGCCATGCTTTGGTGGCAAGGCCGCTGATCCAGGCTGTCAGGGTCGTTGGTCACGCCGCCGAGCAAGGCGTGGATCAGCGCGGTGCCGCTCTGCGGCAGGTCCTGGACCGGATATCCCTCGGCCTGCATGGCATTGAGGATGTTCAACGCGGCAGCGGGCGTGTCGAGGCCCACACCGTTGCCGATGCGTCCATCGCGCGTCGGGTAATTGGCCAGAATCAGCGCCACACGTTTGTCGCCGTTGGCAGTACGCGCCAACAGCACCCAGCGCCGCGCCAGCTCAGCGACGGAATCCATCCGCTCGGGATGGGCCCGGTAGCAGACCACGTCTGACTGGCTGCGCTCGCTGTGCCAGGCCAGGTCCTTGAAGCTGATGGGCCGGCTGATGATGCGCCCGTCCAGCTCCGGCAACGCGATATGCATGGCCAGATCCCGTGCCCCCAGACCTTGCTCGCTGGCCTCCCAGGCAGGCTGGTTGTCTTGCGCGCAGATCGCCTGGATCACCGGAATGTTGCGCCTGAAAGGCCGCAGGTGCGGCGCTTCCGGGCTGGATTGCGCGAATCCGGTGGTGTTGAGGATGACTTCACAGTCCGCTTCATCCAGCCAGTCCTGAACCGCCACAAGGCAAGCAGGCTCCTTGAGGCTCGCGACGGCGATCGGCAGCGGGTTAAGCCCCTGGGCCTGCAGACGCTGGCAAAACACATCGATGAACCCGGTGTTGGCCGCCTGAAGGTGCGAGCGGTAAAACAACACCGCCGCCACCGGCTCATCGTCGCGCCAGTCAGCCCGCCAGTCAGCGATTGTTCCGTGGCCATGGCGCGGGTGATAAACCGCCGTGCGCGGCAACGCCTGGGGCTCACTCCAGCCGTAAGGCCGATCCAGCCATCGGCTGGCGAGGTAATTGAACAACTGCAAAGCGTTGTGCTTGCCGCCCTGACGCAGGTAATGCCAGAGCCGATCACAGTCCTGCGCAGGCTCGGTGCTCAGGTCGCTGAGCTCCGGGTCGGGTCGGTCATCGCCCGGCACCAGGATCAGCCTGACCCCGCGCTGCGCCAGTTCGACCAGCCGCTCCACGCCGTAGCGCCAGTAGCCGATGCCGCCGTGCAGGGAAATCAGGATGACCTTGGCATGGCGCAGCACCTGATCGACATAAAGGTCGACCGAGGCGTGATTCTGCACCTGCATCGGATTGGCCAGGCGCAGGCTCGGGTAATCGTCAGGCAGTTGCTGCGCGGTTTGCGCCAGCAACGCCAGGTGTGAATCGCCGCTGCAGAGAATCACCAGTTCGGCGGGGGTCTGCCCCAGGTCAGCGATGCTGTCGTCGGGGACAAAGCCGCCAGGCTGAGTGCGCAGCAGGTGCATGCTTAGCCTTTGATCCCGGACGTCGTGACGGCAGCGCGCAGCTGCGCTTCGAGCACGTGGGCGTCCAGGTCCTGGCCGATCAGCACCAGGTGCGTCAGACGCTGCTCATCGGCTTTCCAGGCTCGGTCGAAATGCTTGTCGAAACGCGTACCGACGCCTTGCACCAACAGGCGCATCGGTTTGCCGGGAATGGCCGCGAAGCCCTTGACCCGTAGAATGCCGTGCTGCACCACTGCCTGAGTCAGGGCGTCGAGCAACAACGCTTCGTCCGCCTGAGGCAGCGAAATCGAGATCGAGTCGAAGGCATCGTGATCATGATCGTCGTGGTCGTCGCCTTCATGGTGGTCGTGGTGGGTCTTGCGGCCGTCGATGTGCAATTCTGACTCGGCGCCCAGTCCCAGCAACACGCTGATCGGTAACTGGCCCTTGCTCGCTTCAATGACCTTCACGGCCGGCGGCAATTCTTCGGCGACTTCCGCGCGCACGGCGGCCAGCGCTTCGGCGGCGATCATGTCGGCCTTGTTGAGAATGACCAGATCGGCACTCGCCAGCTGATCGGCAAACAACTCGTGCAGCGGCGATTCATGATCCAGATTAGGGTCGAGTTTGCGCTGAGCATCGACCTGATCAGGGAACGCGGCGAACGTGCCTGCGGCGACCGCTGGGCTGTCGACCACGGTGATCACGGCGTCGACGGTGCAGGCGTTGCGGATTTCCGGCCACTGAAAGGCCTGAACGAGCGGCTTGGGCAGCGCCAGACCGGATGTCTCGATGAGGATGTGGTCCAGATCGCCGCGTCGCGCGACCAATTCCTGCATCACCGGGAAGAATTCCTCCTGCACCGTGCAGCACAGGCAACCGTTGGCCAATTCGTAGACGCGGCCGTTGGCTTCTTCTTCGGTGCAGCCGATGGTGCATTGCTTGAGGATCTCGCCGTCGATTCCCAGCTCGCCGAATTCGTTGACGATCACGGCAATGCGGCGCCCCTCGGCGTTATCGAGCATGTGACGCAGCAGTGTGGTTTTGCCCGAGCCGAGAAAGCCGGTGACGATGGTGACGGGAAGTTTGGCCAGTGTTTTCATGGGATGCCCTTGGGCTTGCGGCGGGCAGACAGGACGAGCGCTGCGCGTTCCGGACAGGGGCCGGCCCGCGACTCGTTTCGCCACCGGATCACCCCGCCCGGTTGTAGTGAGAATTCCTGGGCGCTGATCAAAGCAGGCCCGAATCGAGGCAGGTCTCCTGGCTTACGGCGGCGGATCGACTGGTGCTATCGTCAGGCGACCGGCATTCATCGCGCCTTCCCGCTCGCGCAGTGGCTGTGCAATGAACATGACCGTTTATAGTTGCGGGGGCAGCTGCGGCATTGACCGCATTCCCTTCTTAGCACCGAACCGCCAAGGCGGCGAAACGGTGAACCTCGAGTGCGCAAGGCTACGCAGTGACCGGGGCAAGGTCAACGAACAAACGTGCGCCTTGTCCGGAGAGACCTTCCCGGCTGAAGCCGGTCCTGCATTCGGTCCACACCGTAGGACCGGCTTCAGCCGGGAAAGCATTGGTCCAATCCCGCATCCGGTCCACTCTTCCCGTTGGACCGGCGTTAACGACGGTGGCGAACGCTGCAATTGACGGGACTTCGCCTCCGTGGTCTCCTACACACCTTGTTACGGGTGCCCTTCACAGGGTGAAACGGGAAACCGGTGCGCACAGATCGATGCTGTGCAAGTCCGGCGCTGCCCCCGCAACGGTAAGCGAGTGAAGAGTCAGATCCACTGTGTCGTCAGCGATATGGGAAGGCGATTCTTGCAGGCAGGTCGAAAGGCCCGCCCCTCGCAAGCCCGGAGACCGGCCCGTCAATGACATATGACAAACCCGCGGTGGGCGGGTGCAGTTGCGTTCACGGCTGACGCCCGTCAGTGGTGCGCCCTTGCGCTTTCCCGTCGCTGACCACTTCAGAGGGAAGCGCCATGTCGATCAGCACTACCAGCCAGACATCCAGCAACGCCAGCACCCAGACTCAGACCCAACGCCTGACCGCCGCCGTCAGCGCCATGATTCTGGGCGCCTTTCTGGTGTACTTCGCAGGGTTCTCGCACATCGATGCCGTGCACAATGCTGCGCACGACACCCGCCACAGTTCCGCATTTCCTTGCCACTGAGACCTGCCGCCATGTTCAAGCGTATCGCTCACACGGCTGGTTTCACGGGCCTGCTCGCGGCCCTGCTGCTGACCTTGCTGCAGAGTTTCTGGGTTGCGCCGCTGATTCTGCAGGCTGAAACCTACGAGAAAGCCCCGGCCGCCGAGATCCACGAGCATGCCGACGGCGCCATGGCCGGGCATGTTCACGACGAAGAGGCCTGGGAACCTGAAGATGGCTGGCAGCGCGTGCTGTCCACCACCGGCGGCAATCTGGTTGTCGCCGTGGGCTTTTCGCTGATGCTGGCCGCGCTTTACACCCTGCGCAGCCCGAACAGCGCTCGCCAGGGCGTGCTGTGGGGTTTGGCGGGTTTCGCTGTGTTCGTCCTCGCGCCGACCCTCGGCCTGCCACCGGAATTGCCGGGCACCGCGGCGGCCGATCTCACGCAGCGGCAGATCTGGTGGGTCGGCACCGCCGCTTCGACCGCAGCCGGACTGGCGCTCATCGTGTTCGCCCGCAGCTGGCTGTTGAAAGCCCTGGGCGTCGCCATTCTGGTGGTGCCCCATGTCGTCGGCGCGCCGCAGCCTGAAGTGCATGCTGCACTGGCGCCCGAAGCCCTCGAAGCCCAGTTCAAAGTGGCCTCGCTGGTCACCAATGCGTTGTTCTGGGTCGGCATGGGCGTGATCAGCGCCTGGCTGTTCCGTCGACACGAAGCAGCGTCGACGCAGTCCGGTCTGAATCACGCGGTATGAGTGACGCCGGCAACCGGCCGATCCTTGTGATCGGTCTGGGCTGCCAGCGCGGCTGTCCGGCATCGGTGCTGCAGGGTCTGATCGAAGTGTGCCTGCTGGAACACGGCGTCAGCGTTCGCGACATCAGCGCCCTCGCCTCCATCGACAGCAAATCGAACGAAACGGGATTGCTGGAACTGGCCGAACATATGCGCCTGCCGCTGATGTTCTTCAGTGCCGATGAACTGAAAATCGTTGAATCGCAGCTGAGCCATCGCTCACCCACAGCGTTCGCGCACACGGGTTGTCACGGCGTGGCGGAAAGCGCGGCACTGGTGATGGCGTCCCGACTGTCGAACGGCTCGGCCAGCCTTTTGATCGAGCGCCGCAACAGCTCTCGCGCCACCTTCGCACTGGCTATCGGCATCACCGCCTGACGCTGACCGGCGCACATTTCTGGAGACCCCATGACCGTTTTTTTCATCGGCGCCGGACCTGGCGACCCTAACCTGATCACCGTCAAGGGCCAGCGCCTGATCCGCAGCTGTCCGGTGATCATCTACGCCGGATCGCTGGTGCCAGAGGCTGTGCTGGAAGGCCATCAGGCGGTGCAAGTGTCCAACAGTGCCGAGTTGCACCTGGACCAGATCATCGCCTTGATGAAATCCGCTCATGCAAATGGTCAGGACGTCGCCCGCGTGCACTCCGGCGACCCCAGTCTGTACGGCGCCATCGGCGAGCAGATTCGCTGTCTCAAAGCCCTGGGCATCCCGTTCGAGATCATTCCCGGCGTCACTGCCACGGCGGCATGCGCAGCCCTGCTGGGCACTGAACTGACCCTGCCGGACATCTCCCAGAGCGTCATCCTGACGCGTTACGCGGACAAGACCGCCATGCCGCAGGGCGAGTCACTCGGCGAACTGGCGCAGCACCGGGCGACGATGGCGATTCACCTGGGCATCACCAATCTTGGCAAGATCGTTGCCGAGCTGACACCGTATTACGGCGCAGACTGCCCGATCGCCGTGGTCCACCGCGCCAGCTGGCCGGACCAGGACTGGGTGTGCGGGACGCTGGGTGACATCGAAGACAAGGTGCAAGCCAAGGGTTTCCGCCGCACCGCGCTGATCCTCGTGGGCCGCGTGCTGGGTAACGACGTGTTCAGCGAGTCGTCGCTGTACCGCGCCGGGCACGCCCACGTGTTCCGGCCGTGACCTGGATTGAGGTCTGATCCGTTTCTGATGCTGGAAGGAATTCGTAGACGCCTGGCTTGCCGGCAATCTGCTGCGCAGCTGCATCGAACCGACTTTCTCGATCTGACAGGCTTCATCACAGCGCTTGCTGCTGGTACCGGCAGATCGTCTGGACGCGGCCCAGAGACAAGCCACGCGCCTACAGGGATTCTGCACCCAACAAAAAGCCCCGAACCAGTCGGGGCTTTTTGAGGGAGAAAAACGCTTAGTAGTAAGCGTTTTCTTTCTGGGTGTGGTCAGTCACATCACGCACGCCGGCGAGCTCGGGAATCCGCTCCAGCAAGGTGCGCTCGATGCCTTCCTTGAGGGTGACGTCGGCCTGACCGCAGCCCTGACAACCACCACCAAATTGCAGCACGGCAATGTTGGCGTCGTCTTCTTCAACGACATCGATCAGCGTCACCTGTCCGCCATGACTGGCCAGACCCGGATTGATTTCGGTCTGCAGGTAATAGTTGATGCGCTCGTTGATCGGGCTGTCGGCATTGACCATCGGCACTTTGGCGTTCGGCGCCTTGATGGTCAGCTGACCGCCCATGCGGTCGGTGGCGTAATCGACCACGGCGTCGTCCAGAAACGCCTCGCTGAACGAGTCGATCCAGGCAGTGAAGCTCTTGAGGCCGATGGCCTTGTCTTCCGGTTTCTCTTCGCCAGGCTTGCAGTAGGCAATGCAGGTTTCAGCGTATTGGGTGCCAGGCTGGGTAATAAACACGCGGATGCCGATGCCCGGCGTGTTCTGCTTTTGCAGAAGATCGGCCAGGTAATCGTGGGCGGCATCGGTAATCGTAATAGCGGTCATGAAAATTCCTCGCAGACGTGGGGCGGAGTTTACGCCAATCGACGGCGCCTGACAAAGCCCTACTATTCTGGTCAGGTAAAGATCAGGAAAGCGCCGCTTCCTTTACTCCCCTCCTGCCGTCCAGCCAGGCTTTCATCCGGCGGTACAAACCTTTTTCGATCCACTCGTAGCTCAGCCAGGAGCCCAGTGCGATCACCGGCACACAGACGGCGAACACCGCGTAGGGATCGAAACCATAGCGCTCGCTGGCCAGCCAACCGCCATAAAGCACCAGCACATGGAGCAGATACACCGAATATGAGCAGTCGCCCATGATTTTCAAGAGGCGACTACCGCGCAAGTACGGCTCCAGCGAAATACAGGCCACCACGATCACCGCACTGGGCAGGCCCCAGTTAACGATGCGCAGGTCCGGCGGCAGCTGTTTGATCGTCAGCAGCGCGCCGCCGATCGCCAGCAGTGGCAGCCAGAGGCGCTCGGTGATCCAGCCACGGCGGTAGATTACCCCGATGCCGATGCCCAACAGGAATTCATAAACGATATCGTTGGCATAGAAACGGCTGATCAGCCCTGAGCGACCCAGCACGTCGGTCACCGCGAACAGCGCAGCCGCGATGATCAGGGGGCGCAGACGCTGCTGGAACAGGAACACCATGGAGAACAGCACGTAGAACAACATCTCGTAATTCAACGTCCAGCCGACGTTCAACGTGGGATACAGGCCGTAACCACCCGGGTTTTCCGAAGGAATGAACAGCAGCGAGAGGATGAAGCTCTGCCAGTCGACGACCTGATGAGGCAGCAGCGGATGCGCCACCACCACCAACAACCCCATGACCAGCGTGTAAAGCCAGTACGCGGGGACGATCCGGATCAGGCGATTGAGCATGAAGCGGCTGGCCGGAATGTCCTTGTCGACCGTCGACAGGTAGATGACCAGACCGCTGATGACGAAGAAGATGTCGACGCCGACGGCGCCTTTTTCAGTAAAAAACCGGCCGATCGGGCCGCTGGGGTGGAAGTCGAAAAAAATCTGCATGAAGTGGTGACACACAACGGCCCACGCGGCGAGTGCCCGCAGGGCTTGAACCGAAATCAACATCTGCAACCTCTTGCTTACTCTGGTTTGACCCACGATCCCGGACCTCGAAAAGGGCCATGCTGGCGGGACGACTCACAGGGTCCGAGTCAGGATTGGGCAAAAGGTTCGGCAGGTCTGACGGGCTGCATAATGGCTGCACGCCATGTTTTACGAGGGTTTTCCAGTTTCGCCCCGTACCGGCGGGACGATGCAGAGGTTGGGTCGGGCATGAAAAAACTGTGGGCATGAGCGGGCTTGCGAAGGCGAATTCTCAACCCATGCACCTCGACAGCCTGCACCGGCCTCTTCCCGGCTGAAGCCGGTCCTACAACGTCGCAGGCTTTTTCGTAGGATCCGCTTAAGCCGTTCCCACAGGCGCCGCAAGCTTTTCGTAGGACCGGCTTCAGCCGGGAAGGTGTCCGCTGTTACGCCGCTGATCGAAGGGGGCGTTATAGACCGTTGACTTACTTTCGCGAGCGAGTGATCACAGAGCGCCAGGTCCTGCGAATCACAGATTCTCGTACCGATTCATATCCAGCACCCCCGCCTCCTGCGGCTCAGTCTCCTGGATATAGCGGTCCAGGTCGTGGAAGTACGTCCAGAACAGCGGATGGCTGCGGCGCACACCCCAACGCTGGACGATGCGATCGAACGCAGGCTTATCGTCCCGGGCCTGCTCCATGGCGTCGACGAACGCGCCTACCTCGCTGGCCGGGACGTTGAAGATGAAGTTGGGGTAGCTGCTGAGCACGCCCGGATAGATCGTCAGCGTGTCCAGCCCCGGCTGATAGCGATAAACCTCGCCGAGCAGAAACGCCACGTTAGCGTGGGCGCGGTTGCGCAGCATGCTGTAGACAATCCGTTTGCCGCTGCCATCCTGAATGCGCAGCATCGTCGCCTCAGGCAACTGATTGATGACCTTCAGACCCGCCGCAGGTCGTGAAGCCAACCGGCTGAGCGACTGCTCGACCTGACTGAAAACCGGGTCCAGCCCTTTGCGCGAACAATAGGCGCCGCTGCAGCGGTTGATCGGATCGGGCGTGGCGTTCAGCGTGCCCGCGCGCTCGATCAGCTTGCGTTCGAAATCCCGCTTGGGGTGTTCCTCGTCCAGCTTCATGCCGGTTGGCGTGTCGTTATCGATGGCCTGGTAATCCAGCCACATCTTCACTTTGCCACTGTTCTGGTACCAGCTGCCAAGGATGTCGTCGCGTTTGTCGGCCGGCATCAGACGCAGGAAATTGACTTCGGCGCCGTTGCGGATCAGGTCGAAATACAACCGCGTCTGCACTTGGTGAGACACGTTGCCGTACACGTCGAAGTTCACCACCAACTGATAATACGTGCGCTCCAGCAGCGGGTAGTCGAACAGCCACACGGTGGTCGGCAGGTCGCCGATCAGCCCTTTGTTGACGGTGGCGCTGTCGAAGTGACGGAAGATGGTCAGCAACGCGTTGTCGTTGCCGGCCCACAGCGTGGCCCAACCGGGCGGCGGCATGTGCGCGTAGGCGTCGCTGCGCAGATCCTCGTACTCGTTGCGCTTGTCACGGTAGTCGTGCCAGAGGCTGAGGACGCTGCCGACATCGTCGTTCTGCCCCGGCATCGCCAGCAACGGCGTGGCCTTGGCCCGGTAAGCGGCATCGGTGATGTAGCGGTCGTGTGCCGGCTCCTGGAACAAGGCCCAGAAGTGATCGCGGATCACATCGGTGGCGATCTGTCCCCGGCACACAGGGCCGCGGATGAACGTGCGCACGAAGTATTCGGCGTTGTCCAGCATGAACTGGTAACGCGCGACCGCAGGAATTTCCTTGAACGTATCGAATGGATTGGCGCGGCGTTGCGGCCCATAGCCTGGCAGCTCCGTGGCGTGCCAGTTGCCGCTGTAGAACAGCTGCTTGACCCGCGCCAGCTTCTGCGGCCCCATCGGGTAGGTGATATGGGTCTTGTGCACGATCACGCCTTGCACCGGCATCAAGCGGTAGTAAAACGTCGTGCCGGGGTCGTCATCGGGACGCCGGGTGGCAATGAGGTCCACAGGCTGGCCACTGGGCGTGCGCGAACGTACCCACTGGAAAAAATGCCCCTGCTCACCGTCGGTAAAGTAGATGTGCGCAAGAAACAGGTGCTCGTAGAGCCAGCGCGCCACCAGTGCTTCGGTGGAGCCGGGCCGGTTGAACAGGTTTTCCCATTCACTGATCTGCGCCGCCTCGCCAGCGCTTGGCTGCACCGGCGTCTGTTCCACCGGTGCGCCCTGCGCCAGCCAGCTCTGCAAGGTCGTGTACTGGGCGTCGGTCAGCCCGGTCACTGCCAGCGGCATGCCCTGCCCCGGATGCGACCTGGCGTAACCTTCGAATTCTTGCGGCAGCGGGCACATGTTTTCGCGATTGAGCCCCAACACGATGTCGTCAGGCAGTCTGGCGTTGGGCACCAGGGGCGCGCTGTGGCCAAGTTCGAGCATCTTCGCCATCAGCGCGGCCTGATTGCTCTGCCCGTCGAGCACCGAATAAAAGCCCTTCCTGCGCCAGGCATCAGGGCCTTGTGCGTCGTAGAAGATCCGCGTCGGCGCCACTGCCTGACTGCGATCGCCCTGATACACCGGCACTTTGGACGCCCCGCGCGACACGCCTTCCGCGCTGCCCAGGTTCAACTGGCACGCCGCATCGTTGCACGCATGGCAGGCGACACACTTCTCGGTAAAGATCGGCTGGATGTCCCGGCTGTAGGAAATGGCCGGGGAAGCGGTGGGCGATTGCGCCAGCGCTGCACCGCATGACAACAGACCCACACACAGGGCGAACAAGCGATGCAACATTGAACGGGCGTCCTGAAAATAAAAAACCCGTCAATTCTACCCGTGGCGAACCGACATCAACATGAGCAGAATTCATGTAAATCCGGTAACGGTTTAAAACGGTACAGGTTTGCTATTATTTCGCACTTTTAAGCGACACCCTATTTCGTACTTTTTCATCCGGGTAACCTTCATGTCAGATCGCAGCGCGCGTCTTCAAGCACTCCAGCAGGCTCTCAAAGAGCGGATTCTGATTCTCGATGGCGGCATGGGCACCATGATCCAGAGCTATCGACTGGAGGAAGAAGACTATCGCGGCAAGCGCTTCGCCGACTGGCCCAGCGACGTCAAGGGCAACAATGACCTGCTCATCCTGACCCGTCCGGACGTGATCGGCGCGATCGAAAAAGAGTACCTGGACGCCGGCGCCGACATCCTCGAAACCAACACCTTCAACGCCACCCAGGTGTCCCAGGCCGATTACGGCATGGAAGCGCTGGTCTACGAACTGAACGTGGAAGGCGCCCGGCTGGCGCGCAAAGTGGCCGATGCAAAAACCCTCGAAACGCCGGACAAGCCGCGTTTCGTCGCCGGCGTGCTCGGCCCGACCAGCCGCACCTGCTCGCTGTCTCCGGATGTGAACAACCCCGGCTATCGTAACGTTACCTTCGACGAGCTGGTCGAGAACTACACCGAGGCGACCCGCGGCCTGATCGAAGGCGGTGCGGACATGATCCTCATCGAAACCATCTTCGACACGCTGAACGCCAAGGCCGCGATCTTCGCCGTGCAGGGTGTGTTCGACGAAATCGGCCATCAATTGCCGATCATGATCTCCGGCACCATCACCGACGCCTCGGGCCGTACGCTGTCGGGCCAGACCACCGAAGCCTTCTGGAATTCGGTGCGTCACGCCAATCCACTTTCGGTCGGCCTGAACTGCGCGCTGGGTGCCAGCGAGCTGCGGCCGTATCTGGAAGAGCTGTCGAACAAGGCTGACACCCACGTCTCGGCACACCCGAACGCCGGCTTGCCGAACGAGTTCGGTGAGTACGACGAGAGCCCGGCCGAAATGGCCAAGGTCGTCGAAGAGTTTGCGCAGAGCGGCTTCCTGAACATCGTCGGCGGCTGCTGCGGGACCACGCCTGCGCACATCAAGGCCATCGCCAACGCCGTTGCCCGGTACGCGCCGCGCGCCATTCCGGACATCCCCAAAGCCTGCCGACTGTCAGGCCTGGAGCCGTTCACCATCGATCGCCAGTCGTTGTTCGTCAACGTCGGCGAGCGCACCAACATCACCGGCTCCGCCCGCTTCGCCCGCCTGATCCGCGAAGACAACTACACCGAAGCCCTGGAAGTCGCGCTGCAACAGGTCGAGGCCGGTGCTCAGGTGATCGACATCAACATGGACGAGGGCATGCTGGATTCGAAGAAGGCCATGGTGACCTTCCTCAATCTGATCGCCGGTGAGCCGGACATTTCCCGCGTCCCGATCATGATCGACTCCTCCAAATGGGAAGTGATCGAGGCCGGCCTCAAGTGCATTCAGGGCAAGGGCATCGTCAACTCGATCAGCATGAAAGAAGGCGTCGAGCAGTTCATTCATCACGCCAGGTTGTGCAAGCGCTACGGCGCGGCAGTGGTGGTCATGGCCTTCGACGAAGCCGGCCAGGCCGACACCGAAGCGCGCAAGAAGGAAATCTGCAAACGCTCCTACGACATTCTGGTCAACGAAGTCGGCTTCCCGCCGGAAGACATCATCTTCGACCCGAACATCTTCGCCGTCGCCACCGGCATCGAGGAACACAACAACTACGCGGTCGATTTCATCAACGCCTGCGCCTACATCCGCGACGAGCTGCCGTATGCGCTGACCTCCGGCGGCGTGTCCAACGTGTCGTTCTCGTTCCGCGGCAACAACCCGGTTCGCGAGGCCATCCACTCGGTGTTCCTGCTGTACGCGATCCGCGCCGGGCTGACCATGGGTATCGTCAACGCCGGTCAACTGGAAATCTACGACGAGATCCCGAAGGAACTGCGCGATGCCGTCGAGGATGTGGTGCTCAACCGCACGCCCAACGGCACCGACGCGCTGCTCGCCATCGCCGACAAGTTCAAGGGCGATGGCTCGGTCAAGGAAGCCGAAACCGAAGAATGGCGCGGCTGGGAGGTCAACGAGCGGCTCAAGCACGCGCTGGTCAAGGGCATCACCACCCATATCGTGGAAGACACCGAGGCGTCGCGCCTGACCTTCACGCGCCCGATCGAAGTCATCGAAGGGCCGCTGATGGCCGGCATGAACGTGGTCGGCGACCTGTTCGGCTCGGGCAAGATGTTCCTGCCGCAGGTGGTCAAATCCGCTCGCGTGATGAAGCAGGCCGTTGCCCACCTGATCCCGTTCATCGAAGCGGAGAAAGGCGACAAGCCGGAAGCCAAGGGCAAGATTCTGATGGCCACGGTCAAGGGCGACGTGCACGACATCGGCAAGAACATCGTCGGCGTGGTACTGGGCTGCAACGGCTACGACATCGTCGACCTGGGCGTGATGGTGCCGGCGGAGAAGATCCTGCAGGTGGCCAGAGACGAGAAGTGCGACATCATCGGCCTGTCCGGCCTGATCACGCCGTCGCTGGACGAAATGGTCCACGTCGCCCGGGAAATGCAGCGGCAGAACTTCAGCCTGCCGCTGATGATCGGCGGTGCGACGACGTCCAAGGCCCATACGGCAGTGAAAATCGAGCCGAAATACAGCAACGACGGCGTCATCTACGTCACCGACGCCTCGCGCGCGGTGGGCGTGGCGACCCAGTTGCTGTCCAAGGAGCTCAAAGCCGGATTCATCGAGAAGACCCGCGCCGAATACGTCGAAGTGCGCGAACGCACCTCGGCGCGCAGCGCACGCACCGAACGCCTGAGCTACAGCGCGGCCATCGCCAAGAAACCGCAGTTCGACTGGGCCTCCTACGCGCCGGTCAAGCCGACCTTCACCGGTGTGAAGGTGCTCGAAGACATCGACCTGAACGTGCTGGTCGACTACATCGACTGGACGCCGTTCTTCATTTCCTGGGATCTGGCGGGCAAATACCCGCGCATCCTCACCGATGAAGTCGTCGGTGAAGCGGCGACTTCGCTGTTCAACGACGCGCAAGAGTTGCTGCGCAAGCTGATCGACGAGAAGCTGATCCGCAGCCGGGCAGTGTTCGGTTTCTGGCCTGCCAATCAGGTCGATCACGATGACATTCAGTTGTTCGACGACAACGGCCAGCCGCTGGCGAAACTGCATCACTTGCGCCAGCAGATCATCAAGACCGACGGCAAGCCGAACTTCTCGCTGGCCGATTTCGTCGCGCCTCGAGACAGCGGCGTGACCGATTATGTGGGCGGCTTCATCACCACCGCCGGCATCGGCGCCGAGGAAGTGTCCAAGGCGTATCAGGACAAGGGCGACGATTACAACGCGATCATGGTCAAGGCCCTTGCCGACCGTCTGGCCGAAGCCTGCGCCGAATGGCTGCACCAGCAGGTGCGTAAAGAGTACTGGGCCTACGCAACCGACGAGCAGTTGAACAACGAAGACCTGATCAAGGAAAAGTACGTTGGCATCCGCCCTGCTCCCGGCTATCCGGCCTGCCCGGATCACACCGAGAAAGGCGTGTTGTTCGACCTGCTGGACCCGACCCAGGGCGACGGCAAGCCAGGCATCAGCGGCGTGTTCCTCACCGAGCACTACGCAATGTTCCCGGCCGCCGCCGTCAGCGGTTGGTACTTCGCTCACCCTCAGGCGCAGTACTTCGCAGTGGGCAAGGTCGACAAGGACCAGGTCGAAAGCTACAACGCCCGCAAAGGCCAGGAAATGCGCGTCACCGAGCGCTGGCTGGCGCCGAATCTGGGCTATGACGAATAAGCCAATGGGCTGATCAACCTGCAGGAGCGTTTGCCCGCGACAGGGTCGTCAATGATTCAGCGCCCGCTGACACTGCACGATCGGGCAAGCGCCACCGCAGGCTCTCACCGATTTACGACTATCCTTCCTGCAGACCTTCCACGCTGGTCTGGAGGATGTCATGGACAAACCGAACGAAGCCCCTTCCCCGACGCCTGACGACGGCACGCCGCCAACCTTCTGGCAGATGCTGCACAGCGTCATGGCCGCGGCCTTTGGCGTTCAGAGCCAGCGCAATCGTGCGCGGGATTTCAGTCATGGCAAGCCGGTGCACTTCATCCTGCTTGGCGTTGCCTTCACGGCCGTCTTCGCGCTGGCCCTGCTGGGCATCGTGCAACTGGTGCTGTTTTTCGCAAGCCGCTGAGCCAGATCGGCGTCAGTCCCGAGGTCCGGCTTTCACGAAGGGATAGCCCACACCGGCGGGACTGCGGCCTTCGGTAAACTGACGCACGTCAATGTCGTAGTCGTCGCGCTGATTGGCCTGGATGTAAAACGCGGCGTCCTGGCGCTCCCTGACCTGCATTGCGCGCACCCGCCAGTTGCCGATGCGCTGGCGCGCTGAGGGCTCGGCCTCGTCGTAATCATGCAGCAGCACGAGCGCCCAGCCACCCAGCGTGAAGTGGCCACCGACCACCACGTTCAACAGGCCGTCCCGTTGCGCCTGCAACGCGGCCGTCGAATCGTTGATCGTCCCGAGCAGAACGTCCTTTCCAGGCTGCTGGCCGGTTTCGCGAATGGCATCCATCACCCCGAATGCCATCTGATCGCTGGCCGTCCAGATCACGCGGGTGCCCGGGTAACGCTTGAGCAGCACCTGCGCCTGTTCATGGGCGCGATCACGACGCCAGCCGCCCAGCACGATCTGGCGCAGGCGCACGTGAGGGTATTCGGCGAGCGCCCGGTACAGGCCACGCTCGCGTTGCAGCGAAACCGGCGTGCTGTTGGTCCCGGAGAAGGCGAGCATTTCGACAGGTTTGCCGGGCGCTGCGAGTGACTGTGCCTCGATCAGTTGCCGGGCGACCCGATAACCGCCCTCCTCGTCGTTGGCGACCAGGCTGCCGAGAAAGTCAGGGTAGCGAACGGCAAGATCGCCCAGGATGCTCAGTTGGTCCGCCGTGAAGGTATTGTTGACCGCCAGCAACCGAACCCCGCTGCCCACCGAAAGCCGCAGGATTTCCGGAGCCACGTTCAGCTCGTTGGAGAACACCAGGTAGTCCGGCCGCTCGGGCCCCGACAGCGTCTGGCGCGCCAGCGTGAGCAAGGCGCGGGTGTCGCGGTTGGTGTAGTGAATTTTCAGGCGCATGCCAAGCCGGTCGGCAGCCGTCTGCATGAACCGTGAATAGCTTGACCAATAAGGGTCCGGTGCCGAGCCCGGATTAAGGAAAACCACCGACGCCGCGCACGCGCCGCTCGACCACATCCCCCACACCAGTAAAAGGAGGCAGCCATTGAAAAACCTGATCATGGACACCCCGCCTTACGCCAAAGAACACTCGGCAGGTCTGTAAATCCAGACCCGCTCCTATCCTATCGGCAGCCGTCGGGGATTGTGTACCCGACTTGAAGGCGAAGTGCCTGTATTACTGGTGACTGACCCAGAAAACCGCGGCACCCACGACGAGAATAATGATGAAGAGAATCGCCCAGGCATCCACGTGGCTGTCGGACTTGGCAACTTTAGGGTGGTTGTTACTCATTGCATCGCCTCTTGTCAGTTCTTATTGGTGATTGCAGATGGAGCGAGCGGCGGACGGTTGACCGCAGCTATTGCCAGAGTAAAGTTGACGCTTTCCCTCACCACAAGTGGGGTTATGAATAGCCGATGAAGTGCTTAGCACTTTCAGTTATTTACTTATATTCAAACATCACTTTTGCGCATATCCGCAAACTGGTAACCTCCGCCGGCTCCTTTTGGGGCTGCGCGACCGTGCGCGCAGATTTGTTCAGCGGCCTGAAACCCTTGCGACAACGCATCGCCTGCTTCGGGCCGTCTAAGCAGCAGTGAACCGCCTGAGAACAGGACCACCATGTACGTATACGACGAGTACGATCAGCGGATCATCGAGGACCGCGTCAAGCAGTTCCGCGACCAGACCCGCCGCTATCTGGCCGGCGAGCTCAGCGAAGAAGAGTTCCGCCCGCTTCGCCTGCAAAACGGCCTCTACATCCAGCGTTTCGCCCCGATGCTTCGCGTGGCCGTGCCTTACGGTCAACTGACGTCGCGCCAGACTCGCATGCTGGCGAAAATCGCCCGCGACTACGACAAGGGCTACGCCCACATCAGTACCCGCCAGAACGTGCAGTTCAACTGGCCGGCGCTGGAAGACATTCCCGATATTCTCGCTGAACTGGCCACCGTGCAGATGCACGCGATCCAGACCAGCGGTAACTGCCTGCGCAACGTCACCACGGACCAGTTTGCCGGCGTCGCCGCCGATGAGCTGGTTGACCCGCGCCCATGGTGTGAGATCGTGCGTCAGTGGACGACATTCCACCCGGAATTCGCCTACCTGCCGCGCAAGTTCAAGATCGCGATCAACGGTTCCACGTCCGACCGCGCCGCCATCGAAGTCCATGACATTGGCCTGGAGCCTGTCAAGAACGCCGCTGGCGAACTTGGCTTCCGCGTGCTGGTGGGCGGTGGTCTGGGTCGTACGCCGGTCGTCGGTGCGTTCATCAACGAGTTCCTGCCGTGGCAGGATCTGCTGAGCTACCTGGACGCCATCCTGCGCGTGTACAACCGCTACGGTCGTCGCGACAACAAGTACAAGGCCCGGATCAAGATCCTGGTCAAGGCGCTCACCCCTGAAGTCTTCGCCGAGAAGGTCGAGGCGGAAATGGCCCACCTGCGTGGCGGCCAGACCACCCTGACCGAAGCCGAAGTGCATCGTGTCGCCAAACACTTCGTCGATCCCGAGTACAAGGCGCTGGCCGACTACAGCGCTGAACTCGCCCAGCTCGACAAAGAGCATCCGGGTTTTGCCCGCTGGCGCTCGCGCAACGTGCTGGCGCACAAGAAGCCCGGCTACGCTGCCGTGACGCTGTCGCTCAAGCCGACCGGCGTTGCCCCGGGCGACGTCACCGACAAGCAACTGGACGGCATCGCCGATCTGGCCGACCGCTACAGTTTCGGCCAGCTGCGCACCTCCCACGAGCAGAACATCATTCTGGCCGACGTCGAGCAGAGCCAGCTCTTCACGATGTGGGGCGAGCTGCGCGAGCAAGGTTTCGCGACGCCGAACATCGGCCTGCTGACTGACATCATCTGCTGCCCGGGCGGCGATTTCTGTTCGCTCGCCAACGCCAAATCGATCCCGATCGCCGAATCGATCCAGCGCCGTTTCGACGATCTGGACTACCTGTTCGACATCGGCGAACTGGACCTGAACATTTCCGGCTGCATGAACGCCTGCGGCCATCACCACGTCGGCCATATCGGCATTCTGGGCGTGGACAAGAAAGGTGAAGAGTTCTACCAGGTGTCCCTTGGCGGCAGCGCCAGCCGGGACGCAAGCCTGGGCAAGATCCTTGGCCCATCCTTCGCACAGGACGCCATGCCGGACGTGATCGAGAAGCTGATCAATGTCTACGTTGAGAAACGCAACGAGGACGAGCGCTTCATCGA
This sequence comes from Pseudomonas sp. efr-133-TYG-103a, assembly GCF_030209235.1. Taxonomy (NCBI): domain Bacteria; kingdom Pseudomonadati; phylum Pseudomonadota; class Gammaproteobacteria; order Pseudomonadales; family Pseudomonadaceae; genus Pseudomonas; species Pseudomonas sp. efr-133-TYG-103a. Next base: position 346,860 of record NZ_JARVSK010000011.1, read on the forward strand.
CACTTACCAGCGTATCGGCATCGACCCTTTCAAGGAGCGCGTCTATGCAGCGAATCATTAAGAACAACGAAGTCATCGACGAAACCTGGCACCTGCTGCCCAAGGACACCGAGTTCGGCAGCCTGTCGAACTGCGACGACCTGATCGTGCCACTGGTCCTGTGGCGCGAGCACGGCCATGCGCTGAAAGCACGTGATGGTGGCCTGGGTGTCTGGCTGGACAGCGATGAAGAAGCCGAAGAAATCGGTGACGACGCCAATCAGTTCCAGGTCATCGCCCTGAACTTCCCGGCATTCACCGATGGACGCAGCTACTCCAACGCTCGCCTGCTGCGCGATCGCTATGGCTACAAAGGCGAACTGCGCGCGATCGGCGACGTGCTGCGCGACCAGTTGTTCTACCTGCATCGCTGCGGCTTCGATGCCTTCGCCATTCGTGCGGACAAAGACCCGTACGAAGCGCTGGCAAGTCTGCGGGACTTTTCGGTGACGTATCAGGCAGCCACCGACGAGCCTTTGCCCTTGTTCCGTCGCCGCTGATCCGGCGCTGATCCAGAGCCCACAAAAAGCCCCGGTTTCGTGAGAAATCGGGGCTTTTTCGTGCCACCTGTAAAAGGTCGTTTGCCCGCGAAGAGCGAATTCAGCGCTGAAAATGCAGCGGTCATGCCGGTGGTTTCGTGAGCACTCCTCGAGGGCCGGCATTTGCCAGGCTTTCAGGCTAAGCACAACACCTGTGCAAATGCTCCACGAAGGCTGATTTCCAATCACTGCCTGTCGACTGCATGCACCGGCCTATTCCCGGCTAAAGCCGGTCCTACAGACGCCGCGAGCCTTTCGTAGGACCGGCTTCAGCCGGGAACGCGCTCGGTCATCTATCCGGATCGAGGCTGACGCCCCGCGTCGCGGGACAAGCCACGCTCCTGCAGAGCCCGTCGGATCCGGGCAAAACATTCCGATCGTGCAAATCCGTTCAGATCGTCCAGATCCGTTCCTTTACCAAAACCGCTGTTGCGTCAGCTTGCTCCACCAGCCTGTCACCAGCCGGTCGATCGACCCGCTCGCCGCGAGGCCGACGCGCTCTTGCAGGCTCTTGCGTTCGGCGTAATGCAGATGGAAAACGTCGGCAGATTTGGCCTTCTCGGACAGGTACTCGTCGCTGGTCTTCAGCTCATCCACGAGTTGTTTGTCCTTGGCCGCCATGCCCAGCCAGACTTCGCCGGTGGCCACTTCATCGATCTGCAGCTGAGGGCGGTAGCTGGCGACGAAGTTCTTGAACAGCTCGTGAGTGATGTCCAGGTCCTGCTGAAACTTCTCGCGGCCTTTCTCGGTGTTTTCGCCAAAAACCGTCAGCGTGCGCTTGTACTCACCGGCGGTCAGCACCTCGAAATCGATGTCGTGTTTTTTCAGCAGCCGGTTGACGTTAGGCAGCTGCGCAACCACGCCGATGGAACCCAGCACCGCGAAGGGCGCACTGATGATGCGATTGCCGATACACGCCATCATGTAGCCGCCGCTGGCCGCAACCTTGTCGATGCAGATGGTCAACGGGATGCCTGCCTGCCGGATGCGCGCCAGCTGTGAAGACGCCAGACCGTAGCTGTGTACCATGCCGCCACCGCTTTCCAGGCGCAGCACCACTTCGTCCTTGTCGGTGGCCAGGGTCAGCAGGGCGGTGATTTCATGACGCATGCTTTCGGTGGCAGAAGCTTTGATGTCGCCATCGAAATCCAGTACGTAAACACGTGGCTTGACGTCAGCCTGTTTCTTTTCCTTCTTCAGGTCCTTCGCCTGTGCCTTGCGCAGCGCCTTGAGTCGGGCCTTGTCGAGCAGCGAACCTTCCAGGCGGTCACGCAGGCCCTTGTAGAAATCGTTGAGCCTGGTCACATGCAACTGACCGCCGCCACCGCGCCGACCGCGGCCGCGCAGCGAGCCGATGACCACCAGCACCACGACGATCGCAATCACCACGGTGACGGTTTTTGCCAGAAAGCTGGCGTAATCGAACATGAACTCCACAGAAACTCCTTACCTACACGTCAGAACCTTTATGTAAGGTCCGTACAGAATCGCGAACGGATCAAGCATACCGGCGCGCCCTGCGTCGAGCCAGCGAGACGAGGCAAAACGCAGGCCAACGGCCAATTCAAACAAGCGTATGTTTTTTCATTGACAGACCCCGCACCCTCCTCATAACCTCCCAACACTTTCAACGTGCCGGGATGACGCGGACGTGGGCAGCATCTATCTGATACGACATGGCCAGGCCTCCTTTGGTGCAGACGATTACGACGTCTTGTCGCCCACCGGTTATCGCCAGGCCGAAGTCCTCGGCACGCATCTGGCCCAGTTGGGGCTGACATTCGATCGCTGCGTGTCGGGAAGCCTGTTTCGTCAACGCCACACAGCCGAAACCGCCCTTGCCCAGCTCGACGCAGCGGGCCTTGAAACCCCCGCTCTGGAAATTGACCCAGCCTTCAACGAATTCGACGCTGAAGGCGTGATTCGCGCGCTGCTGCCCGCGATGCTGCCGGACGAGCCCGAGGCACTGGAGGTCATGCGCAACGCCGCGCATAACCGCGCCGAATTCCAGCGCTTGTTCGCACTGATCATCGGCCGCTGGCTGGGGGGCGAACATGACACGCCTGCCCTGCAGAGCTGGCTGGCCTTCGTCGCCCAGGTCCGCAGTGGCCTTGAGAGCATTCTCGACAGCGCCGCCGCCAACGACCGCATTGCCGTTTTTACCTCGGGCGGAACCATCACCGCCCTGCTCCACCTGATCACCCGAATGCCCGCAACCCATGCATTCGAGCTCAACTGGCAAATCGTCAACACCTCGCTCAACCAGCTCCGGTTTCGCGGTCGCGAGGTGACCCTGGCTTCCTTCAACAGTCACGCGCATTTGCAACTGATGAAGGCGCCGGAGCTCATCACCTACCGCTGAGCCCGGCCTATCGCACCCGCAAGGTGCCAGCAATCACACAACTAAAGGATGACACCATGACCTCCGTAGCCGACGCCGTACAAGCCATGAAAGCCAAGTTCAACCCGGATGCCGCTGCGGGCCTGGACCTGGTTTTTGGTTTCCGTATCGACGAAACCAAAAACTTCTCGCTGATCGTCAAAGACAAGACCTGCGACCTGCAGGAAGGCGAAAACCCTGACGCACAAGTGACCCTGGTCATGGATGGCGAAACCCTGCAAGGGATCGTCAGCGGCGAGACCGACGGCATGCAGGCTTTCATGGCGGGCAAGCTGCGTGCCGAAGGCGACATGATGCTGGCGATGAAACTGAGCGAACTGTTCCCCTCGTAAGTGCAATGAGCGCGCTCCCGCCCGGACCGCGCTTTTGCCCGCTGAACCGAAGCGTCGCCGCTTCGGTTTTTTTTGCGCCGGGTTTTGTGCGCGGCGGTGATCAAGGCCACTGATCAGCCTGTAACACGCTCGCCAATAAGGCCGCATCCGGCTTGTTCGAGGCGCACGGCGCGCATTAGATTAGTCAATGATCATCGCCTTCCAGAATAAACAGCAGGGATAAGCATGGCGCTAACTGACCAGTCCACTCAGGTTCGATCCGGCGAAGAGCTGGACGCCGCCCTGATCGACCCCTACCTCAAATCGCACATTCCCGGCCTGACGGGCAGCGCGCAGATCAGCCAGTTTCCCGGCGGCGCTTCCAACCTGACGTACCTGTTGAAATACCCGGAGCGGGAGTTCGTCCTGCGTCGCCCGCCGTTCGGCCACAAGGCCAGAAGCGCCCACGACATGGGCCGCGAATTCCGGATTCTCAACCAGCTGCGCGATGCCTTCCCTTACTGCCCCAAAGCCTATGTGCATTGCACCGACGACTCGGTGATCGGTGCCGAGTTCTATGTCATGGAGCGCGTCGAAGGCATCATCCTGCGCTCGGAGCTTCCTGGCGAACTCAACCTTGACGCCAACCAGACCGAAGCGCTGTGCAAAAGCTTCATCGACAAGCTGGTCGATCTGCATCAGGTCGATTACAACGCCTGCGGCCTGGGCGATCTCGGCAAGCCGCAGGGCTATGTCGAGCGGCAGATCCGTGGCTGGACCGAGCGTTATGACAAGGCGCGCACAGCGGATGCGCCGAGCTGGGAGAGGGTGGCCCGCTGGCTGGACGATAAAAAGCCCGCCGATCACCCCGTCTCAAGCCTGGTGCACAACGACTATCGCTTCGACAACGTCATCCTCGACCCCGGCAACCCGATGCAGATCATCGGCGTGCTGGACTGGGAGCTGACCACGCTGGGCGATCCGCTGATGGATCTGGGTAACAGCCTGGCGTACTGGATTCAGGCCGATGACCCGGCGCCCGTGCAACTGATGCGACGCCAGCCCAGTCACGCGCCGGGCATGTTGACCCGCGCCGGCTTCGTGGCCTATTACGCCGAGCGCTCGGGCATGCGCATCGACAATTTCGACTTTTACTACACCTACGGGCTGTTCCGTCTGGCCGGTATCGTCCAGCAGATCTACTACCGGTTTTTCCATGGCCAGACCCAGGACAAGCGGTTCGCTCAGTTCATCCACATGAACACGCTGCTGGAACGCATGGCGCTGCAAGTGATCGACCGTTCCAGCCTCTGATTCCGTTTGCGACACGATAAGGAAGACACCATGTCCAAGACTCAACTGTTCGACCTCGACGGCAAGATCGCTTTCGTCTCCGGCGCCAGCCGCGGAATCGGTGAAGCCATCGCCAGACTGCTCGCGCAGCAAGGCGCCCACGTCATCGTCTCCAGCCGCAAGATCGAAGGCTGCCAGCAGGTCGCCGACGCCATCATCGCCGACGGTGGCAAGGCGACGCCGATTGCCTGCCATATCGGCGAGATGGAGCAGATCACTGGGGTTTTCGCCCAGATCAAGGAACAGTTCGGACGCCTCGACATTCTGGTCAACAACGCTGCGACCAATCCGCAGTTCTGCAACGTGCTGGACACCGACCTGGGCGCCTTTCAGAAGACTGTCGACGTCAACATTCGCGGCTACTTCTTCATGTCGGTGGAAGCCGGCAAGCTGATGCGCGAGCACGGCGGCGGCAGCATCATCAATGTGGCGTCGATCAACGGCGTTTCCCCCGGCGTGTTTCAGGGCATCTATTCGGTCACCAAGGCCGCCGTGATCAACATGACCAAGGTGTTCGCCAAGGAATGCGCGTCATTCGGCATCCGCTGCAATGCCCTGCTGCCGGGCCTGACGGACACCAAGTTCGCCTCTGCGCTGGTCAGCAACGAGAAAATCCTCAACACCGCGCTGGCCCAGATTCCCCTCAAACGCGTCGCCGACCCGAGCGAGATGGCCGGCGCGGTGCTGTATCTGGCCAGCGATGCGTCGAGCTACACCACCGGCGTGGCACTGAACGTGGATGGCGGTTTCCTGTCCTGAACGCGATGCGACAGCGCTGACGGTTCGTCGTGGAAGTGAGCGCGCTTATTTCCACCGTTTTTCAAGCCTGCTCAATTGCAAGCCGCTCTTGCAGTGAGGTGAATCTGAGGCCTTTCTGATGGAATAAAGATTCCATTCATCGTCACGGGCGAATACATTTTCCGCACAACAACATGCCATCAAGGATCGCTGTTATGCGCGCATCATCGCTTCCGGATCTAGGGGTCGGCCTGATCGGCACCGGGTTCATGGGCCGTGCCCATGCACTGGCCTTTCACAATGCCCGCACCACCTTCGAGCTGCCCGTCAACCTCAGGCTCACCGCACTGGCCGATGCCGACGCCGCTCGCGCCGAACACTGTGCGCAGTCCTGGGGATTTGATCACAGCCATGCCGACTGGCAGCAACTGATCAGCGATCCGGGCGTGCAGTTGGTGGCAATCACCACGCCTAACCATTTGCACTTCCCCATGGCGATGGCCGCCCTTGAGGTAGGCAAAGCGGTGTATTGCGAAAAGCCTCTGGCCGTGAGCCTCGAGCAAGCCCGGCAGATGCACCGCGCGGCGCAATCGGCCGGGGTGGTGACCCGCGTCGGCTACAACTATCAGCACAATCCCATGATCGGTCTGGCCCGCCAAATGATCGAAGACGGCGAGCTGGGCCAGATCATCAGTTTTCAAGGCGAATTCAGCGAAGACTTCATGGGCGATCCCCAGGCGCCCTGGTCCTGGCGCTGCGAGCAGGCGCATGCGGGCGGCGCGCTGGCCGATCTGGGCAGCCACTTGCTGGCCATGGCGCGCTATCTGCTGGGTGACGTCGAAGCGGTATGCGCCGACTCGCAAACTGTCCACGGGCAGCGCCCCGCCACCCGGGGCAGCCAGGAACAGCGGCCGATCGCCATCGACGACCACACGTACGCGCTGCTGCGCTTTGCCAGCGGCGCGCGAGGCACCTTTGCCAGCAGCTGGCTCAAGCACGGTTACAAGAATCACCTGAGCTTTGAAATCAGTGGAACCCAGGGCACGCTGGCGTTCGATCAGGAGCGCCTGAACGAGCTGCGAATCTACCGTCCGGGCGCATCAGGGCGCGACGGTTTTCAGCGCATTCTCGCCGGCCCGACGCAGCCGGGCTACGCCGCATTCTGCCCGGCGCCGGGTCATCAGTTGGGCTACAACGAACTGAAAACGCTGGAGGTCCATGCTCTGATTCAGGCGCTGTGCGGGCAAGGCAACGAAGGGCCGGACTTTGCCGAAGCCCTCGAGATTGAAAGGCTGGCAACCGCCATCCGCGTCGCCGCCAGCGAGATGCGCTGGGTGACGGTGTCCGATATCTGAAACAACGGATGCGAGAGTGACTCAGTCTGAGGGTCGAGGCAGGTGCGTCGTATACGGCCTCTCGCGAACCCGTGGCCTTGCGCACGTAACGTGTTCGTCCTGAAACCGGGATTCGCTCTGCAATACGCGCCGGCTTACGGGTAGAATGCCGGGCTTCCGGGCAGCCATTCTGCCCGTCTGCCAAGTAAGCTCAGTCATGCCGTTCGAACTCACCGTAGACCTCACCACGCTGGTGGTGCTTGCCCTTGTCGCCTTCGTTGCCGGTTTCATCGATGCCATCGCTGGCGGTGGCGGGCTGTTGACCACGCCTGCCCTGCTCACCGCCGGCCTGCCGCCGCACCTGGTGCTGGGCACCAACAAACTCAGTTCGACCTTCGGTTCAGCCACCGCAGGTTTCACCTTCTACCGACGCAAGCTGTTCCATCCAGCACAGTGGAAGCGCGCCCTGCTCGGCACCGCCGTCGGCTCGCTGATCGGCGCCGTGGTCGCGCACTACCTGCCGGCCGAGCTGCTCAACCAGATGTTGCCGGTGATCGTGTTTGGCTGTGGCGTGTACCTGCTGTTTGGCGGAACACCCAAGGCGCCGCTGGACAGCGACGCGCCGATCAGCACCAAGTGGCAACTGCCGCAAGGGCTGGGCCTGGGGTTCTACGACGGCGTGGCAGGTCCCGGCACGGGCGCGTTCTGGACCGTCAGCACGCTGCTGATGTATCCGGTCGACCTGGTGAAAGCCAGCGGCGTCGCGCGCAGCATGAACTTCGTCAGCAATGCCGCAGCGCTGACGATCTTCGCGATCAACGGGTCCGTCGACTGGGCCATCGGCCTGGCAATGGGCTCGGCGCTGATGGTCGGGGCGTTTCTGGGCGCCAGGACGGCCATCCAGGGCGGCGCGAAATTCATCCGCCCTGTGTTCATCACCGTCGTGCTCGGCTTAACTGTCCGCCTGGCCTGGCAGCACTGGTTCGGGGGCGCCTGAGCGCTGCGCAAGATAGAGATCGATCAGGTAGCGCGCAATGGAACGACTGGCCGGTAACGGCGGCATGTCGTGGATGCTGAACCACTGCGCGTCTTCGATCTCGTCGGCCTGAGGGACGATCTCGCCACTGTCGTATTCGGCGTGAAAGCCCAGCATCATCGAGTGCGGAAACGGCCAGCACTGGCTGCCCTTGTACTGGATGTTGCGGACCTTGAGCTGCACCTCCTCCATGACCTCGCGACGCACGCAGTCCTCGGCCGACTCACCCGGCTCGGCGAACCCGGCCAGCGTGCTGTAAACCCCCGTCACGAAGCGCGGCGAGCGTGCCAGCAACACTTCATCGCCACGGGTGATCAGCACGATCATGCTCGGTGAAATCCGCGGATAGGCGCGCAGATCACAATGGCTGCAGTACATCGCCCGCTCACCCGGCACTTGCTGCATCGGCTGCCCGCAACTCCCGCAGAAACGATGTTCACGGGCCCAAGTGCTGATCTGCGCGGCATAACCGAGTGTCTGGAAGATATCGGCGTCGTCGGCCAGCATGAACTGACGCAGCGTCTGCCAGCGCATGCCTTCGAGTTCCACCGGATGCTTGAGCACCAGCACGTACACCGGTTCACCATCGAAGTGGCCAATGCCGTGCTCACTGATCAATGGCAGGTCCTGGCGCTTGAGCCATTCACGGGGGAACATCACCCCGTTATCGTCGAGCAGAAAACCCTGATCACTGTGGACCACGGCCCAACCGCCCGGCGCCTGGACATCAAGCACTGCGGTGGTCCAACGCCTGGGGCGCGTCATGAAGCAACTCCTCTTGTGAGCAGACCTGCGCCGCGCAAGGCTCAGGCCCCGCGCTCAGAGACGGCAGATCGCTGCGAATGCTAAATCATCGGTCAATTGTCGAAAACCGGCTTCTGCTTGCCCATGTGGGCGACCATTGCCAGCTTCAGGTCCGCCGATTGCAACATGGCAGCGTTCCAGGTGGCAACGTATTCCAGGCCATCATCGACACTGTGATCGCGCATGTAACCGATCATTCGCTTGCTGCCCCCGATGGCGATCGGCGATTTGGCAGCGATCTGCCGTGCGACCGCGAACACCCCTTCGAGCAACAGAGGCGTGTCGGCGAACGTGCGGTTGACCAGACCGATGCGCAGCGCTTCTGCCGCATCCACGTTACGACCGGTGTAGGCCATCTCGCGCATCATGCCGTCGCCGATCAGACGGGGCAGACGCTGCAAGGTGCCGACATCGGCGGCCATGCCCATGTCGATTTCACGAATCGAAAACAGCGCATCGTCGGCCGCATAGCGCATGTCGCAGGCGCTGATCAGATCGATGGCGCCGCCAATGCAATAGCCCTGAATGGCCGCCAGCACCGGCTTGCTGCAGCGGTCGACCGCATTGAATGACGCCTGCATTTGCAGGATCTTGCGGCGCAGCAGACGCGCATTGCGCCCGACATCGTTGCCCAGTTCGTTGGCCACCGAGGCCAGCAACATCAGGTCGATGCCCGATGAAAAATGCTTGCCCGCGCCACTGAGCACGACCACCCGAATCTCGTCAGTGTCTTCAACCCACTGGAAAACGTCGATAATCTCGCTCCAGAATGCCGCGTTCATGGCGTTGATCTTTTCTGGACGATTGATTTGCACATGAGCGATGTGGTCGTTGAGTTCGACCTTGAAAGCGCTGTAGTCGGACACGATGATGATCCTTGATCGGGCAGTGACGGGGCTGAATTCCATGACGCCCGACTATAGCAAGCCGACAAGGCCGCTAGCAGGCAACGGTTGCGCCATTTGCCGGACAACGAAGCAGCACGACTGCCTCGATTTGCCAGCATTCGGCCATTTAAAAACTGAACGGTCGGCCATGCCGGCGGTCCAGAGTGTTGGCGGTAAAGAACCGGAATATCCCGGTATCAACGCTGCCTGGGCGAGCGATGATGAATCGGCGCTCGACCCTTTCTCAGGTCGCAAGAGGGCGATACTTGACTACATCAAAAGCGGCAACCGGCATCGTGGGCCTGGACGACATCCTTGCGGGTGGTCTTTCGCGCAGTCATGTATTTCTTCTCGAAGGAGAACCCGGAACCGGCAAAACCACCGTTGCGCTGCAGTTTCTGCTGGCAGGCGCGGCGGCGGGCGAACGCTGTCTGTACATCACACTTTCTGAAACCGAACGCGAGCTGCGCGAAGGTGCCCTGTCCCATGGCTGGGAGCTGAACGAACAGATCTTCGTGTTCGAGCTGACGCCGCCTGAAGACCTGCTCAATGCCGAGCATCAGCAAAGCCTGCTGTACTCCTCGGACCTTGAACTGGGTGAGGCCACCAAGCAGATTTTCGAAATCGTCGAGCAGGTCCGTCCTTCTCGCGTGATCATCGACAGCCTCTCGGAAATCCGCCTGCTGGCGCAGAGCTCCTTGCGCTATCGCCGGCAGATTCTGGCAATCAAGCACTATTTTGCGCGCTATGACGCGACCGTGGTCCTGCTCGACGATCTGACCACCGAGTCGCTGGACAAGACCGTCCACAGTGTTGCCCACGGCGTCATTCGCCTGGAAGAACTTACGCCATCGTACGGCGCCGAACGTCGTCGTCTGCGCGTGGTGAAGTACCGCGGGCAGAAATACCGCGGCGGCTACCACGACTTCACCATCCTCGCTGACGGCGTCCATGTGTTCCCCCGCCTGATCGCGGCCGAGCACCGCAAGACCCGTGGCAGCCAGCCGATCAGCAGTGGCATCCAGGAGCTGGACGACCTGCTGGGCGGGGGCATCGACAGCGGCTCGAGCACGCTGATCCTGGGCCCGGCCGGTACCGGCAAATCCTTGATATCGCTGGTCTTCGCAGCCTCTGCCGTGCTGCGCGGCGAACGTGTCGGCCTGTTCATTTTCGACGAAGAAATGGGCCTGCTGTTCGAGCGCATGAAAAAGGTCGGCATCGACCTGCATGCCTTGCAAGAGACCGGCAACCTGCTGATCGAACAGGTCGACGCCGCTGAACTGTCGCCGGGTGAGTTCTCTCACCGGGTACGCCGCAGCGTCGATGAAAAACAGATCCGCACCGTGGTCATCGACAGCCTCAACGGCTATCAGGCGGCGATGCCGGAAGAAAATGCGCTGGTGCTGCACATGCACGAGTTGCTGCTCTACCTGAACCGTCAGGGCGCTTCCACGTTCATGACCGTGGCCCAGCACGGCCTGGTGGGTGACATGCGCGCCCCGGTGGACATCACCTACCTGGCGGACACTGTGATTCTGTTGCGTTACTTCGAAGCATTGGGCAAGGTGCGCCGAGCCATTTCCATCATCAAGAAACGCACGGGGACCCATGAATCGACCATTCGCGAATACCGCATCAGCGGCTCCGGTATGAAGATCGGTGCACCGCTGGAAGCGTTCCAGGGCGTACTGCGCGGCGTGCCTCATTATTTCGGCGAGAGCAATCCGCTGCTGCGGGACGAGGACGCGTGAGTACACCTGGACAACTCTCGGAGCGGGCAATCATCCTTGCCCCCCACGGCAGGGACAGCCAGATCGCCCTGATGATCCTGCAGGAAGCGGGATTCCCGGCCATCATCACTCACGACCTGGGCGGCATGTGCCGCGAACTCATCTCCGGCGCGGGGCTGGCGATCATCGCCGACGAAGCCCTGCGCGGGGTCGACATCAACCCGCTGCTCAGCCTGCTGGCCAATCAGCCGGCCTGGTCGGATCAGCCGATCGTGCTGCTCACGCACCATGGCGGCCCGGACCAGAATCCTTCGGCGCGCCTGGGCAAACTGCTGGGCAACGTGACGTTTCTCGAGCGCCCGTTTCACCCGGCCACGCTGGTGAGTCTGGTGACCACCGCCGTGCGCGGCCGGCGTCGGCAGTACGAGGCACGCAGCCGCATGGAAGACCTGCGCGAAAGCGAACAGCGTCTGCAGCATGCGCTCAAGGCCGGGCGGCTGGGTTCGTGGCAACTGGAAGCGGAATTCTTCGAGCTCGATTGCTCGGCGATCAGCAAGACCCACTTCGGCCGTGACGAACACGCGCCATTCACTTATCACGACTGGCTGGGTTCGGTGTACCCCGAAGACCAGCCGCGTATGCAGTCGGCGCTGCAGCGCAGCCTGGACAGCGGCGACGACTTCATCATCGAGTTTCGAAACCTGTGGCCCGATGGGTCGCTGCACTGGGTCGACGTGCGCGCCCGGGCCATTCGCGCACGCAACGGTCGGGTCAGCCTGCTGGCGGGCGTGACCTCGGACATCACCGAGCGAAAGCTGGCCGAGCAGCAGTTGCGCCGCCTCAATGAAACCCTCGAACAACAGGTCGAGGAGCGCACCTCGCAGCTGCGCCATAACGAGGAAGTGCTGCGTCAGTCGCAGAAAATGGAAGCCGTGGGCCAGCTCACCGGCGGCATCGCTCACGACTTCAACAACATGCTCACCGGCATCATCGGCAGCCTGGAATTGCTCAGGCGGAGGTTGGCGCGGGGCCGTACGGAGGACCTGGACGGCCTGATCGATCTCGGCGTGACGTCCGCCAACCGCGCTGCCGCGCTGACCCACCGACTGCTGGCGTTCTCGCGTCGACAATCGCTGGACTCCAAGCCCGTGGAGATGAACGAGCTGGTCAACTCCATGGGTGAATTGCTGCACCGCAGCGTCAACGAAAGCATCCGCCTGGACATGTGCCTGGATCCGCAATTGTGGACAGCCGAGGCCGACCCCAACCAGCTCGAGAGCGCCCTGCTCAACCTGGTGCTCAACGCGCGGGACGCGATGCCCGACGGCGGCATGCTGATGATCGAGACGTTCAACCGCAAACTCGACCGCACCTTCACCAACGCCTACGAAAACCTGCTGCCGGGCGACTATGTGGTGCTCAGCGTGACCGATACCGGATGCGGCATGCCGGAAAACGTCATCAGCCGGGCATTCGATCCGTTTTTCACGACCAAGCCGATTGGCCAGGGCACCGGCCTGGGCCTGTCGATGATCTATGGGTTCACCAAACAGTCACACGGGCACGTGTCGATTGAAAGCCAGGTCGGCAACGGCACCACGGTGCAGTTGTTCCTGCCACGCTTTCGCGGCGAGACCCAGGCTGAAGAAACCACCGAGCACGCCACTGCGACCGAAGCGCGCGAAGGTGAAACGATCCTCATCGTCGAAGACGACCCGGCCGTGCGCGCGTTGGTGAGTCAAGTGCTCAGCGAGTTGGGTTATGCGTATCTGGAGGCGGGTGACGCCGTGGGCGCGATTCCGATTCTCGAATCGTCCCAACGCATCGACCTGATGATCAGCGACGTCGGCCTGCCCGGCATGAACGGGCGCCAGCTGGCCGACATCGGCCGGCAGATGCGCGCGGACCTGAAGGTGCTGTTCATCACCGGTTACGCCGAAAATGCCGGCGCCAGAGCCGGTTTCCTCGACACCGGCATGCAGATGATCACCAAACCGTTCGCGTTCGATCAGCTGACGGCCAAGGTGCGGGAGATGATTGAGGGATGAGCCACGGGCGGCAGCCGTTTGGCCCTTTCCAGGAATAAGCGTGCTCGCGGTTACGGCGGGTCGGTCATCGCATTCAATGCCCAACCGTCGCAATCGCGAGCAGGCTCATAGCTGAAGATGCATGGCGCGCCTCAGTTCAACAGGCTCTGAATCTGCGAATGCAGCGTGTCCATGGTGAACGGCTTGGCCAGGATCGGCGCCTTGCGCGCGATAGGGCTGCCCGATTCGACGATTTCCGCCGGGTAACCGCTGATGAAAATCACCTTCAGCTCGGGCCGCAACTTGACCGCCGGTTCGGCAATCATCACGCCCGACACGCCGCCCGGCAGACGATAATCGGTGATCATCAAATCCAGATGGGGTTTGGTCGCGAGGATTTCGAATGCCTGTTCACCGTTTTCCGCCTGCAAGACCCGATAGCCCTCTCCCGACAGGTAGTCGGAGAGCAGCATGAGGATCAGCGGCTCGTCTTCGACGATGAGTACGACATTTTCTGCATCAGAGCTCATTGGAACGCCTTCGATCTTGTAAATAGCTGCCATTACGACCATGGCCCGCGCAGGAGGTTGCGCAGATAAATCAGTTATTTAGCCGGACGGTCGTACGCGTGTGGTTGGACGTGGGGGATTAACCGACGGCAAGGCTCTGGCCCGAGCCTGCCGTCGCCCGACAGGGCTTAAAGTGGCAGGCTGACGCGGAAAACCGAGCCTGCACCCTCCTCGCTTTCGACGCTAATCCGACCGCCGTGCGCGACGACGATCTGATCGGAAATGAACAGCCCCAGCCCAAGCCCCGAGATGGCATGACTGGCCGACACCCGCTCGAACTGCTGAAAGATACGCTTCTGGTTCTCGGCACTGATGCCGATGCCCTGATCGCGCACTTCCACATACGCTTCGTTGCCCTCGCTGTACACGCGGACCTCGATAGGCTTATGCGCGCCATAGCGCAGTGCGTTGGTCAGCAGGTTTGCCACCACCTGTTCGATGCGGAATTCATCCCACACGCCGATGACCGGCTCGCTGGCATGCAACGTAACGACGCTTTCGGCCGCGGCGATCTGCGCGGCGTAACTCTCCACCAGATTGACCACCAGCTCGGACAGGTCGAACGGACTGGTGCGGATCGACAGCTTGCCGGTGCGGATGCGCGACACGTCGAGCATGTCCTCGATGAGCCGGATCAGGCTCTGAATCTGGCGCTCGTCGCGGTCGACCATGGCCTTGAGCTTGTCCATGGTGAACGCCGAGGCGTTGTCCTTGGCCAGGTGCAGCTTGCGCAACTGGGTTTCGAGGATCAGGCCATTGAGGGGCGTGCGCACCTCATGGGAGACGATGGACATGAAATCGTCACGCATGCGAATCGCATGTTCGAGCTCGTTCTGCGTGGACTTCAACTCGCGCAACAGCGCCTCTTGTTCCTGACGGCTGCGCTCGAGTTCCTCCAGCTGTTGTTTAAGGGCCTTGCGCTGTCGATAAAGGTCGACGAAGACGTTGACCTTGCTCTTGACCGCGTGGATATCCAGCGGCTTGTGCAGGAAGTCCACTGCGCCGCTTTCGTAGCCCTTGAAGGCGTAGTTCAACTCGCGCCCCGCGGCACTGACGAACACGATCGGGATGTTCTTGGTCTTTTCGGTGCCACGCATCATTTCGGCGAGCTCGAAGCCGTTCATGCCAGGCATCTGTACGTCGAGAATCGCCATGGCGAACTCGTGCTCCAGCAACAGCGACAATGCTTCGTCGGCAGACAGTGCCTTGAACACTTGACGGTCTTCGCGTTTGATCAACGCTTCGAGCGCGAGCAGGTTCTCGGGCAGATCGTCGACGATCAGCAGTTTGGCTTTGATTTCACTCAGCATGCAATTCGTTCCAGCTCGACAAGCAACAGGCCGATGTCGGGCAAAGGCAAGAGAAAGTCCGGTGTGTGCAGGGCCAGCGCAGCCTCGGGCATGGTGCGCGCCAGCGACTGCGCCGGATCCTGGACCACGGTCAGACCACCGAACTCCTTGATTCGTGCCATACCCCGGGCACCATCATTGTTGGCACCGGTGAGCAGCACGCCGGCAAGCCTTGCATCGTAAGCGTCAGCGGCCGATTCGAAGAGAATATCGACGCTGGGCCGGGAGTGAAAAACCCGCTCTTCCTGGCTCAGGGACAGGCTGAAATCGGACTCCACGGAAAGGTGATAGCCCGGCGCTGCGAAGTACAGCGTGCCAGGCGCAATGGTTTCCTTGTCATCGGCTTCCTTGACCGGTATCGCCAGGTGCGAACGGAACACCTCGGCCAGATGGCTGCGTCGCTCATCGGGCAGGTGCAGCACGGTCAGGATCGGCAACCCGAAGCCTCGGGGCAGCCGCCGGAAAATCGTCAGCAAGGCTTCGACGCCACCCGCCGATGCGCCCACGACAATGGCGTCGACCACCGGCAAGGCGGGTTGATCGGGGTCGATACCGGTAAAGGACGTTCTCATGATTTGCGGTAGATCCGCTCTTGTTTGACCAAGGGTTCGAATTGATCTTTATAACCGGAGAAATCCAGGGTTTCCTTGCTGCCCAGCACCAGAAACCCACGATGACACAGTGAATCGTGAAACAAGCCGAACGCGCGATCCTGCAGCTTCTTGTTGAAGTAGATCAGCACGTTGCGGCACGAGATCAACTGCGTCTCGGAAAACACGCTGTCGGTGGCCAGACTATGGTCCGCGAAGGTGACATTCTCACGCAGGGTCTTGTCGAAAATCGCGTAATCGTAGGCGGCGGTGTAGTAATCGGAAAACTGGCGCTTGCCGCCGGCTTTCAGGTAATTGGTGTTGTAGCCGGGAATGCTGTCCATCGAGAAAATGCCTTGCTTGGCTTTTTCCAGAGAGCTGGGATTGATGTCGGTGGCGTAGATGATCGCGCGCTCGAGCAGCCCTTCTTCGCGCAACAGAATCGCCATGGAATAGACCTCTTCCCCCGTGCTGCAGCCGGCGATCCAGATTTTCAACGACGGGTAGGTCTTGAGCAGTGGCACCACTTCCTGACGAATCGCGAGGAAATGCGAAGGGTCGCGAAACATCTCACTGACCGGAATCGTCAGGAATTGCAGCAACTGCATGAACGCCGACGGATCATGCAGCACGCGCTCCTGCAAGGCTGAGATCGTCTTGAGTTCGAACTGGCGCAACGCGTGAGCAACGCGGCGCTTGACCGACGCGCCCGAATAATCGCGGAAATCGTAGCTGTACTTCAGATAGATCGCCTCAATCAGCAAGCGCAGTTCGATATCGGCGTTTCTCTCATGAGACATCAGCAAAATCCGGGCTTTCTACAATAGTGGTCAATTGATCCGATCCATTCAGATACGTTCCATCTTCGGCAACCACACGCGAATCAGCGAGAACAGACGGTCCAGATCGATCGGCTTGGCCAGGTAATCATTCGAGCCCGCCTGCAGGCAGCGGTCCTGATCGTCTTTCATGGCCTTGGCGGTCACGGCGATGATCGGCAGCTTGCGCCAGCGCGGGTCCTTGCGGATCTGCATGGTCGCCTCGTAACCATCCATCTCCGGCATCATCACGTCCATCAGCACCAGATCGATGTCTTCGATGGTGTTGAGTTTGTCGATGGCTTCCAGCCCGTTGCGCCCCACCTCGACGATCGCGCCCTTGTGCTCCAGCGCGCTGGTCAGGGCGAAGATGTTGCGCACGTCATCGTCGACCACCAGGATCTTGCGGCCCTCGAACACGCGGTCGCGGCTGCGGGCGGTCTTGAGCATTTTCTGACGCTCGTTGGACAGCTGCGACTCGACCTTGTGCAGGAACAGCGTGACCTCGTCGAGCAGGCGTTCCGGCGAGCGCGCGCCCTTGATGATGATCGTGCGCGAGTACTTGAGCAGTTCAGCCTCTTCATCGCGGGTCAGGTTGCGCCCGGTGTAGACGATGACCGGCGGGAACGCGCAGATCTCATCGGTGGACATGCGCTTGAGCAGGTCATTGCCGAGCATGTCGGGCAGCTTGAGGTCGATGATCATGCAGTCATAGGCGTTATCGCGCAGCAGTTCCAGCGCGTCCTGAGCGAATCCGACCGCGGTGATTTCGATGTCGTCGTCACCGATCAGTCGAGCGATGCTGTCGCGTTGCAGCGCGTCGTCTTCGACCAGCAGGACACGTTTGACCTTCTGCGTGAGCTTGGCTTCCAGGCGCGCAAACACGTCCTTGAGCTCTTCGCGGGTGGTCGGCTTGACCGCGTAACCGATGGCGCCCATCTGCAACGCGGCTTCCTGACGGTCTTCCACGGAAATGACGTGCACCGGAATGTGTCGCGTCGACGGAATTTCTTTCAGGCGCTGCAGCACCGTCAGCCCGGAATGATCGGGCAGGCGCATGTCCAGCAGAATGGCGTCGGGCAGGAAGCTGGACGCCAGGTCGAAACCTTCGTCGGCGGCGTGGGCGACCAGGCAGTAATAGCCCAGCTCATGGGCCAGATCGAAAAGGATGTGGGCGAAACGCACTTCGTCTTCGATCACCAGGATGCAGCGCTTGTTGAAAGGCGCTTTTTCGCGGTCGTCGGCAAAGCGCGGGGCCGGCTCGACGACCGGGGCAACCACCGGAACGGGCGCAGGGACTGGCAACGGCGGCGCCGGTTGGGCGACGACCGGCGGCACCTCGGCATACTGCGACGGCGTCAACTCCACGTACTGTTCAGGCAGCACGAGGGTGAAAATGCTGCCCTGCCCGGGCGCACTGGTCACCGAAATCGAGCCGCCCAGCAGGCTCGCCAGATCGCGGGAAATCGACAGGCCCAGGCCGGTGCCGCCGTAGCGACGGTTGGTGGTGCCGTCGGCCTGACGGAACGCCTCGAAGATGCTTTGTTGCTGGTCTTCAGCGATGCCGATGCCGGAATCGCGCACCGTGAACGCCACGCCGCCGCCAGGCTGAGGCGACACGGTCAGGCTGACCGCGCCGCTTTCGGTGAACTTGACGGCGTTGGACAGCAGGTTCTTGAGGATCTGCTCCAGGCGCTGGCGGTCGGTGTACAGCGACACCGGCGCACCCGCCTGCACTTCAACGGAGAAATGCAGTTGCTTGTCGGCGGCCAGCGGTTCGAAGGTCATGCGCAGGCCATCGACCAGACGACTGACGCTGCTGTTTTCCGGGCGCATGTCGAGCTTGCCGGCTTCGACCTTGGAAATGTCGAGAATGTCGTTGATCAGATTCAACAGGTCGTTGCCGGCCGAATAGATCGATTCAGCGAACTTGACCTGCTCTTCGGTGAGGTTGTCCTGCGGGTTTTCCGCCAGCAGCTTGGCGAGAATCAACGAACTGTTGAGCGGCGTACGCAGTTCGTGGGACATGTTGGCCAGGAACTCGGATTTGTACTTGCTCGAGCGCTGCAACTCGTCGGCGCGGGCTTCGAGTTCGACCTGGGCGATGTTCAGTTCTTCGTTGTTGCGGTCCAGCGCATCACGCTGCTCGGCCAGCGCCTTGCTCTGTTCGGCGAGCTGCTCGTTGGTCTGCTCGAGCTCCGCCTGCTGGGTTTCCAGGTGCACCTGGGATTCCTTGAGAATCCGCGACTGCTCTTCGAGCTCCTCGTTGGCCGTGCGCAGTTCTTCCTGCTGCACTTGCAGCTCTTCGTTGAGTTGCTGGGTTTCGGCCAGCACTTCCTGCAAGCGCTGGCGATAGCGCGCCGCTTCAATGGACGTGCCGACGTTTTCCGCGACGAGTTCGAGAAACTCGATATCGCGCTGGGTCAGCTCGCGCAAAAAGCCCAGCTCGATGACGCCGTTGACCTGATCGTCATTACTGGTCGGAACCACCACCACACTGCGCGGCTCACCGTCGCCCAGCCCGGACGTGACCTTGAAATAATCGTGCGGCACGTCTTGCAGGGTGATGATTTCGTCTTGCTCGGCGGCCTTGCCGACCACGCCTTCGCCGCTGTAGATCGACTGTTCCTGCAGTTCCTGCTGACGCGAGAAACCATAAGACGCCACGCGGACCAGACCACCGTGTTCCTGACGCACATAGACAGCAGCGACCACGGCGCCCAGATAATGCGCGAAGAACTGCAGCACGTTACGCCCGAGCAGGTTCAGGGTCAGTTGCCCGATCACCTGCTCGGCCAGCTCGCTCTGACCGTTGCGCAACCAGGCGACATGCGCTAGACGCTCGGCGTCTTCCTGCTGGCTCTTGATGTTCGCGGCATAAGTACTGGACAGCGCAGTCATGTCACGGCGCCCGACCCAGGCCAGGATACCGCTGACGATCAGGATGAAGGCGATGTACGCCGACACGGAAATGATCGTCGTCCGGGTCACGTCGGTGTTGCGCGTCAGGCGCAGCTGATGCTCGATATTCGCGGCCTGTTCGTACTGATCGCGGATTTCGTCGGCCAGACGCTTGCCTCGCCGGTTCTGGATCGGTGTCGCATAATCGCCGTTGGTGCGGCGCAGCGTGATCATTTCCTGCGCGAACTGGTTCCACGACTCCTGCAGCGACGCCAGACGTTTGAAGCGGTCCACTTGGTCGGGGTTGTCGCCCACCAGTTCTTCGAGCCCGTTGAGCTCGGTGAGAATGCTCGGCTTGGCCACTTCGTACGGATCGAGGAAACGTTCGTCACCCGTGAGCAGGAAGCCACGCATGCCGGTTTCCATGTCCACCGAGAGCTTCAGCGAACGGTTGATGTTGTTGATGACCCGATCGGTGTGCTCCACCCACTGGATGGCCGACAGCAGATAAGTGATCAGGACGACAAAGAAAACGGCGCTGAGGACGCCCACCCCAAGGGGTAAAGTGACGTTGCGGCTTAGAAGTTTGCGGAAACGTTGCTCATCGACGGCAGAGGTTTGGATCATCGCAAGGGCTCGGGCGGATTCGTCTAAACGACGGAGTTTGCCGGAATGTTCAGCAAAAAACTCCAGCTTCTGACATACACGGTTGAATTTTCTGACTTTAGCGGTGGAATGAAACTACGCGTACTATACGTTTGAGTGATCCGTAGACGCTAGAACATCCGTTTGAATTGTGTTTTTGACGTCAGGATGTTGTCACAATTGCAGGCCTCGTTATTCAACGGACCGGGCGCTTTTTGTCCAGTCGAGACCTTGTCATTTTTAAGGAATTTTTCATGTCCAACCCAGCCAGCACGATTCTGGTGGTTGAAGACGACAACATCGTACGGATGTTGATCGTCGACGTTCTTGAAGAGCTGGAATACAGCGTGCTCGAAGCGGCCGATGGCGCCGAGGCCATGGCCTTCGTGCAAGACAAGGCGCAGGTCATCGCGCTGATGATGACCGACAAAGGACTGCCGGACATCGACGGCATCGACCTTGCCAGAAAAGCCAGAAACGAACGCCCGGACTTGCCGGTGCTGTTCGCCAGCGGTTACGCCGAGACCATTGACGTGCCGGACGGCATGCACTCGATCGGCAAACCGTTCTCGATCGACCAATTGCGCGACAAGGTGAAAAGCATCCTTGGCCACTGAAATAACGCCTGCCGCGCACCTGCTGATCATCGGCTACGTATGGCCTGAACCACGCTCGTCGGCTGCCAGCGGGCATGTCATGCAACTGATCGATTGCTTTCTGGAACGGGGCTGGGAAATCACCTTCGCCAGCCCCGCGACCGAGGGCGAACACAAGGCCGATCTCGCCGCGATGGGCATCCGCGAGGTCGCCATTGCTCTCAACGACAGCAGCTTCGACCGCTTCATCGCCGACCTTCAACCGGATGTCGTGTTGTTCGACCAGTTCCTGATGGAGGAGCAGTTCGGCTGGCGCGTGGAGAAACATTGCCCGCAGGCCGTGCGCGTCCTTGAGACGTCCGATCTGCAGAGCATGCGTCACGCCCGTCATCAGCGGGTCAAGGATCTGCTGCAAGGCAAGCCCGATGCCGACCTGTCAGGCTATTTCGAACTGGCCGACGACGCGCTTTTCGGGCTCATGTCCGAGAGCGATATCGCCCAGCGCGAGATCGCCGCGATCTATCGCAGCGACCTCAGCCTGATGGTGTCCGACGTGGAGATCGAGTTGCTGACCCGCCGGTTCGGGTTGTCGCCCGCACTGCTGCTGTGGGCCCCGCTGCTGGTACGCGAGGTGCCGGATCACGGCAAGGGGTTCGACGAGCGCGCGCATTTCCTGACCATCGGCAACTTCCGTCATGCGCCGAACTGGGACGCGGTGCTCTGGCTCAAGCACACCCTCTGGCCGCTGATTCGCGCGCAACTGCCGAACGCGCAATTGCACGTCTACGGCGCCTACACCCCACCCAAGGCGGCCGCGCTGCACAACGCCGCGCAAGGCTTTCACATCATGAACTGGGCCGAGGACGCCCTCGAAGTGATGTCCGCCGCCCGGGTCTCGCTGGCGCCGCTGCGCTTTGGCGCCGGCATTAAAGGCAAGGTGATCGACGCCATGGTCTGCGGCACCCCGACTGTCACCACGCCCATTGGCGCCGAAGCCATGCACGGCGAGCTGCCCTTCCCCGGCGCCGTCGCCACTGACGCGCAGCGCCTGGCCGATGAAGCGGTTCGCCTGTATACCGATCAGGCGCGCTGGG
Source organism: Pseudomonas sp. efr-133-TYG-103a (assembly GCF_030209235.1). Lineage (NCBI taxonomy): Bacteria > Pseudomonadati > Pseudomonadota > Gammaproteobacteria > Pseudomonadales > Pseudomonadaceae > Pseudomonas > Pseudomonas sp. efr-133-TYG-103a. Next base: position 368,621 of record NZ_JARVSK010000011.1, read on the forward strand.
AACAGGCACAACGTGAAGGCTGGCAGGTGCTGAAGGCGCGTTTTCGCCATGAACAACACTGCCAAACGCTGATCGAGCGTATCGACCAGCTGCGCGCCAACCTGCCCGCCCACCGCAGCGCAAATTTCACCGGCGCCATGCTCCGCCATCACCTGCACAAGAGCACGCAATACATGTCGCAATGGATCGAGGCGAAGAACCGCAATATGTAAGACCGCACCACGCTCGCGCCGCGAAGGCCGCGTCGAGGTGGTGTTTGTCTGAGGCGCAGTGGCTGTATTCTGCGCTTCGAATGGTGCACATTACCTTCCGTGCTTCTTAACGAACCGGCAACACCATGACAAAAACAACAAGAATCACCGATCCTTCCTACGAACTGATGGACGACCACAACGGGCTGTCCATCATCTACCGGGAGCATGGCTTTCCTTGTCCGCTGGTGCGCTGGCATTTTCACAAGGAATACGAGCTGCATCTGATCGTGGCCAGTTCCGGCAAGGTGTTCGTCGGCGATTACATCGGTAACTTCTACCCCGAAACGCTCTTTCTCACCGGGCCCAACCTGCCTCATAACTGGATCAGCCAGATCGAAGAGGATGAGGTCGTGCCCAAGCGCGACATGCTGGTGAACTTCACCGAAGAGCTGCTGGAGAGTGGCAACCAGGTGTTTGCCGAGCTCAAGTCTCTGGCGCCGTTGCTCGAACGGGCGCAGTACGGCATCGAGTTTCGCTGCAAGCGCACGATCCGCCAAGCCACCCGGCTGATGCAGAAGATCGCCGACTCCACGGGCATGACCCGCCTGGGTCACTTTTTCATCCTGCTGGAGTTGCTGGCCGCCAGTGACGACTTCCAGCTGCTGTCCGGAACGACTGCCTCGCAGCTGTCGGACGATCATGCCGTAGAGCGCACCAACAAGGCGGTGGACTACATCTTCACGCACTATGCCCGCGAATTGCCCCTCGAAGAAGTGGCCGACTATCTGGGCATGAAGCCGACGTATTTCTCACGGGTGTTCAAGCAGGCGACCGGCCGCTGCTTCGTGGAATTCGTCAACCGGCTGCGCATCAGCAAATCCTGCGAGCTGCTCGCCGACGGCGACAAACCGGTGACCGACGTGTGTTTCGAGTCCGGGTTCAACAATATCTCCAACTTCAACCGGCGCTTCCAGAAACTCAAAGGCATGACGCCCTCCCATTACCGGCGCCTCGCCGTGCAGCGCCTGACCGAACAAAACCTGTACTGATTCACCCCCTTCCCGCTCTCATCTACTACGCTGGACCTGCGCCGCCCCGTGCCGGAACGCAGTTTTACAGCGTTGTGGCCTGAACTCTCAGTGCAAAAAAGTATCAGTTCGAGTGTGTCGCAGGATTTGTCATCGTCCGGGCAGACCGTTGTAATCAACTGACATTCTTCCTGACCTCCGGAAGGAACAAAAACAATAACCAAGCTTCTGTCGTCCACCTGGGCGCGGAAGAGGAGTGATAAATGAAGACCTCTGCAAAAGTTCTGCTTGGCAGCACCTGTCTCACGCTCGGCCTCACCCTCTGCACCAGCGCCACGGCGGGTGACGTGACCATCGCCACCGTCAACAACAGCGACATGATCCGCATGCAGCGGCTGTCGAAAACCTTCGAAGAACAGCATCCCGATATCAAGCTCAAGTGGGTCGTCCTGGAAGAGAACGTCCTGCGTCAGCGGCTGACCACCGACATCGCGACCAAGGGCGGTCAGTTCGACGTCTTGACCATCGGCATGTACGAAGCATCACTCTGGGGCGCCAAAGGCTGGTTGAAGGAAATGGATAATCTTCCAGCTTCCTACGCGCTTGACGACGTCTTTCCATCGGTACGCGATGGCCTTTCCGTCGATGGCAAACTCTTCGCCCTGCCGTTCTATGCCGAAAGCTCCATCACCTATTACCGCAAGGATCTATTCAAGGCCGCCGGGCTGACCATGCCGGAACGCCCGACCTGGACGCAGATCTCCGAGTTCGCCGACAAACTCACCGACAAGTCCAAAGAACAGTACGGTATCTGCCTGCGGGGCAAGGCTGGCTGGGGCGAGAACATGGCCCTGATCAGCACGGTGGCCAACTCGTTCGGCGCACGCTGGTTCGATGAGCAGTGGAAGCCGCAGTTCGACCAGCCAGAATGGAAAAACGCGCTGAACTTCTACGTCAACGTGATGAAGAAGAACGGTCCTCCTGGCGCGTCCAGCAACGGTTTCAACGAGAACCTGGCGTTGTTCAACAGCGGCAAGTGCGCCATCTGGGTCGACGCCAGCGTCGCGGGTTCCTTCGTCACCGACAAATCCCAGAGCAAAGTGGCTGACAACGTAGGCTTCACCTACGCGCCGCACGAAGTCACCGACAAGGGCTCGGCCTGGCTGTACTCGTGGGCCCTGGCGATTCCGACCAGCGCCAAGAACGACAAGGACGCACGCGCGTTCACCGAGTGGGCCACGTCCAAAGAGTACGCAGCGCTGGTGGCCGAGAAAGACGGCGTGTCGAACGTTCCGCCAGGAACGCGCGCATCGACCTACACCGACGCGTACAAAAAGGCTGCGCCGTTTGCCGACATCACGCTGGAATCGCTCAAGGCCGTGACGCCTAAAGCGCCGACGCTCAAGCCTGTCCCTTACGTCGGCATTCAGCTGGTGACCATCCCCGAGTTCCAGCAGATCGGCACCAACGTCGGTCAGCAATTCTCGGCGGCACTGGTGGGCTCGACCACGGTGGAAGCTGCGCTGACCCAGGCACAAAGCGCGACCGAGCGTGACATGAAGCGCGCGGGTTACCCGAAAAAGGGTTGATCCCGTCTGTTTCAAGGCAGCAGCAGGGATTGCTCCCTGCTGCCCCGCTCAGCTACTGCCCTGGTTCGGAGTCATCATGAACACCTCAACCCTTCCCCCTCGCACGGCCTCGGCCGGCGATCAAGGCCAACAGAAAGGCAGCGTCACCAAGCCTGGCTGGTTTCTGGTCAGCCCATCGGTGCTGTTGCTGCTGGTCTGGATGGTCGTCCCGCTGGGCATGACCATCTACTTCTCGCTGATCCGCTACAACCTGCTCAACCCGGGCGAGAACGAATTCGTCGGCCTTGAGAACTTCGAGTATTTCGTCACCGATTCAGGCTTTTTTCCGGGTGCGATGAACACGTTGCTGCTGGTGGGCAGCGTGCTGGCGATCAGCGTGATCCTCGGTGTGCTGATCTCCGCGCTGCTGGAGGCCAGTGAGTTTCTCGGACGCGGCATTGTCCGGGTGCTGCTCATCTCGCCGTTTTTCATCATGCCGACGGTCAGTGCGCTGATCTGGAAGAACCTGATTTTTCACCCGGTCTCCGGGATTCTCGCCGCGGTCTGGAAGCTGTTCGGCGCCCAGCCGGTGGACTGGCTGGCCAACTACCCGATGCTCTCGATCATCATCATCGTGTCCTGGCAGTGGCTGCCGTTCGCGATCCTGATTCTGATGACCGCGATGCAGTCGCTGGACCAGGAACAGAAAGAAGCGGCGCGGCTGGACGGTGCCGGCCCGATCGCTATTTTCTGGCACCTGACCCTGCCCCACCTGGCGCGTCCGATCGCGGTGGTGGTGATGATCGAGACGATCTTCCTGCTGTCGGTCTTCGCGGAAATCTACACCACCACCAACGGCGGTCCGGGCTTCGCTTCGACCAACCTCGCGTACCTGATCTACAACCAGGCGCTGCTGCAATTCGACGTGGGCATGGCATCGGCGGGCGGCTTGATTGCCGTGGTCATCGCCAACATTGCCGCGATCATCCTGGTACGGATGATCGGCAAAAACCTCACCGACAAGTCTTGAGGGCAAGGTCATGATGACGCTCAAACAATCCCGCCGCCTGCAAAGCGTGCTGCTCGGCACCTTGTCGTGGGTGATCGCGGCGCTGATTTTCTTCCCGATCTTCTGGATGGTCCTAACCAGCTTCAAGACGGAGATCGATGCGTTCGCCACGCCGCCGCAGTTCATTTTCACGCCCACGCTGGAAAACTACCTGCACATTCAGGAGCGCAGCGACTACTTCCACTTTGCCTGGAACTCGGTGCTGATCTCGTTCAGCGCGACGATCCTGTGCCTGCTGATCTCGGTACCGGCGGCCTATTCGATGGCGTTCTTCGAGACCAAGCGCACCAAGAGCACGCTGCTGTGGATGCTGTCGACCAAGATGCTGCCGCCAGTGGGCGTGCTGATGCCGATCTACCTGCTGGCCAAGAGCTTCGGCCTGCTGGACTCGCGCATCGCGCTGATCGTGATCTATACGTTGATCAACCTGCCGATCGTGGTCTGGATGATTTACACCTACTTCAAGGACATTCCCGGGGAAATCCTCGAGGCCTCCCGGCTGGATGGCGCGAGCACCCGTCAGGAAATCTTCAAGGTGCTGATTCCGATCTGCAAAGGCGGCCTGGCCTCGACCGCCCTGCTTTCACTGATCCTGTGCTGGAACGAGGCGTTCTGGTCGCTCAACCTGACCTCGTCCAACGCCGCGCCACTGACGGCGCTGATCGCTTCGTATTCGAGCCCTGAAGGTCTGTTCTGGGCCAAGCTCTCAGCGGTTTCGACTCTGGCCTGTGCGCCGATTCTGATCTTTGGCTGGATCAGCCAGAAACAACTGGTCCGCGGCTTGTCGTTTGGTGCCGTCAAGTAATCCGCCAACTGATGGTTCCCACGCTCCGCGTGGTAACCCTTTGGCACGGACGCTCTGCGTCCAGCGGCTGACGCGGAGCGTCATGGCTGCATTCCCACGCAGAGCGTGGGAACGATCCCTGAACCCTGTAGGAGTGAGCTTGCTCGCGATAGCATTACATCGGCAACGAATGCAACGCCTGACACACCGCATTCGCGAGCAAGCTCACTCCTACAGGCCACGTTTAAGTTGTCTGAAGAACAAAAACTGGAGCCCTACATGGCTAACCTGACAATCAGAAATCTGCAAAAAGGCTTCGACGGCCACCAGATCATCAAAGGCATCGACCTGGACGTCAAAGACCGCGAATTCGTGGTCTTCGTCGGTCCGTCCGGCTGTGGCAAATCCACGCTGCTGCGCCTGATCGCCGGCCTTGAAGACGTCACCAGCGGCAGCATCGAGCTCGATGGTCGCGAGATCACTCAAGTCACGCCGGCCAAACGCGATCTGGCGATGGTGTTCCAGACGTACGCGCTTTACCCGCACATGACCGTGGGCAAGAATCTGTCGTTTGCCCTCGACCTTGCAGGCACGCCAAAAGCCGAGGTCGAGAAAAAAGTCGCCGAGGCCGCGCGCATTCTCGAACTCGGCCCGCTGCTGGAACGCAAACCCAAGCAGCTCTCGGGCGGGCAGCGTCAGCGCGTGGCGATCGGCCGCGCCATCGTGCGTAATCCAAAGATCTTTCTGTTCGACGAACCGCTGTCCAACCTCGATGCGGCGCTGCGGGTGCAGACGCGCCTGGAGCTGTCGCGCCTGCATAAAGAGCTGGAAGCGACGATGATTTACGTAACCCACGATCAGGTCGAAGCCATGACCCTGGCCGACAAAGTGGTCGTGCTCAACGGCGGCCGGGTGGAACAGGTCGGCTCGCCGCTGGAGCTGTATCACCATCCGGCCAACCTGTTCGTCGCCGGTTTCCTCGGTACGCCGAAAATGGGCTTCCTCAAGGGCAAGGTCAGCCGGGTCGACGCCACGGGCTGCGAAGTCACCCTCGACGCCGGCGCCCGCATCAATCTGCCATTCACCAACGCTCAGCAACGTGTCGGCGACGCCGTGACCCTGGGCATCCGTCCCGAACATCTGGAGCTGGCCAACGCCGGTGACTGTCAGTTGCAAGTCGTGGCTGACGTCAGCGAGCGTCTGGGCAGCGACACGTTCTGCCACGTGCGCACCGCCTCCGGCGAGGCGCTGACCATGCGCATCCGCGGCGACATGGCCAGCCAGTACGGCGAAACGTTGAACCTGCATCTGGATAGCGCGCATTGCCACTTGTTCGACGCTCAGGGCCAGGTCATCGGCAAAGCCCTGCAGGCTGCCGCCTGAGTCGAGATCTACCGCATCAGGAATTCGAGAACTCATCATGAAACTGAACAAGCAGAACCTGTCGAACCTCGGCCCGGGCATCGCCCTGCCCGCCTACGCCCTTGAAGACCGTCGCCAGGGCATCGCGCACATTGGCGTCGGTGGTTTTCACCGCGCCCACCAGGCGTTTTACACCGATGCGCTGATGTCGCTCGGTGCCAACGACAAGAGCGGCGAAGGGCTGGACTGGGCCATTTGCGGCGTCAGCCTGCGCGAAGAAGACCGCGCCAATTTCGAGGCGCTCAAGGGCCAGGATTTTCTCTACACCCTGTTCGAGCTGGGCGATACGCCGGACACCGAAACCCGCATCATCGGCTCAATGAGCCAGATGCTGATGTCCACCGACAACGACCTGGCGCTGATCGACAAGCTTGCCAGCCCCGACATCCGCATTGTCTCGCTGACCATCACCGAAGGCGGCTACTGCATCGACGACAGCACCGGCGAGTTCATGACTCACCTGCCGCAGATTCAGCACGATCTTCAGCACCCCGCCACGCCGAAAACCGTGTTCGGCTATCTGTGTGCGGCGCTCGCCAAACGCCGTGCTGAAGGCACGCCGGCGTTCACGCTGATGTCCTGCGATAACCTGCCGCACAACGGCGCGGTCACCCGCAAAGCGCTGCTGGCCTTCGCCAAAGAACGCGATGTCGATCTGCATGACTGGATCGCCGAGAACGTCAGCTTCCCCAACGCCATGGTCGACCGCATCACGCCCATGACCAGCACGGCTCATCGCCTGCAGTTGCATGACGAAAAAGGCATCGACGATGCCTGGCCGGTGGTGTGCGAACCGTTCGTGCAGTGGGTGCTGGAAGACAAGTTCGTCAACGGCCGTCCGGCGTGGGAAAAAGTCGGCGTGCAGTTCACCGACGACGTGACGCCGTATGAAGAAATGAAGATCAAACTGCTCAACGGCAGTCACCTGGCGCTGACCTACCTCGGCGCGCTGAAGGGCTATCGCTTCGTCCACGAAACCATGAACGACCCGCTGTTCGTCGACTACATCCGCACCTACATGGACCTGGATGTGACGCCGCAACTCGCACCGGTTCCAGGCATCGACCTCACCGAGTACAAACAGACCCTGATCGACCGCTTCTCCAATCAGGCCATCGCCGACCAGCTCGAACGCGTGTGCTCGGACGGCTCGTCGAAATTCCCGAAATTCACCGTGCCAACGATCAACCGGTTGATCGTCGACTGTCGCAACATGGACCGCGCGTCCCTGGTGGTCGCCGCCTGGGCCCTGTACCTGCAAGGCAACCGCAACGGCGATTTCAAAGGTGAGAACGGCGTCGAGTACAAGGTGGTCGATCCTCGCGCCGAGTTCTGCAAAGCGCTGGTGGCCGACGATGTGCTGGTCACTCAACGCCTGCTGGAAGTCGAAGAAATCTTCGGCGCGGCGATTCCGAAATCGGCCGAATTTGTCGCCTCGTTCGAACACAACCTGAACAGCCTCAAGCAACTGGGCGTCAGCAAAACCCTGGAAAACCTGTTGGCGAAAACCGTCTGAGGTGGCACATGTTTCTTGGCATCGATTGCGGCACCCAGGGCACCAAGGCGATTGTCCTTGATGCCAGCAGCGGCAAGGTTCTGGGCGAAGGCTCGGGCGCTCATCACATGATCAGCGGTGCCAACGGGCGCCGCGAGCAGGAAGTGCAGGAGTGGCTCGACGCGTTCGAGCAGGCCACGGCGGCGGCGTTGAAGCAGGCCGGCGTTTCCGGTGCCGAGATCAAGGGCATCGGGGTCTCCGGGCAGCAGCACGGCCTGGTGATGATCGACGAACGGGGCCAGGTGCTGCGCCCGGCAAAATTGTGGTGCGACACTGAATCGGCGCCGGAGAACGACCGGCTGCTCGACTACCTCGGCGGTGAAGCGGGCTCGCTTGAACGTCTGGGCATCGCCATCGCGCCCGGCTACACCGTGTCCAAACTGCTATGGACTAAAGAGCAGTTTCCCGAGCTGTTTGCGCGCATCGACAAGATTCTGCTGCCCCACGACTTTCTCAATTACTGGCTCACGGGCCGTTGCGCCAGTGAATACGGCGACGCGTCAGGCACCGGCTATTTCAACGTCCGCACCCGTCAGTGGGACACCGACATCCTGCAGCACATCGACCCCAGCGGCCGCCTGGTCCACGCACTGCCGGAGCTGATCGAGTCCCACCAGCCGGTCGGCAGGATCCTGCCGGCGATTGCCGAGCGCCTCGGGCTCAATCCCGAGGCGCTGGTCTCGAGCGGCGGCGGCGACAACATGATGGGCGCGATCGGCACCGGCAACATCGCGCCCGGCCTGATCACCATGAGCCTGGGGTCGTCGGGAACGGTTTACGCCTATGCCGACGCAGGCAATGTCAGCGAGCAGCCATCGGTGGCAACCTTCTGTTCCTCGTCCGGCGGCTGGTTGCCGTTGATCTGTACGATGAACCTGACCAACGCAACCAGCGCGGTCCGCGAGCTGTTCACCCTGGACATCGGCGCCTTCAACGCCGCCGTCGCGTCGGCACCGATCGGTGCGCAGGGCGTGCTGATGCTGCCGTTCCTCAACGGCGAGCGCGTGCCTGCCCTGCCCCACGCCACGGGCAGCATCGTCGGGCTGGACAGCACCAATCTGAACCAGGCCAACCTGTGCCGCGCCGTGGTCGAAGGCACGACGTTCGGCCTGCGTTACGGCCTGGATCTGCTGCGTGACAGCGGCATCCAGAGCGCGAACATCCGCCTGATCGGCGGTGGCGCCAAGAGCGCGATCTGGCGGCAGATCGTCGCTGATATCATGGACACCCCGGTCGTCTGCACCACCGGCAGCGAAGCCGCCGCGCTGGGCGCCGCCATTCAGGCCGCCTGGTGCCACTCGCAGGCCGATGGCGCCAACGAGTCGTTACAGGCACTGTGCGAACGCTGCGTCAGCCTCGACCCGGCCAGCGAAACCCGGCCCGTGGCTGAACACGTGGCGGCGTACCAGACGGTGTATCAGCATTATCGCAATCAATTGCAGGGCCTCTGACGCACAGGCGTCTGCCCTAACGGAGCAACTATGTACCTGGTCTGTGGCGAAGCATTGTTCGACTTTTTCAGTCAACCGGACACGAGCGCGCAACTCAATAAAATCGGCTATCAGGCCATCGCCGGAGGCTCACCGTTCAACGTTGCGGTGGGTCTGCGCAGGCTCGGTGTGGAGGCCGGTTTCTTTGCCGGGATTTCCACCGACTTCCTCGGCAAGCGTCTGGCGGCCGTGCTGGAAGCCGAAGGTGTCCGCGACGATTTCCTGCTGCATTTCGACGCCCCCACCACGCTGTCGATGGTCGCGGTCGGCGCCGACGGCTCGCCGCAGTACAACTTTCGTGGCGAAGGTTGCGCCGACCGCTTGTTGACCGTGGAACAACTGCCGACGCTGGACGACAACGTGCGCGGCCTGCACGTTGGCTCGTTCTCGCTGGTGGTGCAGCCGGTCGCCGATGCCTTGCTGACGCTGGTGCAACGTGAGAGCGGCCAGCGCCTGATCACCTTCGACCCGAACGTGCGCCTGAACCCTGCGCCAAGCATCGAGCTGTGGCGCAGCCAGGTGGCGAAATTCGCCGAGCACGCCCACATCATCAAGGTCAGCGATGAAGATCTGGAATTGCTGTACCCGGATGTCCCCGCCCAGGACATCGCCAAAGGCTGGCTGCAGCACAACTGCCAACTGGTGATCATGACCCGGGGGCGTGAGGGTGCCAGCATCTTCACCCGCGAACAGGGCGACTGGTCGGTGCCCGCCCGCGACGTGAAGACGGCCGACACCGTCGGTGCCGGCGACACGTTTCAAGCCGCGCTGATCACCTTCCTGACCGAGCGCGAACTCGACACCCCGGCAAGCCTGCCGTCGCTGGATCGCGAAACGTTGACCGAAATGCTCAACTTCGCCGTCGTCGCGGCGGCCGTGACCTGCACCCGCGTGGGCCCGGATCTGCCGTACCGGCATCAGGTGCAGTAGCGCGCTGCTCATCGCGTCCAGATAAAAAAGGGCAGCCGGTCTACACCGCTGCCCCTTGTTCTTTTACCCAGCACTTCTACCGACGCGCAGCGCCTCAGGCCATTTCGGCCTTGGCCATCGCAATCCTGGTTTTGACTTCAGATTCGGCGATCTGCTGCTCCTGCTTCTGCTTTTGCAGCTCGGCAACTTTCTTGTCCACCGCCGCCTGCTGCTCCGGCGTCATGTTGTCGTACTCTTCCTTGCTCACGCCGGTCAGCTGCTGACGCACCTTTTCGGCATCGGTCTGGTTCATGTAGGCCAGGAACTGATCCTTGGCCGAACCCACGCTCGATGCACCCGCTGCGCTGTCGCTGGCGGCAATGCCGTCGGAGACGGTTTTCACGACACTGTCCGACGCCGCGACCTGCTTGTCAGTGCTGGACGAAAATGCCGCGGCTGCAGCCGCTTTATCGTCCGACACCGAGGCGGTGGTGTTGGCCAGCGCTGCCTTGAGGTTCACCATCATTTTGGCGAAAGACTCGTCGTAGCCCTGCTTGTCGTCGGCACTGCCCTGAGTCGCGCTGTCCGTGCTGCCCGCGATTGCCGCGACCGGGGCAGATGAAGCGCCGGCCACTGCAGTGTTGTACGCATCCTTGTCCGTCGGGTCCAGGTGCGTGTGAGCCACGGCCTTCGACACGAAGTGCTGGATGGCACTGTTACCGATAATCATCTTTCACCTCCTTATCCGGGTTGTCGATGTAAACGGATGGACAGCAAAACAGATGCCACATCCTGTTACATCCCCCAGAACCCAGGCGCGACGGGGGCTGCAGCGCGGTGCGCGGAAGCGAATGGACCGTTCGGAGCGCGCCCGCTTGCCGACAGCGGCAGGGAATGGCCGCCCGGCGCACGGCGTTGCCGCTCAGTTGTCGGGCGTCGTCACTTGAGAAAATCCTTGAGCGCGCGATCGACCTTGCCCGGCTCACAGGCCGGCGCCATGTGCCCACAGTCGTTGTCCAGCACCAACAGCTTCGCCCGCGTCTGTGCCGCCAATGCCTTGGAAGGCGCCGGATCGACCAGACGATCCTGCTCGGACGTCACAATCAACAGGCGCGCCTTGATCTTCCCGGCCAACGCCGCCATGTCGCCGTCGCGGGCCAGCCCGAAAGACGTCATGGCCTGCAATTGCCGGTACCAGTCAACCGCGCTGAAGCTCTGGCTGGTCTGCGTGCCGTGGAGCGTGTCGGCACTCGGCCGTTTGCTCGCCACAGCCTTGGCCGCGACGTGTTCCGGCGTCCACAAAAACTCGGTGTGCAAGGCCGTCAGGCCCTTGAAGGCCGTGCCCGGCAAGTAGTCGCCGCCATTCCAGCCAGGCGTGCGCTCGATGGCCGCGATCTCGGCATTCCAGGCGCGAAGATCACTGGCGGTGGGTTGCGGCGTGGCAACGATGGTGACGATGTTGCTGGCGTAATCGGGATACATCACAGCCCACTGCAGCGCCTGCATGCCGCCCATGGAAATGCCGACGATGGCGTGGGCGTGGTCGATCCCAAGGTTCAGCGCGAGCAGACGATGCTGGGCCTTGACCATGTCGCGGATGCCGAACTGAGGAAACTTCAGGCGCGGATTGCTTTTGCTGTTGGAGGGCGAGCACGACACCCCGTTGCCCACCGCATCCAGGGCGATGACATACCAGCGGTCAGTGTCGACCAGCTTGCCCGGGCCGATCATGTCGATCTGGTCGGCGGTACGCCCGGTCAGCCAGGTCGGGACCAGCACCACGTTGCTCTGGTCGGCGGCCAGCGTGCCGTAGGTTCGATAGCCCAGCGAACATTGCTTGATCTTGCCGCCGACCATCGTCAACGACCCGATACTGGTCAGCTGCTGCTCGGCCGCGGCGGCGACACAGACACACATCATCGCTGACAGCGCGCACAGCGCCTGGCGTACAGAGCGACACCCTTGCATGGTCTTCCCCCAAGAAGATAGAACTCCATTTCAGCCGTCGAGGAAAACCATGTTTCAGGGAACATGCCGTCGCGCTGCAAAATCAGCGTAGCCGGTCTTTGTGCGGGCAGCGCAAGAGCAGACGAATTGCGCGGCGTGCCAGGCTCGGATCAGATCGGACCGTCACTGGGGTGGATCGAGGGCCTGCAATCGCAGGCCCCAGTCGCGCAGTGACGCCACCACCGGACCGACCTCGCGGCCCTTGGCGGTCAGCAGGTATTCCAGGCGCGGCGGATGCTGCTCGTACTGGCGCCGCTCGATCAGACCGTGAGCTTCCAGTGACTTCAGCCGAGTGGACAATGTGCTGGGCGCGCAGCCCTTGAGCGAATCCTGCAGGTCCTGAAAACGCCGTGTGGGGTTACGCAGCAGATCGCGCAGGATGAGAATGACCCAGCGCTCGCCGATCACTTCGAGCGCGGTGATGACCGGGCAGAAAGCGAAGGTCGGCATGGCCGGTGCATCGGGTTTTTGAGCGTTGGAATCTGACATGGTCAGGAGTCTAACAAGGGTGTACAGGACTGGAAAGCGTCCAGCCCTGAGGCCGCCCGCCGGCTCTTCACGCGCTTCGCCCATCAGCCGGAACGGCGTTCGGGCGACACGGCGGAGTTCCGAGAAGCCCGCCTCCAGACTTGCCAAGCGAACGGCAGCACGGTGTCAGTGCACACTGCAAGTCAGCTCGCGGCCCTCACCCATACAGGCCGGACAGCGGATGTCATTGCAGCGTGCTGAGGTCCAGTTTGTCCTGCGGCACCGGCATCGAGAAGTAATAACCCTGCGCCTGCCCGGCGCCCATTTCGCGCAGCAACTGCAAGGTTGCCGCGTCCTCGACGCCTTCGGCGACCACGGTCAGCCCCAGCGACTCAGCCATGCGCACGATGGCGCGAACGATCGCCCGGCTGCGAGAGCTGGTGGTCAGCTCCAGGGTGAACGACTTGTCGATCTTCAGGCCGCTGAAATGGTACTGATGCACGTAACTGAGTGACGAGAAGCCTGCGCCGAAATCATCGAGCACCACCGATACGCCGTTATCGGCCAGATGCTTCATGGCCTGGCGCGCCAGTTCTGGCTCCGCCACCAGCGCACCTTCGGTGAGCTCAAGACAGATGCGCGACGGCGCGACGCCATGCTGACTGAGCAGGCCCAACACTTCGCCGGCGAACTCGGGTCGGCTGATGCTGTAACTGGAGCAGTTCACGTGAACGGTCGGCCAATGCGCGTGATCGGGCTGCGCCAGCATCGCGACCACTTGCTGGAGCATGTAGAAATCCAACCGGCCGATCAGCCGCAGCCCTTCCAGCGCCGGCAGGAAATGCCCTGGCGCGATCACCCGGCCGTCGGCCTGACGCCAGCGGATCAGCGCTTCCAGGGCGAGGATCCTGCCAGTGGCCACGTCGACGATCGGCTGGAAATACGGCAGCAACTCGTCGGTGCGCTTGAGCGCGTTACGCAGCGCGGTTTCCTGCTCCATCTGGTCGGACACTTCGCGGCGCACTTCCTGGTTGAACACCGCGTAGCTGTCACGCCCCGCATTCTTGACCCGGTACATGGCCGTGTCGGCGTCGCGCAGAAGGTCCGCAGGCTCGTGATGGAATTGCCGATCGGCGCCGACCACGCCAATGCTGCAGGAGGAAAACACCGCATGGCCGTCGATATAGAACGGCACGTCGAACGCCAGCAGAATGCGCTCGGCGATGGCCACGGTAACGTCCGGTGGCGCGGAATAGGCCAGGACCGCAAACTCATCGCCGCCAAGCCGCGCCAGCAGGTCGCTTTCGCGCATGCAGCTGCGCAGACGATCGGCCGCCTGGATCAGCAACTGATCACCGGAATGATGGCCGAGGCTGTCGTTGACCATCTTGAAGCGGTCAAGGTCAATGAACATCACCACCAGCTCTTCGCCGTTGTTGCAGAACTGCTCCCAGGCAATCTGCAGACGCTGTTGCAGATGGCTGCGATTGGGCAGACCGGTCAGCGAGTCATGGGCGTTCTCGTGCTGCAGCTTGGCGTTGGCGAAATCGAGCTCGCGCGTGCGATCCTGAACCCGCGCCTCCAGGCGCAGGTTGGCGGTATGCACGGCCTCCGCGGCGCTGCGACGGGACAACGCGGTGTCGATGTGCCGGGATACGAAGGTCAGCAGCTCCTGATCGCGCAGCGAATAGCTGACGTCGGCCGAATAACTCTGCACCGCGAGAACGCCGCGCACGACATCGCCCTCGAACAACGGGATGCCCAGCCAGGAATAGGAACGGTTGATTTCGTTCTGAATGGTGATTTCGCCATTGGTCTCCAGGCGCCGCGCTTCGACGCTGTCGATCAGGCAGGGACGGCGCTGGCGAATCACGTACTCGGTGAATCCGCGCTCACCCCGGCGCGGGTTCGGCCGCACCACCAGACGCTCGTCGACATAATAGGGAAAGGTCACTTCGCCCGTGGCGTCGTCGAACAGCGCGATGTAGAAGTTGAGGGCGAACAGCAGCTCGCCGACGATGCCGTGCAGGCTCTTGAACAAATCGGCCATGTCGCCCGGTTGACTGGACAGCTCGGCGATCTGGAACAACGCGCTTTGCAGGTGCTCGGCGCGCTCACGATCGGCCACTTCGCTGCGCAGTGCATCGTTGAGCCGCGACAACTCCAGCGTCCGCCGGGCCACGGTCTCTTCCAGTTGGGCGCGGTGCAGAATTCGGTCCAGGGCCATCGCCACGTGGCGCGCCACCACCAGAAACAACTCCTGATCCTCGACGCTGTAGACCCGCTCCAGGTCATAGACCTGCATTGCCAGCATGCCGAACACGTCGTCGGATGCGTTTTTCAGCGGCGCCCCCATCCAGAATTCGGGGCGATGCCCGACGCAGTGAAACTTGTCCAGCGCCTGCGCCCGTTCGATGGCGGCGGAATCGACGAACAGCGGTTGTTCGGTGGTCAGCACGTAGCCGGTCATGGACAGCCGTTCCGGATCGAGAAACTCCTGGGTTTCGGCCTCCAGCGCGTCGACGTCGGTGATGTCGATGTAGTACGGATAAGTGATCTTGCCGCTGTGGCTTTCGTACAGCGCCAGATAGAAGTTTTCGGCGTCGATCAGGGTCGACAGCTGCTCGTGAACACCTTGCAGGAAGGCCGAGCGGTCACGGGTCGAGCTGGCAAGGTAGGTGATCTGGTACAGCACCCGCTGAGTGGCCTGGGCCCGCGCCAGCGCGTCGGTCTGCAGACGCAGACCCAGCTTGCCCGCCAACTGCGCCAGCAGAGGGTTGCCCGCTTCGCGCTCCGGCGTCAGCAGCCAGCCCAGCGGCGCCTCGCCATGCCCCGTCACCCATCGCTGCAGGCCGTGTTCACGGCAGAATGCATCGAAGCCCTCGCGGGGAATGTGTGCCGGCCACTCGGTCGATGCATCGCCCTGCCCGAGCAGGTGCATGTGCTGGTTGGCGCGATAGGCGGCCCAGCTCAGATCCGGAGCCGCCAGCCTGGCTGCCCGCAACAGTGTTTCCAGAGAGTTTTCGTCAATCATGGACGGCGCAACTTCCACCCCTTCGCTAACAGGGTCACACGCTTGCCCGACAGTGAATGACGAGCACCCGGTGGGGGTCGAGACATGAGAATTCATAGGCGCTCCATTGCCAGCGTGAGACTGGGCTATCTTCATGGGGTGTGACAGATGGTTGCAAGCGCCATATTCGTTTTTGCTGCCTATTAACGACGAAAAAACGGGATTTCACGACATTTCACGTGCCTGTCTGTTTGTTATCGGCAGATTGCCCACGGAATGAAAGAAACCACAGGCACTTTTGTCGGACCGACCGGCATCGCAGGTTTCGATCTGGCATTGACCTTTGCCCGCCCTCGCCTGTCTCTCACAGCGAATCCACGTTCCCTTTTGACACTGGAGATGATCGCAAAATGATCAAGACTTACAGCTACGCCGCGCAGAAACCGACCGACCGGCTCGCACCCTTCCAGATCGAGCGTCGCGATCCGGGCGCCGACGATGTTCAGATCGACATCCTGTTCTGCGGCGTCTGTCACTCGGACCTGCACACGGCACGCAACGAATGGAACAACACGCTGTACCCCTCGGTGCCGGGCCACGAGATCGTCGGCAAAGTCACCGCGGTCGGCGCCAATGTGAAGCACTTCAAGGTCGGTGATCTGGCCGGTGTCGGCTGCATCGTCGACAGCTGCCAGCAGTGCGCATCCTGCGCCGAGGGCGACGAGCAGTATTGTGAAAGCGGGTTCACCGGCACCTACAACGGGCCGGTCTTCGGTGGCGAAAATACCTTTGGCGGTTACTCCGACAAGATCGTGGTGAAAGAGAAATTCGTTCTGAAGATTTCCCACAGCGACAATCTCGCCGCCGTTGCGCCGCTGCTCTGCGCTGGCATCACCACGTACTCGCCGCTGCATCACTGGAAGGTCGGTCCCGGCAAGAAAGTCGGCGTGGTCGGCCTCGGCGGTCTGGGCCACATGGCGGTCAAGATCGCCCACGCGATGGGCGCTCACGTGGTGCTGTTCACCACCTCGCCGAACAAGCGTGAAGACGGGCTGCGGTTGGGCGCCGATGAGGTGATCGTGTCGAAGAATCCTGACGAAATGGCCACTCAGGTCAACAAGCTGGACTTCATCCTCAACACCGTTGCAGCGCCCCACGACCTGGATGCGTTCCTCAACCTGCTCAAGCGCGACGGCACCATGACCCTGGTCGGTGTTCCGGATCATGCGCACCCGTCGCCGTCGGTGATCAACCTGATCTTCAAGCGCCGCAGTCTGGCCGGTTCGCTCATCGGCGGGATTCAGGAAACCCAGGAGATGCTGGATTTCTGTGCCCGCCACGGCATCGTCTCGGACATCGAGATGATCAAGATGAAGGACATCAACGAAGCCTACGAGCGCATGCTCAAAAGCGATGTGAAGTACCGTTTCGTCATCGACATGGCCACGCTCAAGGAAGAAGCGTCAGCCGCCTGATCGACGCGTCACCGGGCCGGCGCCGACTGCGCGCCGACCCGGCCCTTTCGTAACAATCTGTGTTCTGCAGCCGGCAAAAAACCCGCAACCAATCGTATCAGCGCAGGTCACACACCTGCGGCCATGTCCCGCAGGCCGCGTTTTTCCTGATGCGACACTTCACGTGCGACCGCTGCCCGCAGCCGTCACGCGCATTAATGAAAATAATTCGAAAGTGTATGTAGATATTCAAAAGAATGCTCCGGCCGATGATTGGTTATCGTTGGCGGCTTGAAGCATCCACTGCCGTTCGTGACTGCGCGCTGCCCACCGTCGGCGCGCAGACCTGGTTCAATGCTGACGAGGAACCCGTCCATGACCGATCAGCCTGATAAAAAAGAAACAGAATCGGACCTCAAGTCCTTCACCGCACCTTCGCGCCGAAACTTTCTGAAATCGATTGGCGTCTCCGGCCTTGCCGCCGCCACCGCCCCAATGTGGACCCAGGCCCTGGAAGCCCAGGCCGCCGTCCCCGATGACACCGCTCCGCCAGCCAAAGACGAACGGCGCATGACCCTCAAGGTCAATGGCCAGACGCACACCTTGAACCTTCCGGCCAATGCCGCCTTGCTCGACGTATTGCGTGACCGCTTGCAACTCACCGGCACCAAAAAGGGCTGCGACCACGGCCAGTGCGGCGCGTGCACCGTGCACGTCAACGGCACTTCGATCAATTCATGCCTGTCTCTGGCCGCAATGCACGAAGGCGACGAGATCACCACCATCGAAGGCCTGGCCAGCAACGGCAAGCTGCACCCTGTGCAGGAAGCCTTTTGGGAACACGACGCGTACCAATGCGGTTATTGCACCTCGGGCCAGATCATGAGCGCCGTCGCGATGCTACAGGACAAAAACATCGGCAGCGATGATCACAGCGTCCGCGAAGCCATGAGCGGCAACATCTGCCGCTGCGGCGCGTACAAGAACATTCTCAGCGCGATACAGAGCGCGCGGATCAAGTTGCAGGAGGTGACCTGATGAGAGCCCTCGATTACGTACGCGCCGGCAGCGTCGAGCAGGCGGTGGCCACCCACGCGAAAAGCCAGACCGCCTTCTTTCTCGCCGGTGGCACCACCCTCCTCGATCTGGTGAAGCTGGACGTGATGCCCGCCGATCAGGTGATCGACGTCAATCACCTGTCCTTCAAGCAGATCGAGGTGCAGAAAGATGGCAGCGTGCGCATCGGCGCGCTGGTCACCAACAGTGCCTTGGCGCATCACCCGCATATCGTCGAGCATTATCCGGTGCTGTCGCAGGCGCTGCTGTCCGGCGCGACCACGCAGCTGCGCAACAAGGCGACCACCGCCGGCAACGTCATGCAACGGGTGAGGTGCAACTATTTCCGCGACGGTCATTCGGCCTGCAACAAGCGCGAGCCAGGCTCAGGATGCGCGGCCATCGACGGCCACAACCGCAGCGTGCACGCCGTGCTCGGGACCAGCGATCAGTGCATCGCCACTCACCCTTCGGACATGTGCGTGGCCATGGCGGCGATTGGCGCCCGGGTCGAGGTCCAGGGTCCCAAGGGCAAGCGCAGCATCGACTTCCTCGATTTTCATCTGCTGCCGGGTGCCACGCCCTGGAAGGAACACGCCCTGCAAGACGACGAGTTGATCACCCACGTGGCGCTCGATGCGCCGCTGGCGGGCAGCAAGTCCGGGTATCTGAAACTGCGTGACCGGGCCTCGTACCAGTTTGCACTGGCGTCCAGCGCGGTGATTCTGGTCATGGACGGCGACACCGTACGTGACGCGCGGATCGCACTGGGCGGCGTCGGCACCCGCCCCTGGCGCGCGCAGGAAGCGGAGCGTGCGCTCAAAGGCGCGACCCTGACGCCGCAGAACATGGAAAAGGCCGCCGCCATCGCAATGCAAGGCGCCCGCCCTTACCGCCACAACGCTTACAAGATTGCCCTGGGGCAGCAGGCTATCGTGCGCAATCTCGGCAGCCTGACCGCTTGATAGCCCGCCCTATGAATGGAGCATCCGCACATGACTGACGCAATGATAGGATCGGCCCCTCGCCGTATCGACGGGCGACGCAAAGTCACCGGCACGGCGATGTACGCCTCCGACCATCATCTGAAAAACATGGCTTA
This sequence comes from Pseudomonas sp. efr-133-TYG-103a, assembly GCF_030209235.1. Taxonomy (NCBI): domain Bacteria; kingdom Pseudomonadati; phylum Pseudomonadota; class Gammaproteobacteria; order Pseudomonadales; family Pseudomonadaceae; genus Pseudomonas; species Pseudomonas sp. efr-133-TYG-103a. The sequence continues at coordinate 387,740 of NZ_JARVSK010000011.1, forward strand.
CGGCTACGGCGTGTTCAGCACCGTCGCCAGCGGCAAGATCACCGCGCTGGATCTGGACGCGGCGCGCAAATCGCCGGGCGTGCTGGAGATTTTCCACCACGGCAACTTCCCCTCGCTCTACCACAACTCGGCCCTGCCGATGTCGTTCGCGCAGATTCTGAAAGCCGCCAAGTCCGACGAAAGCCGTCTGCCCTTTGAAGACGACACGGTTTACTACGCCGGGCAATTCGTTGCGCTGGTCGTCGCCGACACGTTCGAACACGCCCGGGCGGCGGCGTACAAGATCAAGGTCAGCTACAGCAAGACCTCCGCCGTCGCCAACCTTGAGCAGGGCCTCAAAGCCGGCCAGTTGCAAGACGGCAGCCCGAACCACAGCCGGGGCGATGCCGGCGCAGCCTTCGACGGCGCCGCCCACAGCATCGACGCCACGTACTCGACGCCAGTGGAAACCCACAACCCGATGGAAATGCACGCCACCGTCGCGCAGTGGGACAACGGCAAACTGATCGTTTACGAAGCTTCCCAGGGGGTGGTGGCGCATCGCAATTCACTGGCGAAGATTTTCGGCCTGATGCCGGAGAAGGTCGAAGTGCGCGCGCCGTTCATTGGCTCGGGTTTCGGCAGCAAACTGTGGATCTGGCCGCACTCGGTTGCGGCCTGCGGTGCCGCCAGAGTCCTCGACCGGCCCGTGCAAGTGGTGGTGCCCCGTGCACAGATGTTCACCACCACCGGGCACCGCCCGGAAACCCGCCAGCGCATGCGCCTGGCCACCGATGACAAGGGCAAGCTGGTCTCGGTACGGCACGAGTCGATCAACACGACGTCGTTCACCGATCCGTACAAGGAAAACTGCGGCACCTCGACCAAGAGTCTCTACAGCTGCGCCAACGTGCTAGTCACGCACAAGACCATCGAGGTCAACCGCGGCACGCCTACGTCGATGCGCGCCCCGGGTGCCGCGCCCGGGCTGTTCGCACTGGAATCGGCAATGGATGAAATGGCCGACAAGATCGGCATGGACCCGCTGGCGTTCCGCAAGCTCAATGTCTCCGAGCACGACGAGAGCCAGAACCTGCCATGGTCGAGCAATCATTTGCAGGAGTGCATCGACAAGGCCGCCGAGCGCTTCGGCTGGAGCCAGCGCGATCCCAGGCCCGGTTCGATGAAAGACGGCACCGAGATCATCGGTTACGGCATGGCGGCCTGTAACTGGGACGCTTACCGCACGCCAGCGGAGGCGCAGGTGCTGTTGCGCGCAGACGGAACGGCCTACGCCATCTGCGGCGTTCAGGACATCGGCACCGGCACGTACACCATCATCGCGCAAGTGGTCAGCAGCCTCACCGGGATTGCGCTCGACAATATCGAAGTCGAACTGGGCAACTCATCGTTCCCGCCCGCGCCGGTATCCGGCGGTTCCTGGGCAACGGCAAGCGTGCTGCCCGCCATCGCTGAAGCCACGCGCCAGGCCATCGACCAGCTGAAAGCCTTCTCCACGGCGCCCAAGGGTGTGTTCGCCGGCAGCAAACCCGATCAGGTGAGTTTCGAGCAAGGGCAGATCAAAAGTGGCGAGAAGTCATTCGCCATCGCCGATGTGCTCAAAGCGCAGAAACAGTCCAGCGCCTTCGGTGAAGCCAAAACCGGCATGAACGACACCAGCAAACACTCCTTCCGGTCGTTTGGCGTGCACTTCGTCGAGGTGCGCTGGGACCCGGGCATTTCCCGGCTGCGGGTCGCGCGGGTGGTCAGCGCCATCGACGTCGGCAAGGTCATCAACCACAAGACCTCGCTCAATCAGGTCGAGGGGGCGATTGTCATGGGGGTCGGCATGGCGCTGTTCGAAGCCACCGATTTCGATGAGCGCGACGGCATGCCGGTCAACAACAATTACGCCGAATACGTGGTGCCAGTGCATGCTGACCAGCCTGAAATCGATGTGATTCTGCTCGATTATCCGGATTACGAACTCAACGAGTTCGGCGCCCGGGGCATCGGTGAAATCGGCATCACCGGGCTGGCGGCCGCCGTCGCCAACGCGGTGTCCCATGCCACCGGCAAACGCATCCGCGACCTGCCGATCACCCTCGACAAACTGATGGAGCTGCCGCCAACGATGAGCGCCTGACCGCGCGTTGTCGGACTGGAGGCTGCCGCCCTTGGGCAGCCTCCCTTGGCGAATCGACGCCCTGCCCGGAACGTCAGGCCAGCTCCGGCTCGATCCGGTCCCGCCCGCCCATCTTCGCTGCATATACGCCCGAGTCCGCGCGCAGCAGCAACGCATCACCGCCCTCGCCTTTGCGCCAACTGGCAATGCCGAAACTGGCCGTCACCCGGCCCACGCCGTCGACCGGCTCGGACCGCAGCGCCGCCCACAACTCACTGGCCAGGCCATAGGCCTGATCGCCATCGGTGTCCGGGCACAACACCATGAACTCCTCGCCGCCCAGGCGACAGAACACGTCACTGCGGCGCAAGCGATGACACAACCGGTTGCAGATCGCCTGCAGCACATGGTCGCCGACCGCATGCCCCAATTGATCGTTGATGCATTTGAAATGATCGATGTCCAGCATGACCACCGCGAACACGCCACCATGACGCTCCGCACGGAGCAGTTCAGCCTGCAGCCGCTCCTGAAAATAGCGCCGGTTATAGACCCCGGTCAGCGCATCGGTGACGGACATCGTGCGCAGTTCTTCCTCGACGCGCTTGCGTTCGGTGATGTCCAGGCACACCGCCAGATAACCGATCCACTGATCCTGTTCATCGAGCACCGGGCTGACCTGCATGTTTACCTGCAGATGGCTGCCATCCTGCCGCACGAACGTCCAGTCGTGGGTCTGATGCCCGTGTTCCTCGAAGGCTTCGACGAGCATCGCTTCGCACGTCTTCACTTCGCGTCCGTAACGCAGGTTCAGTTCATCGGCATGCTCTGCAAGCTCGCCGGGCAGGTGCAACTGGCGCAACGTCAGATGGCCGCAGACTTGCGCGCTGCTGTAACCCAGCATTTTTTCCGCACCGATGTTGAAGGTCGTGATCAGGCCGTCCAGGTCCGTGGCGATGATCGCCACCTGCGTCGCCGCATCGAGCACGTTGCGCAGCTGCCCGTGAGCCCTGCGCAATTGCAGTTCGCGTTGTCGCAGTTGCCCGGTGCTTTGCTCGACCATGCGCAGCGCGCGCTGACGCTGGCTGATCAATGAATAGAGCAACGCACTGAGCATGAAACTGAGCAGCGCCCCGAGGATCACCAGGCTGTCGGTCGAGGAAGGGTTGGCGTTGATGAACACCGGTGTGGGACGGATATCCAGCCGGTAGCTGCGGCCAGCGAAACTCATCGATTGACTCAATTGCAGGCCACTGGCGGCGGCGGGACTGGCAGACTGGAACAAGGATTCGGGTGTCTGTGGCGTTGTCACGTCCACGAGGCTGAGCGTCAGGTTGTCCTGATCGGATGACGGCAACCCTTCGGTCATCATCGTGCGCATGCTGATCACCGCGAGCAGAAAGCCCTGCAGCCCGCCCGCCGGATCCCCTCCGACACGAGCCCGCGACAACACCGGCGCGACCAGCAAGATGCCGGTACGGTTCTGCGCCTCCAGCCCGACCAGGTCCATGCGCGCGGTCGCCGCCATGCTGCCGGTTTGCTGTGCTCTATCCAGCGTCGCCCGGCGCACCGCCTCGGAATTGACATCGAAGCCCAGCGGCACCGTCACCGTGCTGCGGCTTTGGGTAAAGCGCACCGGGAAATAGACCGGGCGCGGCTCTGCGTCCTTCCACCCTTGGGCAGTGTCGAGTTCGCGCACGGTAAATTCGAGTTGGCCGGCTGCGCGCGCGGCCTGTTCAAAGGGCTGACGTTCGCTGCCCTCTATACGGGGCGCCCAGGAATAGGCTTGGGTGAAAACCAGCAACGGGCGCGCGAAACCGTCGAATTCTTCCTGCGAAACCGCGTCGGAATACACGAAGAAACGGCGCAGGCTGTCGAGACGACGAATCTGCCCGTCGAGGCGGTCCTGAATCCGACTGACGCGCTCGCTGGCCAGCAGTTCGAAGCGCTGTTGCAATTGACGGTGATACAACTCGACGTTCATCAACGCCACGAGCCCCGTCAATAACGCGCCCGCAGAAAAGACGAGCACGGCAACCGCCCACGAAGAGGTGTCCTCACTGATCAAGCCGAGAATCTTGACGCTTGCCCGGTTAGACGACATATAAAAAAACTCATGACGCCACAGCGGTTGCCGCGACACGTGTCCGAGCTTCACTTATAGCTATTCGCCATTAGTTTGCCTAGTGCAGCGTGTCGCTCTGTCAAAACCGGAACATGGCGTCATCGGGCGACAATGACGCGTTGTTTTCAGCGCAATCGATTCAGCGTGCGGTGATCTTCCACGCGCGGTGGATCTTGCCGTTGCGGGTGAAATCCGGGTCAATGGTCTGCTGAGTGATCTCCTCCACGGCATAGCGCTCGGTGAGGTTCTCTTCGAGCTGGAACTTGCGGAAGTTGTTGGAGAAATACAGCACGCCGCCGCTGGCCAGGCGCGCCATCGCCAGATCGATCAACTGCACCTGATCGCGCTGCACGTCGAACACACCCTCCATGCGCTTGGAGTTGGAAAAGGTCGGCGGGTCGATGAAGATCAGGTCGTACTCGTCGCGGCTGGTCTCGAGCCACGCCATCACGTCGCCCTGTTCCAGTCGGTTCTTGTCGGAGAAACCGTTGAGCGACAGGTTGCGCCGCGCCCAGTCCAGATACGTCTTCGACAGATCGACGCTGGTGGTGCTGCGTGCTCCGCCCTTGGCGGCATGCACGCTGGCGGTCGCGGTGTAGCAGAACAGGTTCAGAAAACGCTTGCCCGCCGCTTCCCGCTGGATGCGCATGCGCATCGGGCGATGGTCGAGAAACAGCCCAGTGTCCAGGTAATCGGTGAGGTTGACGAGCAGCTTGATCCCGCCTTCGTTGACTTCCTGGAACTGGCCCTGCGCACTTTGCCGTTCGTACTGTCTGGTGCCGCTCTGGCGCTCGCGACGCTTGACCACCACCCGGCTCTTGTCGATGTTCAGCGCCTGAGGAATGGCTGCCAGCGCGTCGAACATGCGAATCGAGGCTTTTTCCGGATCGATGGATTTGGGCGCCGCGTATTCCTGCACATGCACCCAGTCGTGATAAAGGTCGATGGCCATGGCGTATTCCGGCATGTCGGCATCATAGACGCGGTAGCAATCGATGCCTTCGCGCTTGACCCATTTACCCAGCGCCTTGAGATTCTTCTGCAGGCGATTGGCGAACATCTGCCCGCCCTCACTCAAGCGCGGCTGCTCGATGACCGGTGCAGGCGCCGGAGCAGGCTTGATCGGGTTGCCGTTCTTGTTGAACTGGCGCGCTGGCGGCTCGTCCGGCGTCTGGTCGTACGCCGCCTGCTCACGCTCAGCCTGGCGTTGCTCAGGCGTACGGCGCTCGCCGGTGACGAACTGATCCGGCAGCACTTTGATCAACAGCAGCTTGCACGGCAGCGCGCCGTTCCAGAACGCGTATTGCTTGTGGCTGCGGATGCCCATGCGTTTGCCCAGATCCGGCGCACCGGTGAACACCGCCGCTTCCCAGTTCAGGCAGGCCTGACGCAGGCGTTCGCCGAGGTTCTGATAGAGGTACAACAGGCTTGCCTCGTCGCCCAGACGCTCACCGTACGGCGGGTTGCAGATCACCAGGCCTTTCTGGTTCTGGTCCGGGCGCGGCTCGAAGGTCGCGACTTCGCCCTGGTAGATCTTGATCCAGTCAGACAGACCGGCGCGCTCGACGTTGTTGCGACCGGGTTGAATCAGCCGTGGGTCGGCTTCATAACCACGAATCCACAACGGCGGCTTCGCAAGACCCGCTTCGGCGCGGGCGAGCGCCTCGTCATGCAATTTGCGCCACAGCGCCGGCACGTGGCCCAGCCAGGCGGAGAAACCCCAGCGCTCGCGCTTGAGGTTAGGTGCGATATCGGCGGCAATCATCGCCGCTTCCACCAGAAAGGTGCCGACGCCGCACATCGGGTCGGCCAGTGCGCCACCTTCGGCGGCCATTCGTGGCCAGCCGGAACGGATCAGAATGGCCGCCGCCAGGTTCTCCTTCAACGGCGCCGCGCCCTGCTGCAAACGATAGCCGCGCTGGTGCAGGCTGTGGCCAGAGAGGTCCAGCGACAGAATCGCCTCGCCTCGGTCCAGACGCAAATGCACGCGCAGGTCCGGGTTGAGCTTGTCGATCGAAGGGCGCAAACCGTCGGAGTTGCGCAGGCGGTCGACGATGGCGTCCTTGACCTTCAGGGCGCCGAAATGAGTGTTGTCGATGCCCGAACCATGGCCGCTGAACTCGACCGCCAGCGTGCCGTCCGGCTCCAGATGATCGGCCCACTCGATGTCGTGCACGCCGTGGTAGAGGTCCTCGGCGTCTTTCATCGGGAAGCGCTTGAGCACCAGCAATACCCGGTTGGCCAGACGCGACCACAGGCACAGCCGATAGGCGGTTTCCATGTCAGCGCTGCCGCGGATGGTCGAGGTGTGTTCGCGGGTTTCCTGGAGGCCAAGGGCAGTGGCTTCCTCAGCGAGCAGGCCTTCAAGGCCTTTGGGACAGGTGAGGAAAAGTTCGTAACGGTCCGACATGAGTATTCCAGAGCCTTGGCTATGAGTGGCAGGACAACGCATTGTCCGGCCCGATTCAAACAGACGTCTTTCGTGGAGATCGCCTGCACGGCACATACATTGTGCCCATCCATCGCCCCGATGCATTTCGGTGGCGACAGTCCGTCGGCCAGAAACCAGCCGACATCTGATATTAAAAAACCACTATTCAGCACGACAACGGCGGCAATAAAAAGTCACATCGCCGACCCTTCGTCGAATGATGCCTGACTGCAAACCGCCAGCAGTTGGCATTGAGAAACACTTGCGCTGCCGCCTGCAGGCCACGGTCCAGGGGCCCTGGCAGAAAAATGCAACGCCAGCGACGCCGTCGCTTATGGTCTTAATGCCTCATTGGTTACGTTCTTATGACAAAACGGTCATTCACAGCATCCCGGGCATTGGTTAGAAATCACCTCAGGCCGTCGCCGCAACGACGACGGCACCACGCCCGTGACGCCGGCAGCGGGCATTCAAAGGCAGAAGATTTCTGCCTGACCTCGACATGAGGTCTCCAGGGACATAACAGTCAACAAACGAGGGCAACACCCTATGAGAAGACTTAAGCGTGATCCGTTGGAAAGAGCATTTTCGCGCGGATATCAATACGGCGTAACTGGTAAATCCCGTGAGCTTTGCCCCTTTACTCTACCGTCAGTGCGCCAAGCCTGGATCAATGGCTGGCGAGAAGGACGCGGCGACAACTGGGACGGTATGACCGGCACTGCGGGTATCCACAGACTCAACGAACTTCACGCGGTCGGCTGACACTCAACATCAGTCAAGTCACAACCAAAGGACAATCCGACTAAAAGTTTCTTCGACAAACCGATTCGACTTCAATCAACCATGCGCGCCCCATCCGGGCGGCGGGCTTAAGCCCAGGAGGGGTTCCTTACGGAACCCCTCTTTCATATCCGGGCTTCCCGCCCGCGAACCTCCTGAGACAGTTACCGAGCCATCGCCGCAATCGCGTCCACCGATTCGCGAATCAGCGCCGGGCCCTTGTAGATGAAACCGGAATAAACCTGCACCAGACTCGCGCCCGCCGCGATCTTCTCGGCCGCATGCTTGCCTTCGGTGATCCCGCCCGCTGCGATGATCGGCAACTTGCCGCCCAGCTCGGAGGCCAGCACCTTGACGATGTGCGTGCTCTTCTCGCGCACCGGTGCGCCCGACAGACCGCCCGCCTCGTCACCGTGAGGCAGGCCTTCAACGCCCTGGCGGCTGAGGGTGGTGTTGGTCGCGATGACCGCGTCCATCCCCGACTCCAGCAACGCGCTGGCAACCAGTACGGTTTCTTCGTCGCTCATGTCTGGCGCAATCTTGATCGCCAGTGGCACGCGCTTGCCGTGGGTCTGGGTCAATGTTTCCTGACGCACGCGCAACGCTTCGAGCAATTGCTTGAGCGAGTCGCCGAATTGCAGGCTGCGCAGGCCGGGCGTGTTCGGTGAACTGACGTTGACGGTGATGTAGCTGGCATGGGCGTAGACCTTGTCCAGGCAGATGAGGTAGTCATCCACCGCCCGCTCGACCGGTGTGTCAAAGTTCTTGCCGATGTTGATGCCCAGCACGCCGTTGTATCGGGCCGCCTGAACCCGGCTGATCAAGTGATCGACGCCCAGGTTGTTGAAGCCCATGCGGTTGATGATCGCCTCGGCGTGAGGCAGGCGGAAAATCCGCGGTTTCGGGTTGCCGGGCTGCGGACGTGGAGTCACGGTACCGATTTCGACGAAACCGAAGCCCAACTGGGCAAAACCGTCGATGGCCGCGCCGTTCTTGTCCAGCCCGGCCGCCAGCCCCACCGGATTGGGGAACTGCAGGCCCATGACCGTCACCGGCAATTGCGCGGGCGCCTTGTTGAACAGGCCGTTGAGGCCCAGACGACCGCCCGCGCCGATCAGGTCCAGGGACAGATCGTGGGAGGTTTCCGGAGAGAGTTTGAACAGTAACTGGCGGGCCAGGTTATACATGGGCGGGCGCGGCTCGATTGCGGCTGAAGTCAGCGGCCGATTATAGACGTCCACGCCGTCGATGCGCGAGGCATCTGGAGAACTTTGCCGGGTGTTTCGCCGATCACTGGCATATCGATTGCTTCAGGGCCTGTACTTGCCTCGCTCCAACGGCGGAATGAGGCGCCTGACAACGACGTCGCTATCGCCCCGGTCAAGGTCTGGGCGAGGCGACTTTTTTTTTTGGAGATTGGGCTGCGCCCGAGTGCGCGACCAGTCTCAGGCGGAACCCAAAGCATGAATGATCCGATCAACACCGCGCTGGCCTGGGTCAATGGCAGCGACGCTCCGGAGCTGAACAGCGTCGACGTGGGCTTCATGGCGCTGACCGACAGCGCCTCACTGGTGGTCGCCGCGACCCAGGGATTCGCCCAGCCTTATGGCCTGAACATCAACCTGCACCGGCAACCCTCCTGGGCCAGCCTGCGGGACAGACTGGTCAGCGGCCAACTGCATGCCGCACACAGCCTGTATGGGCTGGTCTACGCCGCGCATCTGGGCCTCGGCGGCCAGGCCAGGGACATGGCCGTGTTGATGGGGCTGAATCAGAACGGCCAAAGCATCAATCTTTCCCGGGCCTTGCAGGACGCAGGCGTGATCACTCCTGAGGCACTGGACCGGCGCACGCACCAAAGCGATTCAAAACTGACCTTCGCCCAGACGTTTCCCACCGGTAACCACGCTTTGTGGTTGTACTACTGGCTGGCGAGTCAGGGCATTCATCCGTTGCGCGACGTCGACAGCGTGGTCGTCCCGCCGCCGCAGATGGTCGAACACCTGCAAGCGGGCCGGATCGACGGTTTCTGTGTCGGCGAACCGTGGGGCGCCAGTGCGGTGAGCCAGCACCTGGGCTTCACCCTCGCCACCACACAGGCGATCTGGCCGGATCATCCGGAAAAAGTCCTGGGTTGCAGCCTGGAGTTCGTCCAGCAGTACCCCAACACCGCCCGCGCGCTGGTCATGGCGGTGCTGGAGGCCAGTCGCTTCATTGAACAGAACATGGACAATCGACGCAGCACGGCGCAGTTGCTCAGCGCTGCCGAATACGTCAACGCGCCCGCCGAGGCCATCGAATCCAGGCTGATGGGCGAGTATGACGACGGCCTGGGCAATCGCTGGACCGATCATCATGCCGTCAGCTTCCACCGCCAGGGTCAGGTCAACCTGCCCTACCTCTCCGATGGCATGTGGTTCATGACCCAGTTTCGCCGCTGGGGCCTGCTGCGCGAAGACCCGGACTATCTGGGCGTCGCGAAAACGGTCCAGCAGCTCGATGTGTATCGCGAGGCGGCCACGGCGCTGGGCATCGAGGTCCCGGACTCGCCCATGCGCAGCAGTCAGCTGATCGACGGCAAGATCTGGGATGGCAGTGACCCGGCCGGCTACGCACGCAGCTTCAAGCTGCATGCGCTGGCAGACGCCGCGCCTGTCGTCGCGGACCTTTGAGGAGGATGCCGGCATGCTGCGTATCCTGCTGATCAACGACACCGCCAAGAAAGTCGGTCGCCTGAAAGCCGCGCTCGTGGAAGCGGGCTTCGAGGTGATCGACGAATCCGGCCTGATCATCGACCTGCCTGAGCGGGTGCAGGCGGTGCGCCCGGACGTGATCCTCATCGACACGGAGTCGCCCGGCCGCGACGTCATGGAGCAAGTGGTGCTGGTGACCCGCGACCTGCCCCGGCCCATCGTCATGTTCACCGATGAGCATGACCCCGGCGTCATGCGTCAGGCAATCAAATCCGGGGTCAGCGCCTACATCGTCGAAGGCATTCACGCACAGCGCCTGCAGCCGATTCTGGACGTGGCCATGGCGCGCTTCGAAAGCGATCAGGACCTGCGGGCGCAACTGCATGCCCGCGATCAGCAACTGGCCGAGCGCAAACGCATCGAAACCGCCAAAGGCCTGCTGATGAAAATGAAGCACTGCAACGAAGAAGAGGCCTACACCCTCATGCGGCGCCAGGCCATGAGCCGGCAACAGAAACTGATTCAGGTCGCCGAGCAGATCATTGCCATGAGCGAGCTACTGGGCTGACGGCTGGCCCGCTCCTTGCTTTACAGACCTTACAGGTAGCCAACGGCGGTTGCCCCACTCACGACAAAGACGTCGCACACCCCTTCGCGCAAGCGGACCGGGTTGCGACGTTTTTTCGTTTTTGGCCCGTAGCAACGGGCCGGGTGGAGCGCCGAGCCGGTGCTTCACCTGCATGACCTGACCCGTAGCGGTGCACGTATCGCCCGCACCGGCAACGATATTCTGCAGATGAGGTATGAGATGAATACAAGCTTCTGGAAAGCCGGCCACAAACCGACCCTGTTCGCAGCGTTCCTGTATTTCGACCTGAGCTTCATGGTCTGGTACCTGCTTGGCCCGCTGGCGGTGCAGATCGCCACCGACCTGCAGCTGACCACCCAGCAACGCGGCCTGATGGTCGCAACGCCGATTCTGGCGGGCGCGTTCCTGCGTTTCCTGATGGGCATGCTGGCAGACCAGCTTTCGCCGAAGACCGCCGGGATCATTGGCCAGGTGATCGTCATTCTGGCCCTGCTCTGCGCCTGGCAGCTGGGTGTTCACAGTTACGAGCAAGCGTTGTTGCTGGGCGTGTTCCTCGGCATGGCCGGCGCGTCGTTCGCCGTTGCCTTGCCGCTCGCCTCGCAGTGGTACCCGCCGCAGCATCAGGGCAAAGCCATGGGCATCGCCGGTGCCGGCAACTCGGGCACCGTCTTCGCCGCCCTGATCGCGCCGGCGCTGGCGGCAGCGTTCGGCTGGAGCAACGTGTTCGGCTTCGCCGCGTTGCCACTGCTGCTGACCCTCATCGCGTTCTCGCTGATGGCGAAAAATGCCCCGCAGCGGCCCAAAGCCAAATCCATGAAGGATTACTTCAAGGCCCTGGGCGATCGCGACAGCTGGTGGTTCATGTTCTTTTACAGCGTGACCTTCGGCGGCTTCATCGGCCTGGCCAGCGCCCTGCCCGGCTACTTCAACGATCAGTACGGCCTGAGCCCGGTCACGGCCGGCTATTACACCGCGGCGTGCGTCTTCGGCGGCAGCCTGATGCGTCCGCTGGGCGGCGCACTGGCCGACCGCTTTGGTGGCATTCGAACCTTGTCGGGCATGTACGCGGTCGCAGCGATCTGCATTGCGGCCGTGGGCTTCCACCTGCCGAGTTCATGGGCGGCGCTGGCCTTGTTCGTTGCCGCGATGCTCGGTCTGGGCGCTGGCAATGGCGCGGTGTTCCAACTGGTGCCGCAGCGCTTTCACAAAGAGATCGGCGTGATGACCGGCCTCATCGGTATGGCCGGTGGCATCGGCGGTTTCCTGCTCGCCGCAGGCCTGGGCGCGATCAAGCAGAACACCGGCGACTACCAGTTGGGCCTGTGGCTGTTTGCCCTGCTCGGCGTTCTCGCCTGGTTCGGCCTGATGAACGTCAAGCGCCGCTGGAGAACGACTTGGGGATCGGCGGCTGTGACCGCCGCACGGGTGTGATCAGAGGCCGCCTGAGATGAACCAGCCTGTCGCCCTCGACGCCGCCCGCAGTGGTCTGACAGTACGCTGCGCGGAGTTCAGCAGCCGCGGTCCGCGGTCGGAAAACCAGGACGCCACCCGGGTGGTGACGCCGGTTCCGGCCCTCGCCGCCAGCAAGGGTTATCTGTTCGCCCTTGCTGACGGCGTCAGCCAGTGCGCAGACGGCGGCCTGGCCTCGCGTTCGACCCTGCAGGCGCTCGCGCTGGATTACTACGCCACCCCGGAAACCTGGGGCATCGCCCAGGCGCTGGACCGTCTGTTGCTGGCGCAAAATCGCTGGTTGCTGGCCAACGGGCTGATGACCACGGTCAGCGCGCTGGTGCTGCGCGGTCGGCGCTTCACCCTCGCCCACGTCGGTGACTGCCGGGTTTACCGGTGGCATCAGGGCCATCTGCAGCGCATCACTGAAGATCATGTCTGGGAGCAACCCGACATGCAGCATGTTCTCAAGCGCGCGCTGGGCCTGGATCAATTCGTGGTCATGGACTATCTGGACGGCGAACTGCGCGAAGGCGAGCGGGTGTTGCTGCTCAGCGATGGCGTGTGGTCCACGCTCAATGATCAGCGGATTGCCTCGATTCTCCGCGAGCAGGATGACCTCGACATGGCCGCGCGCACGCTGGTCAGCGCCGCCTACCTTGCCGGCAGCCCGGACAATGCCACCGCCCTGCTGATCCAGGTCGACCGACTGGGCAGTGACGGATTGGGCGATGCCCTGCTTCAACTGCAGCAATGGCCGTCGCCGCCCACCCTGAAACCGGGCCAGTTCTTTGAGGGCTGGCACATTGAGGAGCGGCTGGGCGATTCGCGACAATCGCTGATTTATCGCGTGCGTGACAGCCAGCAGCAACGCTGGCTGCTCAAGACCCTGCCGCAGCGCCGCGTTGACGAGGACAGTGCCGGCCAGGCGCTGCTGCTCGAAGAGTGGTTTCTGCGCCGGGTCGCGGGACGTTTTTTTCCGGACGTTCATCCACTGCCCCACAGGCAGCACCTGTATTACGTCATGCGCGAGTACCCGGGTCAGACGCTGGCGCAAGCCTGGGCGCAACAAGGCCCGATGGAAGTGTCGCGCTGGCTCAGTCTGGCCCGGGACCTGTTTGGGGCAGTCGCGCTGCTGCACCGTCGAAACATCGTCCATCGGGATATAAAGCCGGAGAATCTGTTGCTCGAAGAGAGCGCAGGCCTGCGCATCCTGGACTTCGGCCTGGCGTATTGCCCGGGGCTGTCCGTCCGCGTCGAGGGCGAAGTGCCTGGCACACCCAGCTTCATCGCCCCGGAAGCGTTCGAGAACGCGGAACCGTCTGCGGCGCTTGATCTGTATGCGGCAAGCGTGACGTTGTATTTCCTGCTTACCGGGCACTATCCATACGGCGAAATCGAGGCCTTTCAGCACCGTCGCTTCGGTCATCCAGTGCCCGTCAGCCGCTACCGGCCGGACATCCCCTTCTGGCTGGAGAATCATCTGGATCGGGCGCTTCAGGCCAATCCCGAGAAACGTTTCGAGACCGCCGAGCATTGGCTGCTGGAACTGCGTGATGGCGAACTTGCGACCGCGAGCCCTCGGCCCAAACCATTGCTGGAACGCGAACCCGTCAAGGTCTGGCGCACCGTGGCGCTGTTATCGCTGTTGCTGAATATGCTGCTGTGGCTGTGGTTGCTCAAGCACTGAGAGGGGACCGTTTGCTTGCTGAGGTATGGCGTCGGGCCGATGGGTGAGGCTTACATCCGCGCATCGTCACACATCGTCCTGACCCACCCCTGAACAAGGGCAGTGAACGCCGAGAGCGTTGATTTAGAGCAGTTAGACTTACAACACTGTCGATTCAGCGCAACAGCTTTTTACGAAACTCGGAAAAAGAAAAACCCGGCCTGAGCCGGGTTTTTCGTGAAGCGAGGGCTAATTACTTAGCTTGAGCTTCTACTTGTGCTTCTACGCGACGGTTAACAGCGCGGCCAGCTTCAGTTGCGTTGTCAGCAACTGGGCGGGATTCGCCGTAGCCAACCGAGTTTACGCGGTTAGCGCCAACACCGTACTGGTTAACCAGAACTTGCTTAACGGCGTTTGCACGACGCTCGGACAGTTTCTGGTTGTAAGCGTCAGGACCGACGGAGTCAGTGTGACCTTCAACAGTGGTGGTGGTCTGTGGGTACTGCTTCATGAAGTCAGCCAGGTTTTTGATGTCACCGTAGCTGTTTGGCTTGACGACCGACTTGTCGAAGTCGAATTTCACGTCCAGCTCAACACGAACGACTTCAGCAACAGCCGGGCAACCGTTGGCGTCAACGGTAACGTTGGCCGGGGTGTCAGGGCACTTGTCGACGTTGTCGCAAACGCCGTCGTTGTCGCTGTCGGAGCACACTTCAGCAACTGGGGCTGGTGCTGCTTCGACTTTCTTGGAGCCGCCGCCGAAGTTCACACCGATACCGACGCTAGGCGCCCACTCGGTGTCGCCCTGGTCGATGTTGTACTGAGCTTCAACGCCAGCACGGGCGTAGAAGTTGTCGGTGAAGTACAGCTTGGCACCGCCGCCGATGTTGGCGAAGGTGGAACGGTTACGACCGCCGCTGCCGTTCTGACCGATGCTCTGATCGGAGAAACCAGCCGAGACGTACGGACGCAGCATGTCGCCCGGGTTGTTGAAGTGGTACAGAGCGTCCAGAGCGGTGTTCGCGCCCTTGATGTTCTTGCCATCGTCGCTACGGACGTTGTGCACTTCGTCATAGCCCAGACGCAATTCAACGTCGTCGGTCAGGAAGTAGCCAACAGAACCGCCGAACAGGTTGCCGTCATTCTTGAAATTACGAGCGCTGTCGAACTGTTCTTTCTTGGCGAAGCCTTCGATTTCGACTGCGCCTTGGCCTTGTGCCAGCGCGCCGAACGAAGTTGCGGCAACAATAGTACCAATGGCCAAGCCCAAGGTGTTTTTCAGTTTCATCCGTTAAATCCCCATCTGGTGATTGTAAAGCAGTCCCACTTATCGAGGGACAACTCATCGGCAAGTCTATCAGAACTTGCCTGCCCGTTAGAGATATTTGCTCCGAGTTAAGTTTCGGTAACGCCTGCAAATTTCTCACGTAATTTATCGAGTGCCCGTTTGTAACGCATTTTCGTGGCACTCAGGCCCATATGCATTATGTCTGCGATCTCCTGAAATTCCAGCTCTGCGACGAATCGAAGCACCAGAATCTCCCTGTCGATCGGGTTCACATGCACGAGCCAGCGATCGAGTCCGCCCTTCTCTTCGGGTTTTGGCGCCTTTTCTTCTGACGCTTCCTCGAGAGGGTCCAGGCTCAAAGCGTCCATCAATCTACGCTTTCGCCGCTCCTTCCTGTACTGCGTGATGCATTCGTTGTAGGTGATGCTGTAGAGCCAGGTCTTGAATTTCGATTTTCCCTCGAAATTTTTCAATCCATACAACACCTTAAGCATCACCTCCTGACAGACATCGTCAGCATCGCGATCGTTCCCTAAATAGCGCGCGCAGACGTTAAAAAGTGTCCGCTGGTAGCGCCGCATCAGCTCTTCGTAGGCGCGCGTTACATGGAACAGCTCGGCGTGCGAGCGCGCGACCAACTCCTCGTCAGAGAGCTCGCGGGGGTCGTAACGCAGAGAGAGCGATTGGGGTTTATTCAAAACAAGTCGTGCCGACAGTCGGATAAATGTCCGCCGCGTCCCGAGCGTCCCGGGATTTTGCGGCGGCATACATTAGCAGATTTGCCGGTTCAGCGGCTGCTCACTCGCTGCTCGAGAAGGATCCGGTTGGACAATGACACCAACTCGCCTTCATCGGTCAGCAGGGTGGTCTTCACCGTGCCAATCTCTTCGATCTGCCCTTCGACCTCTCCAATACGCACCTGTTGCCCTACCTGATACAGCTCCCGCACATAAATACCTGCCAGAATCTGACTCGCGATTTCGCGACTGCCCAGGCCCATCGCCAGGGCAACGGCCAGACCAACGGTAATCAATCCGATCACGATCACGTGATTCAGCAGGTCAGTCTTGACCTCCAGCTGGCTGATGGCCACGGAAATACTGATGATAATGACCAGCCACTGGGCGATACGCCCAAGGCCCGCCGAATAATCCAGCCCGACGCCTTCAGCAGCGCCGCGCACGATGCCATTGACCAATTGCGCGAGCAGCACGCCCACCAGCAGCACCAGCGCCGCGCCGAACACCTTCGGCAAGTACAGCGCGAGCATGTCCAGTGTCGCAGATACGCGCTCAAGCCCCAGCGATTCTGCCGCTGACACCAGGAAAATCAACAGCACAAACCAGTAGACGATCTTGCCGATCAACGTCGAAATCGGGACCTGAATGCCCGCGCGACTGATCAGTTTGGTCAGGCCGGTGCCGCCCATCAGGCGATCCAGACCCAGTTTCGCCAACAGCTTGGACAACAGGGTGTCGAGCAGTTTTGCCACGACGAAACCCAGAAGAACCACCACCAGCGCGCCGAAAAGATTCGGGATGAAGTTCGCGACTTTGGTCCACAACGCAGTCATTGCGGTAACCAGGCTCTGTGTCCAGAGATCCAATTCCATATTCAGTCAGCCTTGTCTTTAGCACCGGAGAAAGCAGTACTGGCAATCGTCTTGCGACGGGAAACAGGTGAAACGTGAGCCGAGCCGTTATTCACGGCAATCATCAATGCCTGGGTGCAGCGACCAAGCAGGCCGAACAGGTCACCTGCTCCGACCTGGCGGTTCGCGGTCTTCAACACGCGTCCCAGAACCGCGTCATCGTCCCGGCTGGAGGACGAAGAATTGAGCATGTCTCGCAGTGATTCTTCAAACGGGTCGTGCATAGGCACCTCACGTAATGTCACTGGAAGACGCAGGCCAGTCTGCATGAGTCACACACTCGATGCAGGACGGCGCAGCTTTTTTATGCCTCACACCCAGCGCAGCCGTTTGAACAGCCACATTTGCCCCAGCGCGACGACGACCATCAATGCACAGGCAAACAGAAATCCGTAAGGATTGTCCGAGCCCGGAATGCCGCCGACGTTAATGCCCAGCAAGCCGGTCAGAAAACTCATCGGCAGGAAGATGCCGGTGATGATTCCGAAGCGGTACATCGTGCGGTTCATGCGCTCGTTCAAGCGCCTGTCTTCGGCTTCGAGCACCAGCCCCACTCGCTCGCGGGTCAGTTCCAGCTCTTCGAGATAGCGTGTCAGGCTGTTGTTCAACTCGTTCCAGTAGTCCGCGTCATCTTCGACGAACCAGGGAATCTTGCTCCGCGTGAGCTGGGCGTAAATCTCGCGCTGCGGCGCCAGAAAGCGACGCATGCCCGCGGCCCTTCGGCGGATGTGCACCATGTTGCCATGTTCCGGCATGTACCGCTCGTCGGCGTCGATGCGCTCTTCCATGTCATCGACCAGTTCGGTCAATTCGCTGACCACTGCCTGGACCTTGTCAGTCAGCAGCTGGGCCAGATAAACCAGCAGTTCGGAAGCGGTTCTCGGCCCTTTGCCTTCATTGAGCAGGTCGATCAGTTCATCGGTGGCGCGCAGCGAGCGAAGCCGCAGCGAAATGACCTGCTGGGCGGCGGCAAAGATGCGCACCGAGACCATGTCTTCAGGCTCGGCGCCGGGGTTGAGGTTCACGCCACGCAAAAACAGCAGCAACTCATTGTTCGGCAATGGCAACAGTCGCGGCCGGGTGTTCTCCTCGAGCATCAGGTCGCAGACGAACTCGCTCAGACCGCTGGCGGTACGCAGCCACGTCTGGGTCTGCGGGTGACTGCGGTCCCAGTGAAGCCACACGCTTTCCTGTGGCTCCAGTTGCAGGCAATCCAGTTCGGTTCGTGCGATTGAACGCGCCCCGCCTTTTCCATCCAGCACCAGGGCATGCACCAGCCCCCACTGCGCGTTTGTTTCATCGAACATTCACTGTCCTTGCCATGCGTTGAACGAGCACGCCGGTCAGTCCGGCATTTTCAATGGGCTGGGCGATACGATGATGCCGTTGTTGTCGGCATACAGGTATTCGCCTGGGCGGAACGTGACGCCACCGAACGTCACCACTTTGTTCAGATCGCCCAGCCCGCGCTTGTCGGTCTTGAGCGGATGGCTGGCCAGCGCCTGCACACCCAGATCGGTCTGTGCCAGTACATCCACATCGCGCACGCAGCCATAAATGACCATGCCTTCCCAGCCGTTTCTGGCGGCTTTTTCCGCCAGCATGTCGCCCAACAGCGCGCAGCGCAGCGAGCCTCCACCATCGACCACCAGCACCTTGCCCGTGCCATCCTGTTCGGCCTGCTCACGCACCAGTGAGTTGTCTTCGAAACATTTGAGGGTGACGATCTCGCCCCCGAATGAATCGCGACCGCCAAAGTTGCTGAACATCGGCTCAACCACCTGAACGAGATCAGGGTAGGCGTCGCACAAATCCGGAGTGATGTAGTGCATGGGGTAACTCCTGTCAGTGAAGGGCTTGGTTCTCAAGGATTGCCATCGCAGCGGGTTCGACCGGCACGCTGGTGTGACCGCGGCCAGGCCCACAATGCTTCCTTATATAGAACAAAAACCTGACCGACGAGTTTTTGTCCTGAATCACGCCGTATAACCACTCAACTGGAGGTAGCTTAGCGGCAACGCCCGCGTATAGAAACGCTTTGCTCGTCAGGATTCAGGAAGTCAGCGAAACGTTCAGCGTTGATTCAGCCTGCGCCTGCGGAACGTTGCGGCTCAGCCAGTCCGCTACGCGCGGCCAGACCTGAGCCTGCGCCGCTTTGCTGACCAGCATCTGCACATGACCGAAGTCCTCGCTGAAACCGTGCGCGCGCCCCAGGCTCAGAAATGTTTTGTCGGGCGAGCCGAACTGCTCGAACAACTCGCGACAGGCCCACTCCGGATCCTGATGATCACCTGCCCCGGCCACGCAAAGCAGCGGGACCTGCACATGACGAAGGCCTGACCACCAGTCTTCCTTCTTGTCACCGAAGCGCCCGAACAGGCCATGCCAACGCATGTTTTCCAGCACGACACCCATCGGCTCGTCTTCGGGCCCGCGCTTGAAACGCGGCCCCGAGACGTGCTCGAAGCGTTTGAGCAACAGCCGCGCGCCCCATTGCATGGGCGGCACTTTCAGTGGCCAGTAGCTGCGAGTGATCTGACTGCCGAACAGCGCGGCAGACGCAACCTGATCGACGCCGATGTAATGCCCGCCCAGCGCGGCCGCCAACGTCGTGCCGCCCATCGAGTGGCCGATCCAGTGCGGCGTCTGGCCACTTTGCTCGGCGACGAAGGCGGCGATGGCGGGCAAGTCGTAGCGCGCGTAATCGGCGACGCGGTTATGCCGGTACGCTTCGTTGCGCGCCGACAGTCCATGCCCGCGCATCTCGGGGATCCACACGTCGTATCCTGCCCGCGCCAGGTAGGCGCCCAGACCGATGCCTTTGGGCGAATACCAGAAGCGCCGGTTGGAGAAACTGCCGTGCAGCAGGATCACGGGCACGCCGCGCACATCCGGATCGGCGACCAGACCCAGACGCGTCACGGCCAGCTCGACCGTGAAATCCATGCTGTTGCCGGGTTTGAGGCGATAAACGTCCTCGATCAGATCGCCGCGTCGTTCGGCGCTGATCAGGGCCACTGGAAAGAGGTGACTGCTGCTTTGCATATTGCTCTTGCTTGATTCGGAGAAGGTCACGCCCGCAATAGCACGCCAGGGCTGTCCGCGGGCTGAACCTGTCAGGTAAAAAAAGGGCATGAAAAAGGGCGGACTCATCAAGACCGCCCTTCTCAAGAAGCCGGCCCGGCAAAACGGGCCAGCATCTTACTCGATTTACATCACGTTGGAGCTTCCTCTTCGGAGAGGAAGAACCAGGTCTCCAGCACCGAGTCGGGGTTGAGCGAAACGCTTTCGATGCCCTGCTCCATCAGCCAGCGCGCCAGATCCGGGTGGTCGGACGGGCCCTGACCGCAGATGCCGATGTACTTGCCAGCCTTGTTACAGGCCTGAATGGCGTTGGACAACAGCTTCTTGACCGCCGGGTTACGCTCATCGAACAGGTGCGCGATGATCCCGGAGTCGCGATCCAGGCCCAGGGTCAACTGGGTCAGGTCGTTGGAACCGATGGAGAAACCGTCGAAGAACTCGAGGAACTCATCGGCCATCAGGGCGTTGGATGGCAATTCGCACATCATGATGACGCGCAGACCGTTGTCGCCACGGGCCAGACCATTTTCGGCCAGCAGATCGACCACCTGACTGGCCTCGCCCAGGGTGCGCACGAACGGCACCATGATCTCGACGTTGGTCAGGCCCATCTCGTTGCGCACGCGCTTGAGGGCGCGGCACTCGAGTTCGAAGCAGTCGCGGAAGTTTTCGCTGATGTAACGCGACGCACCGCGGAAGCCCAGCATCGGGTTCTCTTCTTCCGGCTCGTAGAGCTTGCCGCCGATCAGGTTGGCGTACTCGTTGGACTTGAAGTCCGACAGACGCACGATGACTTTCTTCGGCGCGAACGCTGCGGCCAGCGTACTGATCCCTTCCACCAGCTTCTCGACATAGAACCCGACCGGATCGTTGTACCCGGCAATGCGCTTGTCGACGCTTTCCTTGATGTCCAGCGGCAGATTCGGGTAGTTCAGCAGCGCTTTGGGGTGCACGCCGATCATGCGGTTGATGATGAATTCCAGACGCGCCAGGCCGATACCGGCGTTTGGCAGCTGAGCGAAGTCGAAGGCACGGTCAGGATTGCCGACGTTCATCATGATCTTGAACGGCAGTTCAGGCATGGCGTCGACGGAGTTCTGCTTGATGTCGAAGCCCAGCTCGCCTTCGAAGATGTAACCGGTGTCGCCTTCGGCGCAGGACACGGTGACGCCTTGGCCATCTTTCAACAGCTCTGTGGCATTGCCGCAGCCGACGACGGCGGGAATGCCCAGTTCACGGGCGATGATCGCCGCGTGGCAGGTGCGCCCGCCACGGTTGGTGACGATGGCGCTGGCGCGTTTCATCACCGGTTCCCAGTCCGGGTCGGTCATGTCGGAGACCAGCACATCGCCTGCCTGAACCTTGTCCATCTCGGACACGTCCTTGATGATGCGCACCTTGCCGGCGCCGATGCGCTGACCGATGGCGCGACCTTCCGCCAGAACGGTGCCTTTCTCTTTGAGCAGGTAGCGTTCCATGACGTTGGCCGAGGTACGGCTCTTCACGGTTTCAGGACGGGCCTGAACGATGTAAAGCTTGCCGTCGTCACCGTCTTTGGCCCATTCGATGTCCATCGGGCACTGGTAGTGTTTTTCGATGATCATTGCCTGGCGCGCCAGGTTGCTGACTTCTTCATCGGTCAGGCAGAAACGCGCACGGTCGGCGGCGTCGACGTCGATGACCTTGACCGATTTGCCGGCCTTGGCTTCTTCGCCGTAGATCATCTTGATCGCCTTACTGCCCAGGTTGCGGCGCAGGATCGCGGGACGACCGGCTTCAAGGGTGTTCTTGTGAACGTAGAACTCGTCAGGGTTCACCGCGCCCTGAACGACGGTTTCGCCCAGGCCGTAGGCGCCGGTGATGAACACCACGTCACGGAAACCCGATTCGGTGTCCAGCGTGAACATCACGCCTGCAGTGCCGGTTTCGGAGCGAACCATGCGCTGCACGCCGGCAGACAGGGCGACCAGCTTGTGATCGAAGCCCTGATGCACACGGTAGGAAATGGCGCGATCGTTGAACAGCGAGGCGAATACTTCTTTCGCCGCGCGGATCACGTTGTCGACGCCGCGAATGTTCAGGAAGGTTTCCTGCTGGCCGGCGAACGAGGCGTCCGGCAGGTCTTCTGCGGTGGCGGAAGAACGCACGGCAACGGCGATGTCCGGGTTGCCCGCCGACAATTCGGCGAAGGCGGTACGGATCTCGGCATTGAGCTTCTCGGGGAATTCGGCCTCCATGATCCACTGACGAATCTGCGCACCGGTCTTTGCCAGCGCGTTGACGTCGTCGACATCAAGGGCATCGAGTGCCTTGTGAATCTGATCGTTCAGACCACTCTGCTCAAGAAAATCACGATAGGCCTGAGCTGTAGTGGCGAAGCCACCGGGAACGGAAACGCCTGCGCCCGCCAGGTTGCTGATCATCTCGCCGAGGGATGCGTTCTTGCCCCCCACGTGCTCAACATCATGTTTGCCGAGCTTATCGAGGGAAACTACGTACTCTACCAAGGTGATCTCTCCACTAACCGATTTGTTGTTGGGAAAAGCTTTGGTGCTGGAACCACAGGAAAAGCGGATTCTGCGCACGGGTGGTCTGGATCCTGAACATCTGTACCTTTGACATCCGTACCTTTGAAAACAGTACCCTGAAAAAAGGTAGACTGCGGCCAGTCATGGCGCGCAAGCCCGCCTATGATATCCAAGAATCGTCACCAGCTTAAGGCCCAGGGCGCAAATGAAACGATCCGCTTTCTTTATCTCCGACGGCACCGGCATCACCGCCGAAACCCTTGGCCAGAGCCTGCTAGCGCAGTTTGAAAACATAACGTTCAACAAGTTCACGAGGCCCTATATCGACAGCGTCGAGAAGGCCCGGGCCATGGTCCAGCAGATCAACAAGGCGGCCGAGAAGGACGAGGTGCGTCCGATCATCTTCGACACCATCGTCAATCAGGACATCCGCGAGATCCTGGCGACCTCCGACGGCTTCATGATCGACATCTTCTCGACGTTCCTGGCCCCGCTGGAGCAGGAGCTTAGTTCACACTCTTCCTATTCGGTGGGCAAATCTCACTCCATCGGTCACAACTCCAATTACATGGAGCGGATCGAGGCGGTGAACTTCGCGCTGGACAACGACGACGGTGCCAGAACCCATTATTACGACAAGGCAGACATCATTCTGGTGGGCGTGTCGCGCTGCGGCAAGACGCCTACCTGTCTATACATGGCCATGCAATTCGGCATTCGCGCGGCCAACTACCCGCTCACCGAAGACGACATGGAGCGCCTGCAGTTGCCGGCCGCGCTCAAGCAGCACCGCAACAAGCTGTTCGGCCTGACCATCGACCCGGACCGCCTGACCGCGATCCGCCATGAGCGCAAACCCAACAGCCGCTATTCGAGCTTCGCCCAGTGTGAATTCGAAGTGCGTGAAGTGGAGAACCTGTTCCGCCGGGAAAACATTCCGAACATCAATTCCACCCATTTCTCGGTCGAAGAAATCTCGGCGAAGGTGCTGGTGGAGAAAGGCGTCGAGCGACGGTTTAAATAGCTCTTTTCAAATCTCAACAGCGCGCTTACCCGCGAATGCGTCGTGTCAGTCACGCATGTGTCATTGACAGAACGCTTTCGCGGACAAGCGCGCTCCTACAAAAAAAGCAAAACTCAGAAGCTATCGCCTGGCACGCGAACCCACCCCTCCATCAACACCCGCGCGCTGCGGCTCATGATGGCTTTCTTCACCTGCCATTGACCCTCGGCCAGCGCCGCTTCGGCGCCAACGCGCAGGGTGCCGGACGGGTGCCCGAAACGCACGGCGCTGCGTTCGCCGCCACCGGCGGCCAGGTTGACCAGCGTCCCGGGGATGGCGGCCGCGGTGCCGATCGCCACCGCTGCGGTGCCCATCATTGCGTGGTGCAACTTGCCCATCGACATCGCCCGCACAAGCAGGTCGGTGTCCTGCTTCGTCACTGCCTTGCCGCTGGAGGACAGGTAATCCCTGGGCGGCGCCACGAACGCGACCTTGGGCGTGTGTTGCCGTCTGGCGGCTTCATCGACATGGCCGATCAGCCCCATGCGCACAGCCCCGTAGGCGCGGATGGTTTCAAATCGGGCCAGGGCGTCAGGATCAGCGTTGATCGCGTCCTGCAACTCAGTGCCGGTGTAGCCGATGTCACTGGCATTGACGAAGATCGTTGGAATCCCCGCGTTGATCATCGTCGCCTTGAACGTGCCCAGGCCTGGCACCTCAAGATCGTCGACCAGATTACCCGTGGGGAACATCGAACCACCGCCGCCCTCTTCTTCCGCCGCAGGGTCCATGAATTCCAACTGCACTTCAGCCGCCGGAAAGGTCACGCCGTCCAGCTCGAAATCGCCGGTTTCCTGCACCGCGCCATCAGTGACCGGCACGCGGGCAATGATCGTCTTGCCGATGTTCGCCTGCCAGATCCTCACGATGGCCACGCCGTTTTGCGGCACGCGTGCTGCATCGACCAGGCCGTTACTGATCGCAAAGGGGCCGACCGCGGCCGACAGGTTGCCGCAATTGCCGCTCCAGTCGACGAAAGGCTTGTCTATCGACACCTGACCGAACAGGTAATCGACGTCGTGATCAGGCTTCGTGCTTTTGGACAGGATCACCGTTTTGCTGGTGCTCGACGTCGCGCCGCCCATGCCGTCGATCTGTTTGGCGTAAGGGTCGGGACTGCCAATCACTCGCAGCAACAAGGCATCGCGGACCGGGCCGGGCACCTGAGCCGCCTCGGGCAGGTCTTGCAGCCGAAAGAACACGCCTTTGCTGGTACCGCCGCGCAGGTACGTCGCGGGTATCCTGATTTGCGCTGTATGAGCCATGAAATCTTTTCCTATATAAAGGCCGCCGACATCGCCTCGGGAGATGTCGGCAGTCCGGTCAGGCCACCGCGGAAGATTCGAGGAAATCCTGGGCGAAACGCTGCAACACACCGCCCGCTTCGTAGATCGAGACTTCCTCGCCGGTGTCCAGACGACAGGTGACCGGCACTTCCAGGCGCTCGCCGTTCTTGCGATGAATTACCAGGGTCAAGGTGGTACGCGGGGTGCGCTCGCCGATTACATCGAAGGTTTCGCTGCCGTCGATGTTCAGCGTGGTGCGATTGGTGCCCGGCTTGAATTCCAGCGGCAACACGCCCATTCCGACCAGGTTGGTGCGATGAATACGTTCGAAACCTTCGGCAACGATCGCCTCGACGCCTGCCAGCCGTACGCCCTTGGCCGCCCAGTCCCGCGAGGAGCCCTGACCGTAGTCGGCACCGGCCACGATGATCAGCGGCTGCTTGCGCTCCATGTAGGTTTCGATGGCCTCCCACATCCGCGTGACCTTGCCCTCAGGCTCGATGCGTGCCAGCGAGCCCTGCCGGACCTTGCCGCCTTCCACGACCATTTCGTTGAACAGTTTCGGGTTGGCGAACGTCGCGCGTTGCGCGGTCAGGTGATCGCCCCGGTGAGTGGCATAGGAGTTGAAGTCCTCCTCGGGCAGGCCCATTTTCGCCAGGTACTCGCCCGCCGCGCTGTCGAGCATGATCGCGTTGGAAGGCGACAGGTGATCGGTGGTGATGTTGTCCGGCAAGACTGCCAGCGGCCGCATGCCCTGCAGTGTGCGCGCGCCGGCCAGCGCGCCTTCCCAGTACGGCGGACGACGGATATAGGTGCTCATCGGCCGCCAGTCATACAACGGCTCGACTTTCGGACCGGTGTCTTCGTGGATGGCAAACATCGGGATGTAGACCTGACGGAACTGCTCAGGCTTGACCGAGGCCTTGACCACCGCGTCGATTTCTTCGTCGGCTGGCCAGATGTCCTTCAAGCGGATTTCTTCGCCATTGGCCCCGACACCCAGCACATCCTTCTCGATATCGAAGCGAATAGTGCCCGCAATCGCGTAGGCGACCACCAGTGGCGGTGAGGCGAGAAAGGCCTGTTTGGCATACGGATGAATGCGCCCGTCGAAGTTCCGGTTGCCCGACAGCACGGCGGTCGCGTAGAGATCACGGTCGATGATTTCCTGCTGAATCACCGGATCCAGCGCACCGGACATGCCGTTGCAGGTCGTGCAGGCGAAGGCCACGACGCCGAAGCCCAACTGCTCGAGTTCGGCAGTCAGCCCCGCTTCGTCCAGGTACAGCGCCACGGTCTTGGAACCTGGCGCCAGCGACGACTTCACCCAGGGTTTGCGGGTCAGCCCCAGCCGGTTGGCATTGCGTGCCAGCAGACCGGCGGCGATGACGTTGCGCGGGTTGCTGGTATTGGTGCAGCTGGTGATGGCGGCGATGATCACGGCCCCATCCGGCATCAGCCCCGGGGTCTGTTCCCAGGCGCTGGCGATGCCTTTGGCGGCAAGGTCCGCGGTGGCAACGCGGGCATGGGGATTGGACGGCCCGGCCATGTTGCGCACGACACTGGAAAGATCGAAATGCAGCACGCGTTCGTACTCGGCGCTGCTCAGGGCATCGGCCCACAGCCCGGTTTCTCTGGCGTAGGTCTCGACCAGCCTGACCTGCGCCTCGTCACGACCGGTGAGCCTGAGGTAGTCGATGGTCTGCTGATCGATGGAGAACATCGCCGCGGTTGCGCCGTATTCCGGCGCCATGTTGGAAATGGTGGCGCGATCGCCCAGGGTCAATGCGTGGGCACCTTCCCCGTAGAACTCGAGGTAGGCCCCCACGACTTTCTGTTGACGCAGGTATTCGGTCAGCGCCAGCACCACGTCAGTGGCGGTAATGCCTGGCTGAGGGCGGCCGCTCAGTTCGACACCGATGATGTCCGGCAGGCGCATCCAGGAGGCGCGCCCGAGCATGACGTTCTCCGCTTCCAGCCCTCCGACGCCGATGGCGATCACGCCCAGCGCGTCGACGTGGGGCGTGTGACTGTCGGTGCCGACCAGCGTATCCGGGAACGCGACGCCATTGAGGGTCTGGATCACCGGCGACATCCGCTCCAGATTGATCTGGTGCATGATGCCGTTGCCCGGCGGGATCACCTCGACGTTCTTGAACGCCTGCTTGGTCCAGTTGATGAAGTGAAAGCGGTCTTCATTGCGACGGTCTTCGATCGCCCGGTTCTTGCTGAACGCATCCGGGTCATAACCGCCGCATTCGACCGCCAGCGAATGGTCGACGATCAACTGCACCGGCACCACTGGATTGACCTGGGCCGGGTCGCCACCCTTGTCGGCGATGGCGTCACGCAGCCCGGCGAGGTCCACCAGCGCGGTCTGACCGAGGATGTCGTGGCACACCACGCGCGCCGGAAACCAGGGAAAGTCCAGATCGCGACGACGTTCGATCAGTTGGCTGAGCGAGGCGTCGAGGGTCGCCGGGGCGCAGCGCCGCACCAGGTTTTCGGCAAGCACGCGGGAGGTGTAAGGCAATGTGGCGTAGGCGCCTGGCCTGATCGCATCGACCGCCTCGCGGGCGTCGAAAAAGTCGAGCGAGGTGCCGGGCAGCTGTTTGCGATATTCAGTGTTCATTGTCAGGACTCGGTCACGGTTTGTTTCAAAGGGCGGAAGCCTGATGCCGCCTTCTGTAGGGTCGAGGCAGGCGCTTGCACCATTCTCAGCGTTGTTCGATTGGCACGAACTTGCGCTGTTCGACGCCGATGTACTCGGCGCTGGGGCGGATGATGCGGTTGTTGGCACGCTGCTCGAACACGTGGGACGCCCAGCCGGTCAGGCGTGAGCAGACGAAAATCGGCGTGAACAGCTTGGTCGGGATGCCCATGAAGTGATAGGCCGAGGCGTGGTAGAAATCAGCGTTGGGGAACAGCTTCTTGTGCTCCCACATGGTCTTGTCGATGGCCTCGGAGACCGGAAACAGAACGGTGTCGCCCACTTCATCGGCGAGCTGCTTCGCCCAGCCCTTGATCACCTCGTTGCGCGGGTCGTTGTCCTTATAGATCGCGTGGCCGAAGCCCATGATCTTGTCCTTGCGCTGCAGCATCGCCAGCGTGCCTTGGGTCGCCTCCTCGGCAGACGAGAACTTCTCGATCATGTCCATCGCCGCTTCGTTCGCGCCGCCATGCAGCGGACCACGCAGCGTGCCGATGGCTGCGGTGATGCAGGAAAACAGGTCCGACAGCGTCGAAGCGCACACCCGCGCGGTGAACGTCGAGGCGTTGAATTCGTGCTCTGCGTACAGAATCAGCGAAACGTCCATGACCTTGCGGTGCAGTTCGCTCGGGCTCTTGTCCAGCAAGAGGTTAAGGAAGTGGCCGGCGATGGAGACCTCATCGGTGACGCAGTCGATGCGCTTGCCATCGTGACTGAAGCGATACCAGTAGCACATGATCGCCGGAAACGCGGCCAGCAGCCGGTCGGTCGCCTCGCGCTGCTGATCGAAGCCGGTTTCGGGCTCCAGCGTTCCCAGCATCGAGCAACCGGTGCGCATGACATCCATCGGGTGGGTATTGGCGGGAATGCGCTCCAGCACTTCCTTGAGTGCCTGAGGCAGATCGCGCAGGCCCTGCAGTTTTTTCAGATAACCGTCGAGCTCGGCGCGGGTCGGCAATTCACCGTACAGCAGCAGCCAGGCGACTTCCTCGAAACGCGCATCCGCGGCCAGCTCGCGAACGTCGTAGCCGCGATACGTCAGCCCGGCTCCGGCCTGACCCACGGTGGACAGGGCAGTCTGTCCGGCAACCTGGCCACGCAGGCCAGCGCCACTCAATACTTTTCCTTCAGCCATTGCTGTCTCCAGTCTTGTAGTTGTTCAGGGAATCGGCAATTCGGTGCTGATGATCACGGTCCCTTGCAGGCGTGAGCTTGCTCGCGATGGGGTCTCGCCAGGTGGCATGGATGCCAACTGGACAACCGCCATCGCGAGCAAGTTCACGCCTACAGAAACGGGACATACATTCAGCCCTTCTTCTGCGCAAACAGTGCATCGAGCTTCTGCTCGAACGCGTGATAGTCGATGCGCTCATACAGCTCCATGCGGGTTTGCATGGTGTCGACGACATTCTTCTGCGTGCCGTCGCGACGGATCGCGTTGTAGACGTTTTCCGCGGCCTTGTTCATGGCCCGGAAAGCCGACAGCGGATAGAGCACCAGCGCCACTTCAGCCGATTTCAGCTCGTCGGTGGTGAACAGCGGCGTCGAACCGAATTCGGTGATGTTTGCCAGAATCGGCGCCTTGACCCGTGAGGCGAACAGTTTGTACATCTCAAGTTCGGTAATGGCTTCGGGGAAGACCATGTCGGCGCCCGCTTCGATGCATGCCGCAGCTCGGTCCAGCGCCGACTCCAGTCCTTCAACGGCCAGCGCATCGGTACGCGCCATGATCACGAAGCTGTCGTCGGTGCGCGCATCCACGGCAGCCTTGATGCGATCGACCATCTCCTGCTGCGACACGATTTCCTTGCCGGGACGATGTCCGCAACGCTTGGCGCCGACCTGGTCCTCGATGTGCATCGCCGCCGCGCCGAATTTGATCATCGATTTCACTGTGCGCGCGACGTTGAACGCCGACGCTCCGAAACCGGTGTCCACGTCCACCAGCAGCGGCAGATCACAGACGTCGGTGATCCGGCGCACATCGGTGAGCACGTCATCAAGCCCGGTGATTCCCAGGTCCGGCAGGCCCAGCGAACCTGCAGCGACCCCGCCTCCGGACAGATAAATCGCCTTGAAGCCCGCGCGTTGGGCCAGCAGCGCATGGTTGGCGTTGATCGCGCCGACCACTTGCAGCGGGTGCTCACTGGCGACGGCGTCACGGAAGCGTTGGCCGGGAGTCGTTCTTGAAGTCATTGTTCACCTCGGGCAGTAGCCGCTTGATAGTGCTGTTCGATGTTGCGTTTGGAGGCGCCGATATGGCGGCGCATCAACAGTTCAGCCAGCTCGCCGTCACGGTCGGCGATGGCGTCGAGAATGCGATGGTGTTCGGTGAATGCCTGGCGCGGACGATTGGGCGTCGTCGAGAACTGGATGCGGTACATCCGCACCAGCTGATACAGCTCGCCGCACAGCATTTGCGTGAGGGTGCTGTTGCGTGCGCCCTGGATGATCCGGTAATGGAAATCGAAATCCCCTTCCTGCTGGTAATAGCCGACACCGGCCTGAAACGCGCTGTCGCGTTCGTGGGTCTCCAGCACCCGACGCAGCTCGTCGACCTCCTCGGCGGTCATGCGCTGCGCAGCGAGTCGGCACGCCATGCCTTCGAGGGATTCGCGGATTTCGTAGAGCTCCACCAGTTCGGCATGGCTCAACGAAACAACGCGTGCGCCGACATGGGGAACACGCACCAGCAGGCGCTGCCCTTCCAGCCGGTGAATCGCTTCGCGCAACGGCCCGCGACTGATGCCGTAAGTGCGCGCCAGCTCAGGCTCGGAAATCTTGCTGCCCGGCGCAATGTCGCCCCTGACGATGGCCGCCTGAATGCGCCGGAAGACGTTCTCCGACAGCGTTTCCGTGTCCAGCGAAGATTCCGTGACGACCTCGAGCGCATCTGACATTGTCGACACCTTTTGAATGAATGGCGCCAAAGCTAGCGAATCAGCACCCTATCGTCAAAGTGATTTTATGGATTGTCGACAATCGTCTAATAACCACAGCATATGTCGTCCCTTCCTACCCGTCTTGTCCGCAAGCCCCTTCACTGGCGCCATGAAACCATCATGCTAGAATGCCGACCGCACCGCCTGCCATTGCACGCAGCACACGACGTCAATGCAGGCCGCGGCCCTGAGCCCAATCAGAACCCCGAGCCGACGTTCAATCTGCTCCTCGTTTACCTTCATCGTGCCAGGACCTATGAGCCGTCACCCTCTTCTCTTCCTTTTATGCCTGTACCTGCCGGGTCTGAGCCTTGCCGCCGACAAGACCGTCTACGGCCTGAACGAGTACGCCGAGCTGGCCGACATCGACCTGCAAGTGGCCGCCAAACTGGACACCGGCGCAAAAACCGCCTCCCTCAGTGCCCGCGACATCAAGCGCTTCAAGCGCAACGGGGAATCGTGGGTGCGTTTTTATCTGGCCATCGACGACGCTCACGAGCACCCCATCGAGCGACCACTGGCGCGCGTCAGCAAGATCAAGCGCCGCGCCGGCGACATCGACCCCGATGACGAGAAGAAGTACACCTCAAGGCCGGTCATCAGCCTGGATGTGTGCATGGGCGCTGCTTTACGAAACATAGAAGTGAACTTGACCGACCGAAGTGCATTCCAATATCCGCTTTTGATTGGCGCCGACGCCCTCAGGCACTTCAATGCACTGGTCGACCCAAGCCTGAAATACGCAGCCGGCAAGCCTGCCTGCGTCACTGATGCTCAAACCGCAGAGTAACGACATGCGCTCTCTTACCCTCCATCTGAAAATCCTGATCGCGACCCTCGTGACACTGGGCATTGCGATCACGGCTTATCAGATATTGGTGCTCGGCATCCCGGTGACCGAAGACGAAACCGACGACCTCTGGAACATCGACGCCAAAGTCGAGTTCATCGCCAATCCCAAAGACTCCGTGAAAATCCAGATGTACGTGCCGCCGCTGTCGCGCGACTACATCAGCCTCAACGAGAGCTTCATCTCCAATAATTACGGCGTGAACGTCAACCGCGCCGACGGCAACCGCAAGGTGACCTGGTCGGCCCGACGCGCCACCGGCAACCAGACGCTTTACTATCGCCTGGTGCTGACCAAGCGCTACAGCGGCGAAAAAGCCAAGGTCAAAGGGCCGATCTTTCGCGACAGCATCGCCGTCGAAGGGCCTGAGAAGATTGCCGCCGACGCCCTGCTCGCGCCGATCCGCCAGCATTCGGCCGATGTCGAAACCTTCGTCAGCGAAGCCATCAAGCGTGTCAACAATCTGAGTGACGACAACGTCAAGCTGCTGCTGGCAGGCGACACCTCGGTGCAGAACAAGGCGCGCATCACCGAAATCCTGCTGTCCATTGCTCACGTCCCGGTCGAGAAAGTCCACACAATCCGTCTGGTGGCGGACCAGCCGCAGACCCCGGAACTCTGGCTGCGCAGTTTCAACGGCAAGGACTGGCTGTATTTCAATCCAGAAACCGGCGAGGCCGGCCTGCCTCAGGACCGCCTGCTGTGGTGGATCGGCGACGACAACCTGATCACGGTGGAAGGCGGCAAGAAAGCCACGGTGAATTTCAGCCTGAACAACAGCGAAATGAACGCCATCCGGCTGGCCAAGCTGACCGACGAAAGCACTGACGCCGACTTCCTCGAATACTCGCTTTACGGCCTGCCCCTGCAGACTCAGCAGACCTTCATGATCATGGTCATGATCCCCATCGGCGTGCTGGTCATCCTGATTCTGCGCAACCTCATCGGCCTGCAGACATTGGGCACCTTCACGCCGGTGCTGATCGCCCTGGCGTTTCGCGAGACCCAGCTGGGGTTCGGCATCGTCCTGTTCACGATCATCACCGCGCTGGGCCTTTCGCTGCGTTCGTACCTGGAACACCTGAAGCTGCAGATGCTGCCTCGATTGTCGGTAGTGCTGACCTTCGTCGTCGTGCTGATCGCGGCCATCAGCCTGTTCAGCCACAAGCTGGGACTCGAGCGCGGCCTGTCGGTGGCGCTGTTCCCGATGGTGATTCTGACCATGACCATCGAACGCCTGTCGATCACCTGGGAAGAGCGCGGCGGCGGCCACGCGATGAAAGTCGCCATCGGCACGCTGTTCGCAGCGTCCCTGGCCCACATCATCATGAGCGTGCCGGAGTTCATCTATTTCGTCTTTACCTTCCCGGCCATCCTGCTGATTCTGGTGGGCTTCATGCTGGCGATGGGGCGTTATCGCGGCTATCGACTGACCGAGTTGATCCGCTTCAAGGCCTTTCTCAAGGAAGACGCCGAACGGGAAAACGTCAGATGATCGGCTGGTGGAAAACCTGGAAAGCACTGGAAGCCAAAGGGATCATGGGCATCAACCGGCGCAATGCCGACTACGTGCTCAAGTACAACAAGCGCAGCCTCTACCCCATCGTCGATGACAAGATCATCACCAAGGAGCGGGCGATCGCTGCGGGCATTCACGTGCCGGAGATGTACGGCATCATTTCCACCGAAAAGGAAATCGACAAGCTCGACGAGATCATCGGTGGTCGCAGCGACTTCGTGATCAAGCCGGCAAAAGGCGCTGGCGGCGACGGCATTCTGGTCATCGCCGATCGCTTCGAAGAGCGCTTTCGTACGGTGTCCGGGCGGATCATCAGTCACGATGAAATCGAGCATCAGATCTCCAGCATTCTCACCGGCTTGTACTCGCTGGGGGGACACCGCGACCGGGCGCTGATCGAATACCGCGTCACCCCCGACCAGATCTTCAAAAGCATCAGCTACGAAGGCGTTCCGGACATTCGCGTCATCGTGCTGATGGGCTACCCGGTCATGGCCATGTTGCGCCTGCCCACCCGCCAGTCCGGCGGCAAGGCCAACCTGCACCAGGGCGCCATCGGTGTGGGCGTCGATCTGGCGACGGGCCTGACCCTGCGGGGGACCTGGCTGAACAACATCATCAGCAAGCACCCTGACACCACCAATGCGGTGGACGGCGTGCAACTGCCCAACTGGGACGGTTTCATGAAGCTTGCGGCGGAATGCTACGAGCTGTGCGGTCTGGGCTACATCGGGGTGGACATGGTGCTCGATCAGGAGCGCGGCCCCTTGATTCTCGAACTGAATGCCCGTCCGGGTCTGAACATTCAGATCGCCAACGACTGCGGCCTGACCCACCGCACCGTCGCTGTCGAGCAACGCCTGGAGCAACTGGCGGCTGAAGGTCGTCATGAAAGCCCCGAGCAACGCGTGAAGTTCGTTCAGGATCTGTTCGGGCACGTCTGAGGACAGTGCCCGGCAGGCGCCCTTCGCCTGCCGGGCGCCGACAAGCCCCTAGGACTGCAACCGCCGCAGGACTACAATCGCCCTCCGCGCACCACGACTGATCTGCCACACATGCAAACCTGTTCCCTACACCCGATCACTTATCAGGTCGATCCGACCGGTTATTTCGCGTTGATCCGGCACGCTCCCGGCGCCGTCCTGCTCGACAGCGGGCGCCCCGAGGCCGATCGCGGGCGCTTCGATATTCTCAGTGCCTGGCCGCTGGAGACGTTCGTGCCCACTGACGGTGAGAACGGTGACGCCTTTCTCCAGCGCCTGCGAAGCGCACTGGCAGGCTTGGGAGACGCGGCGTTGCCAGACTCCAGCCCGCTGCCATTCGCAGGTGGCCTGATCGGCTATCTCGCCTATGATTTTGGCCGTTTGCTCGAACCGCTTCCGGCGCTCGCCAGCGATGACCTGCATCTGCCAGGCGCCCGGCTCGGTCTTTACCCGTGGGCGCTGATAAGCGATCACCAGACGCGCACCAGCCAGTTGGTCTTCCATCCGGCCCTCGATGCCGCCGAGCGCCAGCGACTGATCGGCCTGTTTACCGGCCCTGCGGCTGAACACGATGCTTCATTCAAGCTGAGCGCCCGGTTTGCGGCCGATATCGACGCCGATCAGTATCGTCGTGCCATCGAGCGCATTCACGCCTACATTCAGGCGGGCGACTGTTATCAGGTGAATTTCGCGCAACGCTTTCGGGCCGCGTACCAGGGCGATCCCTGGTCGGCCTACGGCGCGCTGCGCAAGGCCTGCCCGACGCCATTCGCCGGTTACCTCGCGTTGCCGGAGGGTAATGCGGTGCTGAGCCTGTCGCCCGAACGCTTCGTCAGGGTCAGCCAGCGTCAGGTCGAAACGCGCCCCATCAAGGGCACGCGGCCACGGGGCCGGGACGCCGCCGAAGATGCCGCTTACGCGCAAGAGCTGCTGCGCAGCCCGAAAGACCGTGCGGAAAACCTGATGATCGTCGATCTGCTGCGTAACGATTTGGGCCGCAGTTGCCGCATTGGCTCGGTGAAAGTACCGGAGTTGTTCAGCCTGGAAACCTACCCCAACGTGCACCATCTGGTCAGCGCCGTGACGGGCGAACTGGCCGATGCCCACGACGCGCTGGACCTGATCGCAGGCAGCTTTCCGGGAGGCTCGATCACCGGCGCGCCGAAGATCCGGTCAATGCAGATCATCGATGAACTGGAGCCCACCCGCCGCGCGCTGTACTGCGGCTCACTGCTGTACCTGGACGTGCGCGGCGAGATGGACAGTTCGATCGCCATCCGCAGCCTGCTGGCTCAAGACGGTCAGATCGCCTGCTGGGGTGGCGGCGGCATCGTGGCCGACTCGCAGTGGGAAGCCGAATACCAGGAATCCATGACCAAGGTCCGGGTGCTGCTGAAGACGCTGGAAGCCCTGTAACCGATTGGCCAGGCGCTGCGACCCGCAGCGCCTTGATCCACCCTTTCTGCTCACCGAAGCCCTCCTGAAGAGGACGCCAGACTCGTCAAAGCCCTCGCCTTGACGTCTGGCATCCTCGTTTCTCATTCTAAAAATATGCTTAAACGGACTTGGACGTCCTGACTTTCCTGCATATAGGATCCTCCCAATATTCATTTATTGAATAATCATCAACCCTCGTCATGACCTTG
Source organism: Pseudomonas sp. efr-133-TYG-103a (assembly GCF_030209235.1). NCBI lineage: Bacteria > Pseudomonadati > Pseudomonadota > Gammaproteobacteria > Pseudomonadales > Pseudomonadaceae > Pseudomonas > Pseudomonas sp. efr-133-TYG-103a. Next base: position 423,133 of record NZ_JARVSK010000011.1, read on the forward strand.
ACGAGACTTTGGGATGGATCTTCCTTATGTGGCGAAACGTGCTGGTCCGGTTGGGCAGCAGCCTGCTGGTGCTCTGGTTGAGCGTCAGCGCCGCCTTCGTGGCGCTTCACTCTTTGCCCGGCAAGATTGCCGACATCCTCGCTGGCGACAATGAATACCCCGGTTTGCGCGAGGCCATCGCGGCTGAATGGGGGCTCGACAAATCCCTGCCCGAGCAATATCTGGATTTCATCGCGCGCCTGTTGCACGGGGACCTGGGCACGTCTTACGTCATGCGTCAGTCGGTCAGCAGTGTGCTGCACTCGCAACTCTGGCCGACGGTGCAGCTGGCAGTGGCCGCCGGGGTCATCGCGACGCTGTTCGCGGTCGGCGTGGCGCTGCTGACGGCCGGACGCAGCGCTGTTGGCAGACGCATCGCTTCGCTGCTGGAGCTCGTACTCACCTCCACCCCGGTGTTCTGGATCGGCATTCTTCTGCTTATGGCGTTCTCCTTCCACTGGCGATTCTTCCCCGTCTCTGGAGCCAATGGCTTCAATGCCCTGGTACTCCCGGCGATCACGCTGGCGTTGCCCACCGCCGGCATTCTCGCGCAGGTGCTGCGAGAGGCCATGGAAAAAGCACTGGAGCAGCCGTTCGTCACGACCGTTCGAGCGCGGGGCCTGAGCGAAACCCAAGTGCGCACCGGTCATGTGTTACGCCACGCATTACTGCCCATCGTCACCCTCGGCGGCTGGCTGATCGGCGGCTTGCTGGGCGGCGCCGTGATCACCGAAAAGGTCTTTGGCCGCCCTGGCCTTGGGACCATCACGCTCAACGCGATCACCAGCCAGGACGTGCCGGTGGTGCTGGCCGTGGTGCTGCTGGCCGCCTTCATTTATGTGGTGATTTCGACCCTGCTGGACGTCGCCTACCTGTTCATTGACCCGAGGCTGAGAACCCAATGACCCTGCCTTCCTCAACGCTGGCCGCTGCTGCCGATGCGGTGCTCGACAGCCGTGTCGCCGCGCGCCACTTCAACCGCCTTCCCCTGGGCATCACCGTGAGTGGCCTGTTCCTGCTGGTTCTGGCGGTAGTGCTGGCGGTGCCCTTCTGGATCACTCATTACGATCCGCTGGCCGGCGATGTCAGCGTCGGCCTGCAAGCACCGAGTACGGCTCACTGGTTCGGCACCGATCGGCTGGGCCGGGACGTGTTCGCCCGCGTGGTCTACGGCGCGCGCTACTCCCTGTTGATCGGGTTGTCGGGCATGCTCATCAGCCTCGTCATCGGCACCTTGCTGGGCCTGGTGGCGGGCATGAAAAATCGCTGGCTGGACGAGGTTGCCTCGCGCCTGTTCGATGTGCTTTCGGCGTTTCCGAGCGTTTTGCTGGCTCTGTTGGTGATCGCGCTGATCGGCCCGGGACTGATGAACGTTGCGGTGGCCATCGGCATCGCCGGCATTCCTAAGTTCGGCCGGCTGGTGCGCAGCCAGACCCTGCTGGTGCGCGAGGCGGATTACGTGCGTCACGCCGTGCTCTACGGCCGTTCCCGCCTGCAGACGTTCGTCACCCATTTGCTGCCCAACGTGCTGATGGCGATTCCCATCGTGGCGACCATCGACATCGGCAGTTCGATCATGGCGGTGTCAGGCCTGAGCTTTCTGGGGCTGGGTCCGCAGCCGCCGACACCCGAATGGGGCGTGATGCTCGCCGAGGGCCGGGATGTGCTGCGTGTGGCCTGGTGGCCTAGCGTGTTTCCCGGTCTTGCCATCACCCTGACCGTGATCAGTTTTACCGTGCTGGGCAGCTACTGCCAGCGCCGCTTCGAAGGGAGGCAGCCAGCATGAGCGCACGAGTGGTGAGTGAACCGGGCGCTCCTCTGGTCGACGTCGAGGATCTGCGGATCAGCTTCGCCGATGTCAATCACGGCGCGCCGCTGGTACGCGGCCTGAACCTGCGGATTCATCCGGGCGAATGCGTGGCGCTGGTCGGCGAGTCCGGCTCCGGCAAAAGCCTCACGGCGCGCAGTTTGCTGGGGTTGGCGGGCGAACATGCTCAGGTTCGGGCCAGGCGTCTGCAGATCGACGGCCGTGACGCCTTGCGCTTCAACCTTCAGGACTGGCGACAGCTTCGGGGCCGCTTTGCCGGCCTCGTCATGCAGGACGCGCTGGTGTCGCTTGACCCGCTGCGTACCATCGGGCAGGAAACCGGCGAAGTGCTGCGCACCCATCGAATGCTGAATGACGTGGCGCGCGGGCAGCAGGTGCTCGATACCTTGCGCCAGGTCGGAATTCCCGATCCGCAGTGGCGCAGCACTCAGTTCGCCCATCAATTGTCCGGCGGCCTGCGTCAGCGAGCCTTGATTGCGGCCGCCATCGCCGCCGGTCCACGGCTGATCATCGCGGATGAACCCACCACGGCGCTGGACGTCAGCGTGCAACGGCAGGTGATCGCCGTGCTGGCCGAGCGTGTCGCTCAGGGGGCCGGACTGCTGATCATCAGTCACGACCTCAACCTGGTGGCGCAGATCGCCGACCGGGTGCACGTGATGCACAACGGCGAGGTGGTGGATTCCGGCAGCGTGCAGCAGGTGCTGACGCAACCGCGCCATGCTTACACCCGTCAGTTGCTGGCCGCCAGTCCCGGCGCAGCGTCTCGTGGTACCCGCCTGAGTTCGGCACGGGTGCGACCCGGTGTCCGGGAGCAGGACCCGCTGGTGATCGAGCGCGATCCGCTGCCGTCGCGCCTGCCCGCCGAGCCCCGGGAAGTGCTGCGGGTGGAAGGCATCGGCAAGTCCTATCGACGTCGCGGCTTCGGCCGGCAGGGTCAGGCGTTTACGGCGCTGCACAGCGCATCGTTCACGCTGAACGCGGGCGAGGTGCTGGGTATCGTCGGCGAGTCAGGCTCCGGGAAAACCACGTGCGCCAATATCGTCCTCGGCCTGTTGGCGCCCGATAGCGGCAGCGTGCATCTGCTCGGTCAACGCTGGAGTCATGTGCCGGAAGCGCAACGCCGGCCTCTGCGCCGGCAGATGCAATACATTCCGCAGGACCCGCTGAGCTCGTTCGATCCGCGCTATACCGTGGCGCAGATCATCGCCGAAAACCTGCTGCCCGGCGGCGACCACCGCCAGCAAGCCAGCGCATTGCTGACACAGGTCGGGCTCAATGCCGACCTCCTCGATCGTCACCCACGCTCCTTGTCGGGCGGCCAACGGCAGCGCATTGCAATCGCCCGCGCCCTGGCCGCCGAACCTGCGCTGATCATCTGTGACGAACCGGTTTCCGCGCTCGACGTGTACGTGCAGGCGCAAGTGCTGGACCTGATTGGCGAACTGCAGGCCAGCCGCGGCATTGCTCTGCTGTTCATTTCCCATGATCTGGAGGTGATTCGCCACATCTGCGACCGGGTCCTGGTGTTTCATCAGGGCCAACTGGTGGAGCAAGGCCCGGTCGGCCCGCTGTTCGAAGCACCCACTCATCCCTACACCCTGCAACTACTGAGCGCGCACCCCGCCGCTTGATAAGGACACCATGAAAGCTCACCGTTCCCTGCTCTGCCTGGCCATCGTGGCCGCCCCGCTGCTGTGCGCCTGCGACAACAACGCCTCACCGCCGGCCACGGCCGCCAGCAACGGCGCCAGCCAGAAGCCGACGCTGCAACCGCGCAGTGGCGGCGAGGTGACGTTCGGCGTAACCACCGAACCCGCCTGCTTCGACCCTCACAACTCTTCTCAGCAAAACGCCTTTCTGGTGATTCGCAATTACGTCGACTCACTGATCGGCAAACAGGCGGACGGCAGCTTCGCCCCGTGGCTCGCGAAAAGCTGGAGCGTTTCGCCCGATGGCCGCGAGTACACCTTCATCCTGCGCGATGACGTGACCTTCACCGACGGAACACCCTTCGACGGCGCCGCGGTCAAGGCCAATCTGGACTACACCAAAGATCCGGCGCACACCGCCAACGCCGCGGCCTTCCTGGAATATTACGATCGCACCGAAGTGATCGATCCGCATCAGGTGCGCATCGTATTGAGCAAGCCTGACTCGGCCATGCTCGAATCATTGTCCAGCGTCAAACTGGGCTTTCTGTCACCCAAGACCCTTGCGGCCGGAGGCGATCTTTGCCAGGGCGGGCCGAACTTGGTCGGCACCGGGCCATTCATCTTCAACCAGTACAACCGGGGCCAGTCGGCACGGTTCGTGAAAAACCCCGATTACCACTGGCCACCGGCGTATGCCGCGCACCAGGGACCGGCGTACCTGGACGCCGTCACGTATCGCTTCCTGCCCGAGTACGCCGTACGGGCCGGGGCATTGAGTTCGGGGCAAGTGGACCTCATCGAAGGCGTGCAGCCCACCGATCGTGCGCTGTTCGAGCATGCCGAGGGCTTCCAGTTCCTGACCGGTCCGTCGGCGGAAACCTCATTCACGCTCAACCTCAATTACCGCCAGGCGCCCACCGATGACGTCCGGGTGCGCCGCGCCCTGCGTGACGGCTTCGATCTGGCGGCCATCGTTAACAACATCTACCTGGGCACCGTGCCGCGCGCATGGTCGAACATCGGCCCGGACAACACCGGTTACAACAAGGCCCTGGTCAACACCTGGGGCAACGACGTCCCCGGTGCCAACAAGCTGCTCGACGAAGCCGGCTGGACCGGCCGCGACGCTCAAGGCTATCGCACCCGCGACGGCCAGCGCTTGCGCGTCGAGGTGGGCTATCCGCAGACCTACGTGCGTGACAACCGTGACCTGCTGATCCAGCAGATACAGGCCGCCGTGCGCAAGAACCTGGGGCTGGACCTGGATCTGCGCCTGATCAGCACCGGCGAATGGGTCAAGTCCACGGCTGACGGTTCGTGGCACATCTATCCCAACACCCTCAACCCATCCGACACGGCGCTGTCGCTGCGTGATGTGCTTGGCGCCACCGGTTTTCTGTACCGCAGCGTGGCTCAGCCCGATGAACAGATCACCGGGCTGATCAATCAGGCGCGCGCCACCTCGGACCTCAAGCAGCGTCAACCGATACTGGATCAGATCCAGCAGCGCGCCGTCGATCAGGCGTTTCTCATTCCGCTGTTCGCGCCCAACTATCAACTGGCGGCGCGGGACACGTTGCATGGTCTGAGTTTCGAAGTGCAACTGGATGCACCGTCGAACTTGTATGACGTCTGGAGCGAGGACATAAAAAAATAGCTGAGTGACGCAGGAACGGGGCTGCCGGGCAGTCGCCCGTTCCGTGTGCACGGGCAGATTACGCAGCGGCCAGGCACGCTTTCTCGGCGTGGCGAGCAGCGGGCGAACGCAGGTTTCAGGCAAAGGGCGGAAGGTTTTTGTTACCATCTGCGCCATTACGAGCGCTTAAGCGCCGCCCATGATTAGGAAGCCGCCTGATGAGCCACCCTTTCGACGTCGACGCCATTGCCGCGACCTACGCCAACAAGTCCGCGCAGGACATTCTCAAATTCGCCTTCCAGCACTTCGGTGATGAGCTGTGGATTTCCTTCAGCGGCGCCGAAGACGTCGTGCTGGTGGACATGGCCTGGAAGCTCAACAAGAACGTCAAAGTCTTCAGCCTGGACACCGGACGTCTGCATCCGGAGACCTACCGCTTCATCGATCAGGTCCGCGAGCAGTACAACATCGCCATCGACATCGTCTCCCCGGACCGGGAAAAGCTCGAGCCGTTCGTCAAGGAAAAGGGCCTGTTCAGTTTTTACCGCGACGGCCATGGCGAATGCTGCGGCGTGCGCAAGATCGAACCGCTGCGTCGCAAGCTCGGCAGCGTCAAGGCCTGGGCCACCGGTCAGCGCCGCGACCAGAGCCCGAGCACCCGCAACAACGTCGCAGCGGTGGAGATCGACAGCGCGTTTTCGACGCCCGAGCGCACGCTGTATAAATTCAATCCGCTGGCACAGATGAGCAGCGCAGACGTGTGGAACTACATCCGCATGCTGGAGTTGCCTTACAACAGCCTGCACGAGCGCGGCTTTATCAGCATCGGCTGTGAGCCCTGCACCCGCCCGGTTCTGCCGAATCAGCACGAGCGCGAAGGTCGCTGGTGGTGGGAAGAAGCCACGCAGAAGGAATGCGGGCTGCACGCCGGGAACCTGATTACGAAGTCCTGAGCCGACACAGACCTGATACAGAAGCGCGCTGGCCCGCGATTGCGCTGCAACGGTCACACTCAGGTGACTGACAGTCAGCGATCGCGGGCCAGCGCGCTCATGCAGGTTTTGCGTCTGCCGGCTGTCAATGCTCCGGCAGCACGACCCCTTCGAACAGCTCTTCGAGTTCCTGCTTGTTGTGGCATTGGATGGCCTTGGCCATGACCTCACGGGTCAGGTGCGGGGCGAATTTCTCGATGAAATCGCACATGAACCCGCGCAGGAACGTGCCACGACGGAAGCCGATCTTGGTGATGCTGGCCTCGAACAGCTCGCTGGCGTCGAGGACGACCAGGTCGCTGTCGAGTTTGGGGTCAACGGCCATTTTCGCAACGATACCCACGCCCAGCCCCAGTCGAACGTAGGTCTTGATGACGTCGGCGTCGGCCGCGGTGAACACCACTTTCGGCGTCAGGCCGCGATGGCTGAACGCTTCGTCGAGCTTGGAGCGACCGGTAAAACCGAACACGTAGGTCACGATCGGGTATTCGGCGAGGATTTCCAGCGTCAGCTTCGGCACCTTGGTCAGCGGATGTCCCTGAGGCACGACCACGCAGCGGTTCCACGTGTAGCACGGCATCATGACCAGATCGCCGAACAGCTCCAGCGCTTCGGTCGCGATGGCGAAATCCACCGTGCCGTCTGCGGCCATTTCGGCAATCTGCATGGGCGAGCCCTGGTGCATGTGCAGCGCCACATCGGGGTATTGCTTGATGAAATTGCTGATCACCGGCGGCAGCGCGTAGCGTGCCTGAGTGTGCGTCGTGGCGATGGACAGCGTGCCCTTCTTCTCGTTGGAGAACTCTTGCGCAATCTGCTTGATGCTTTCGACTTTGCGCAGGATTTCCCCTGCGGTGGTGATGATCCGTTCCCCGGCTGGCGTCACACGCGTGAGGTGCTTGCCGCTGCGGGCGAAAACCTCGACACCCAGCTCGTCTTCGAGCAACCGGATCTGCTTGCTGATACCTGGCTGCGAGGTATACAGGCTCTGCGCCGTTGCTGAAACGTTGAGGTCGTGGTGCGCCACTTCCCAGATGTAGCGCAATTGTTGAAGCTTCATATGTATCCCTCAAAGCCGGAAGACGCCACGGGCATCAGCAACGGTATATAACTGGATTAATGGTCAGGAAGACAAAGCTAGAACTTTTTATCACTTTTGAACGGTAATGGCACGCTGCTTTTTTCAGCAGGCGACGTTTTGCTCCCCCACGCTCATGCGCCAGAACGGCTTTGCACCATCGGAACCATGTACACCGGCACTTCGGACAGCTGCAGCACCCGCGCCGCCGTGCGGCCTATCGGCGTATCCCCCTGGGCGCCGTGGCTGTGGCTGCCGACAATCAGCAGATCGACGCGCATTCTGCGCGCCTGTTCGAGTATCACATTGGATGGATCGCCCTGAACCACGCGCAGACTGCAGATCAGCTCGAGATCCTTGTTGTCCTTGCCCATTTCCTCGCGAAAGCTGCGCAGCACCCGGGACTCGATGCCATCGATGACGGTATTGATGCCTTCGTTCTGCAACTCCCTGAGCACGTCCTCGGCCAGATAGCTCTGCAAGACGGACTCGGCGAACAGGCCCATGGGCTCGACCACGTGAATGACGTGCAGCTCTGCCTTGAAATTCCTCGACAGTTCCAGCGCATGTTGCAGCACGTAAGGCGCATAAAGACCGAGGTCCGTGGCGTACAGCATCGAGCGGATCATGTGACCTCCAGGCAGCCATCACAGGCGCAGTCACGATTGAGCGTAGCAGCGAGACGACGAATCGGCCGGTCTGATACAGCTTTCGGGTCTAAAGGTTCAAGGCTTTAGTTCATTGCTGATGCCGTGAGGCACATGCCCGGTGGCAACCACTTCGCGGGCCTTTTCGCAGTGCCCGGGCTGATCGTCGAAAAACACGTCCGCCGCGAATGCTTCCAGAAAGGCCGACTTTTCGAGCCCGCCCAGAAAGAGCGACTCATCCAGACGGATGTCCCATTCGCGCAGGGTGCGGATCACCCGCTCATGGGCCGGTGCTGACCGGGCCGTGACCAGCGCCGTGCGAATCGGGCAAGACTCTTCGGGAAATTCCCTCTGCAGCAGGTTCAAGGCGGCCAGAAACGGTTTGAACGGTCCGCCGGGCAGTGGCTGGCGCGCAGCTTCGCGCTCGCTCGCCTGAAAGGCCTCCAGGCCGCCGGACTGGTAGATCCGCTCCGACTCATCGGAAAACAGCACCGCGTCGCCGTCGAATGCGATGCGCAGTTCGGCGCTGGCGGCCCGTCGCGCCCCGCCCGACAGAATGGTAGCCGCCGCAAACCCGGCATCCAGCGCACTGCGCACGTCCTCGGCGTGGGTCGAGAGAAACAGATGGCTGCCGAACGCCGCCAGATAAGGGAAAGGGCTGCGTCCGCCGACGAACGCTGCGCGCGAAATATCCAGGCCGTAATGCTGAATCGAATTGAATACGCGAAGCCCGGTGTCGGCGCTGTTGCGCGACACCAGAATCACTTCGACGCGGGACTGGCGAAGGCTGGCATTGAGGCTTAGCAGCTTTTCCACCAGCAGATACGCGTCCCCCGGCTCCAGCACTTCGTCTTCGTGATCGATCTGGTACTGCCGATAGGCTGCGACGCCGTCAGCCATGTAAATGGCATGGCTTTCCCGAAGGTCGAACAACGCGCGAGAAGAAATGGCCAGCACCAATTTCCCGCCAGCGGATTTCATGCTCAGATCATTGGCCATCGGTATCTCCCTTCAACGACTGAGTTCAACGACAGAGTTGCCCTGCCTCTATTGCGCCGTGCGCTCAACGATTGCTGCGGTCGAGAAACGCCAGCGCGTGATACAGCGCCCTGATCTTCGGCATGTCGCAGCCCGCCGCCAGCGCTGCGGCCAATGGTCTGGCGTAGATCGCTTCCAGCTCCAGCGCGCGTTTTTCGACGTAGTCGTGGTACATGCTCGGTCGATAATCCGGCATCTGCCCGGTCACGCTGAACAACTGTTGCGCATATCCCGGCGGCAGCGAATGCCCGCAAGCCTCGGCGCCCTGGACCACTTCGGCCATCAAACCTTGAATCAGTTCACGACTGTCGGGATCGGCCATCAATGGCGTGGTGCTCGCCTTCAACAGCACCGACAGGCCGTTGTAAGGCACATTCCACACCAGTTTCTGCCAACGGGCCTTGTCGAGGTTGTCCATCGCCACCGACTCGATGCCCGCGGCATGGAACAACGCCGCGCCCTGCTCGACCCTACGCAGGCTTGCGGCAGCGTCTTCGGCCGGGCCGCTGTGATAGCCGATGTTCACGGCGCCGAACGCTTGATGAACGATCTCGCCCGGGCCGCTGCGGTGGACGCAGATAAAGCACAGCCCACCCAATAGATGAAGCGAATCCGGCAGCAGCCCCCGCAGATCGTCCTCCACGCCAAGGCCGTTCTGCAGCAGCAAAACGTTGGCGCCGGGCGCAGCCGCCTGGACGATCGCAGGGGCGACGCCGTCATTTCCGGTGGTCTTGGCCCCCACCAGCAGCCAGTCGCAAGGCGGCATGTCCGCAGCGCTTGCGTACGCCTGAGCATTCTCCAGCGTCAGCAGGCCATGCACCTGACTGTCCAGGCGCAGGCCGTTCTGCGAGACGGCGCTGAACTCGCTGCGCAGCAGGAAGTGCACGTCATAGCCGGCGCGCGCCAGCATCAGGCCATAGAAACCGCCGATGGCGCCGGTGCCGATGATGCCGATACGGGGTTGGGTGGTGCTTTCGTTCATGGACGCCTCTTATGGTAATTCGTCAGGTTCGCCGGACAGCGCCTGTTCAAGGCCGCGGATGATCGCGTCGGCAGCGATCTGCGTGCGCAACGCGCCGTAGAACTCGCCGTCACGCACGACAAACATCGCCGGCAGATGAAACACGCCATAGCGCTGTACCGCACCGCCATTTTCTTCGGCGTCGATCCAGGCTATTCGCTCGATGGGAAGATTCAGCCCGGGAAGATGATGCCGCGCCCAACGGCAGCTGGCACAGCCGATGCTGGTGAAAATCAGCAGCGACGTCCCCGGCAATGACAACAGCTGCCGATCGACGTCGAAGTCTGTCAGTTGCAATTGATCCACGTGATTCCCCCGTTTCAGGCTGCACACTATATCGCTGCCGGAGGCCGGCTTTGCAAATTCCGCTCATTCGCGGCCGCCGGTTGCCCGGTGCGCCCTGCAAAGCCGTGTTTGTTGGTCGAAAGCGGCCATTACCCATTGTCGAACTACCGGCTAACGCGCTAAGGTTCCGCTCCCCCGTTGCGCTCAATAATGCTCGGCTCCGCCGCACGGGGACGCTGGCGGCCAGCATCCGTGACCTGATGAGTAACACGATGGCTGATTTACCGATTGACGACCTCAACGTTGCCTCCAACGAGACACTGATCACTCCGGATCAGCTCAAACGCGAAATTCCCCTCACTGCAGCCGCGCAAGCCACTGTCAGCAAGGGCCGCGAAGTCATCCGCGACATTCTCGATGGCAAGGATCACCGCCTGTTCATCGTGATCGGGCCTTGCTCGATCCACGACATCAAGGCCGCCCACGAATACGCCGACCGCCTCAAAGCGCTGGCGGCGGAGGTGTCCGACACGCTGTATCTGGTCATGCGTGTGTATTTCGAAAAGCCACGCACCACCGTTGGCTGGAAAGGCCTGATCAACGACCCGTACCTGGACGACTCTTTCAAGATTCAGGACGGTCTGCACATCGGTCGTCAGCTGCTGCTGGATCTGGCCGAAAAAGGCCTGCCGACCGCCACCGAAGCACTCGACCCGATCTCCCCGCAGTATTTGCAGGATCTGATCAGCTGGTCGGCCATCGGCGCGCGCACCACCGAATCCCAGACCCACCGTGAGATGGCTTCGGGCCTGTCCTCCGCCGTCGGCTTCAAGAACGGCACCGATGGCGGCCTGACCGTCGCGATCAACGCCCTGCAGTCGGTTTCCAATCCGCACCGTTTCCTGGGCATCAACCAGGAAGGTGGCGTGTCCATCGTCACCACCAAGGGCAACGCCTACGGCCACGTCGTGCTGCGCGGCGGTAATGGCAAGCCGAACTACGACTCGGTGAGCGTCGCCCTGTGCGAGCAGGCGCTGGACAAGGCGAAGATCAAGGCCAATATCATGGTCGATTGCAGCCACGCCAACTCCAACAAGGATCCGGCGCTGCAGCCACTGGTCATGGAAAACGTCGCCAACCAGATTCTCGAAGGCAACCAGTCGATCATCGGCCTGATGGTCGAAAGCCACCTGAACTGGGGTTGCCAGGCTATTCCCAAAGATCTGGCCGACCTGCAATACGGCGTGTCGATCACCGATGCCTGCATCGACTGGGACAGCACCGAGAAAACCTTGCGCAGCATGCACGCCAAGCTCAAGGACGTCCTGCCCAAGCGCCAGCGCGGCTGATCCGGACGCCAGAAACGACAACGCCGAGCAAATGCTCGGCGTTTTTCATTCAGTCTCAGGTCAGATCTTCGCGGCCTGACGCTGATTGCGCTCCATGTAACGTTCCACATACGAGCACGACGGGATCACGGTGTAGCCCATGCTGTCCGCATAATCGAGCGCCACTTCGGTCAGTGCCGCTGCAATACCGCGTCCACGCAATGCATTAGGGACGAAGGTGCGGTAGATATCCAGGGTCTGCTTCCCCAGGTCCATATACGTCAGATAGGCACGATGACCGTCAATGTTCACCTCGAACTGGTGACCGGTCTCGTCATGGTGGATGGACAACGCCTCGCTCATCACTACTCCTCGCGGGTCTTGGATTTTGACCCCTACCTTACCGATGTTTGTCCGGCGAAGGAACCTCTACGCCACCCTGTGCCTGTTTGGACACCGAGAAGAGCTTTGCTGTTCTCAAACAAATGAGCACCTGCAAATAGTAGGCACCATTGTCGAATCTGCTCAAGGGAATCAACAGCAAAATGCGCTGCCGCACATCTGACCGCTCTTTCGGTTGAACCTGACGTCGCCGACGAATGTCCATTGAGACGCCCTGCTCACGGCAAAGTCACTTTAAACACAGTCAAGGATGCGCCTGTAACGATCATCGTCTATACAAAAAAGGTCGCCTGCGATTCGATGTAATCCCTTTCGGGATTTGATCAGGCACTGCGGACCGACTTCGGCAACCATGGGCACATTTAAGCGTCACCGACTGCGCCCGAATCCCTGACAGGCGACTGCGCCTGACAGCGATGGTCTTTTTCCGATAAAAAACGTGAGGAGTTGCTCGGAACACTTTCAAAGCAAAGAATTTTATGCAGTTCTTGCGTTGGGTCCGTTTACTTACTACAAACAATGGGTACTATGTACGCCGGTCATTTTCTCACTTTCGAGAGATGACTAACTTGATAGAAGTCCTTTAAGGGGAACACGATGAACAACGTTCTGAAATTCTCTGCTCTGGCCCTGGCCGCAGTTCTGGCTACCGGTTGCAGCAGCGCATCCAAAGAAACCGAAGCTCGTCTGACTGCTACTGAAGACGCAGCCGCTCGTTCACAAGCTCGTGCTGATGAAGCCTATCGCAAGGCAGATGAAGCTCTGGCTGCTGCTCAGAAAGCTCAGCAGACTGCTGACGAAGCCAACGAGCGCGCTCTGCGCATGTTGGACAAGGCAAGCCGCAAGTAATAGTCCCTTCGGGATTATTAAAAAGCCGACCCGGTTACGGGTCGGCTTTTTTATTGCCTGCATGACGCGTTCAGGCATCAAAAAACCCGACCACCCTGCTCTGCTGCAGAGCCTGATGGCCGGGTCTCGCGCGCGGCGTCGTTACTGCAGGGTCACAGGCGCGCTGCTGACCACCGGAGCCGGCGTGCCGGGCACGGCGATTTCCACCGGCATGCCGTCTTCGGCGGCGACCACGTCACGCACCTCATCCCAGTTGATGCGCAGGTTATTGGCCAGGTCTTCACGCTTGAGCAGCGCATTGATGACGGCAGTGTGCTTGTCGACCACCGAAGGGTTGCCGCTTTCGTCCAGCGGCGTGTGCGCTTCGAGATAGACCTTGCCGCCGCTGATGCCGAACTTGTACGGCTCGTTCATGATCCGCACCGTGGTGCCCACCGGCACCATGTCCGCCATCTCCAGCACGTTGTTGTTGTACATGCGGAAACAGCCGTGGCTGGTGCGCATGCCGATGCCGAACTTCTTGTTGGAGCCGTGAATCAGGTAGCCCGGCAGGCCCAAGCCGAATTTGAACGGCCCCAGCGGGTTGTCCGGACCTGCCGGCACGACGTTGGGCAGGATGTCGCCGTCTGCGGCGTGCTCGGCCTTGACTGACGCGGGTGGCGTCCAGGTCGGGTTTGGCGTCTTGGCCGTGACCTTGGTGGTGGACACCGGCGACCCCCAGCCCTCGCGGCCGATACCCAGCGGGAACGTGTACACCACGTTCTGTCCTTTCGGGTAGTAATACAGACGATACTCGGCGAGGTTGATGACAATCCCCTCGCGTGGGCCCGGCGGCAGGATGAAACGCGTCGGCAGGACCACCTGAGTACCGGCGCCCGGCAGCCAGGCATCGACACCCGGGTTGGCCGCGATCATTTCCAGATAACCCAGATCGTAACGGGTGCCCAGATCGGCGAAGGTGTCTTCGTAGCGGGCGGTCACGGTCTGGACTTGCCCGATGATGTCCTCGCCCGGCGGCGGCAGCGGGAATTCCAAAGCAGAAACAGGGCCGGCCGCACACAGTGCAGCAAGCGACAGACAGCGGGCGAAAGCTGGAATGCGCGACAACATCCGGGAATCCTTGGGTAAACGGGAGGCTTGAATGAGCGCGATTGTACACGCACGCCAACGGCTTCGGGAGTAGGCGCGACGGCTTACACGCCTGCTTCGAGCTCAGGCCAGATGGGGTGCATGCCACGTCGCTGCGCATCGATGATCGCGCGGCACAGCGGACAAAGGCGCTCGTCCTGGTAGATCGCCTGCTCGACCCCCGACCAGCGTGGCTGAGCGGGCAACAGCGTGCCGCACAGCGTACGGTCGGCGGAACCTGCCAGTTCCAGCTGCCGCGCGACCAGATGCACAAGCACTTCCTGGCAGGCGAACAGGTCAAGCTGCTCGTCAGGCTCGATCAGTTGATAGGCATAAAGTGACCAGGCGGGACGGCGCGGCATCGGGGGCTCCAGTTCGGGGGCGCCACATTAGCCGAAAGCCCCCGTCCAGAAAAGGCCTGCAGCCCTTTAAAGTAGCGGTTTTAGCTGCGGCCAGACGTTTTCGAGCAATTTGCCCTGAGCGTTGGCCGCCGGATGCAGACCATCGGCCTGGGTGTACTCGGGATGGCCGCCTACGCCTTCCAGCATGAACGGCACCAGCGCGACCTTCTTCTCGGCCGCAAGGTCGGCGTATACCTGCTTGAATGCATCGGTATAGCGGGCGCCGTAATTGGGTGGAATCTGCATGCCCAGCAACAGCACTTTCGCGCCGGCGGCCCGCGAGCTGTCGATCATCGATGCAAGATTTTGTTTCAATTGCGCCGGCGGCTGGCCGCGCAGGCCGTCATTGCCGCCCAGTTCGAGGATCACCAGATCCGGTTTATGCGCTGCAAGCAGCGCCGGCAGCCGCGCCTGGCCGCCGGCACTGGTGTCGCCGCTGACCGACGCATTGACGACCTTGTCCTTGTAACCTTGATCCGCCAGGCGCTGCTCCAGCAGACTGACCCACCCCAGGCGGGTATCCAGGCCGAAAGCGGCGCTGATACTATCGCCAACGATCAGCACCGTGCCTGCCATGGCTCCTTGAGACAACAGCAGCAAACCCAGGCCAGCACTTAAAAACCACGCACGCATCGGATTCTCCATGAGCGAAAGTATTCTCAGTGCCCGGCACCTCAGCAAAGTGGTCCCGAGCACCGAAGGTGACCTGACCATCCTGCACGAACTCTCCCTGGAACTAAACAAGGGCGACACGCTGGCCATCGTGGGCGCATCGGGTTCGGGCAAGTCCACCCTGCTGGGCCTTCTCGCCGGGCTGGACCTGCCCAGCGCCGGTTCGGTGATGCTCTCGGGCCGCAACCTGAGCGAGCTCGACGAAGATCAACGCGCCAGGGTGCGTGCCGAACACGTGGGATTCGTGTTCCAGTCCTTCCAGTTGCTCGACAGCCTCAATGCCCTGGAAAACGTGATGCTGCCCATGGAGCTGGAAGGTCGCAAGGACGCCAGGGATCGCGCCCGACACCTGCTTGAGCGGGTCGGGCTGGGCCAGCGCCTGACCCACACGCCGCGTCAGCTGTCCGGCGGCGAACAGCAACGGGTCGCGATCGCTCGTGCCTTTGCCGCCGATCCCGACGTACTGTTTGCCGATGAGCCTACCGGCAACCTCGACAGCCACACCGGCGAGCGGATCAGCGACCTGTTGTTCGAGTTGAACCAGGAACGCAATACGACGCTGGTGCTGGTGACCCATGACGAACGCCTGGCCCATCGTTGCCGGCGCCTGATCCGACTTGAAGGTGGCCGACTCGCCGCCCCTCTGGAGCCTTGATGGCACGCCTGCCGTTCGCCCGCCTGCTCAGTCTTGCCGCCCGCCAGCTTCTGCGCGATGCCCGCGCCGGAGAACTGAGGGTGCTGTTCTTCGCCCTGATCGTCGCAGTCGCGGCGAGCACCGCCATCGGTTATTTCGGAGCGCGCCTGAACAGCGCCATGCTGCTGCGCGCCACGGAGTTTCTTGGCGCTGACCTCATCCTTGGCGGTTCCACGCCGGCCAAACCCGAACAGATCGAGGCAGGCACTGCACTGAAGCTCGATCATTCGCACATCGTGATTTTCTCCAGCGTCGTTGCCACCGACAGCGGCATTCAACTGGCCAGCGTGAAGGCCGTCGACGCGGCTTACCCTCTGCGCGGTGAGCTGAAAAGCGCCGAGGCGCCGTATCAGCCGGAGGTCAGCGGCGGCGAGCCGCAGCCGGGTGAGGCCTGGGCCGAGGCGCGGGTTCTGGTGGCGCTGGACCTCAAGGTCGGCGACAGCATCGACGTCGGCTCCAAAACCTTGAAGCTGACCCGCGTGCTCACCTACGAGCCGGATCGTGCCGGTAATTTCTACAGCCTGACGCCGCGGGTGATGATCAACATGGCTGATCTTGAGGCCACCAAGGTGGTGCAGCCCGGCAGCCGCGTGACCTATCGGGACCTCTGGCGCGGCACGCCGCAGGCGCTTGCGGCGTACCGCAAGGCCGTGGAACCCAGCCTGGCGCCGAATCAGAAGATCGACGACGCTCGCGACGGCAATCAGCAGATCGGCGGTGCGCTGGGCAAGGCCGAGCGTTATCTGAACATGGCGAGTCTGGTGGCGGTGTTGCTGGCGGGTGTCGCGGTGGCGCTCTCGGCGGCGCGCTTCGCGGTCAGGCGTTTCGATGCCAGCGCGCTGCTGCGCTGCCTCGGATTATCGCGCAGCGAAGCGTTGCTGCTGTTCAGCCTGCAACTGGCCATGCTCGGCATCGCCGCAAGTGTGGTCGGCGCCCTGCTGGGCTGGTTCGCCCAACTCGGCCTGTTTTACCTGCTCGACAGTCTTCTGCCGGCTGCCGTGCCTCCCGGCGGTTGGCTTCCGGCCCTGGCAGGGATCGGCACCGGGCTCGTCGCCCTCGCCGGTTTCGCGCTGCCGCCCCTGGCGGCGCTCGGTCGCGTTCCGCCGCTGCGCGTGCTGCGCCGCGACATGCTGCCGATTCCTGCGAGCACCTGGCTGGTCTACGGCGCGGCCCTGTTTGCGCTGGGCCTGATCATGTGGCGCTTGAGTCTGGACCTGGTGCTGACCTTCGCCCTGCTCGGCGGGGGCGTGATCGCCGCGCTCGTGCTTGGCGCGGTCCTGCTGCTGGCCCTGCGCAGCCTTCGTCGCTTGCTAGCCGGCGCCTCGTTGCCCTGGCGTCTGGGCCTGGGTCAACTCTTGCGTCACCCGATGGCGGCGGCCGGTCAATCGCTGGCGTTCGGTCTGATCCTGCTGTCGATGGGGTTGATCGCGCTGCTGCGCGGCGAATTGCTCGACACCTGGCAGAACCAGTTGCCCAAGGACGCGCCGAACTATTTTGCGCTGAACATCCTGCCCAACGACAAAGACAACTTCGCCGGCCAAATGGGCCGCCTGTCCAGCCACAGCGCGCCCCTGTACCCGATGATTCCGGGCCGCCTGATGACCATCAACGGCGAACCGGTGAGCAAATTCGTCACCAAGGACTCCCGTGGCGAAAACGCGACCCAGCGTGACCTCAACCTGACCTGGTCGGCACGATTGCCGGAAGGCAACAGCATCACCCAGGGCCAGTGGTGGAACGATCAACTGCCGGCCGAGGGCGTCACACCGGGCGTATCGGTGGAGGCCAAGCTGGCCGCCAGCCTGAACATGAAGCTGGGCGACACCCTCGGGTTCGTGATCGGCGGGGTCAGTCGGGAGGTCAAGGTCACCAGCCTGCGCGACATCAACTGGGACACCTTCCAACCCAACTTCTTCGTGATCTTCCAGCCGGGCACCCTCGAGGATGTCCCCACCACTTACCTGACCAGCTTCTATCTGGCGCCGGGCAACGATCAGCAGATCGTTGAACTGTCGCGGGCGTTCCCGGCCGTGACGATCCTTCAGGTCGAGGCGTTGCTCGAGCAGCTGCGCAGCATTCTCGATCAGGTCACGCTCGCCGTGCAGTACGTGCTGCTGTTCGTGCTGGCGGCAGGCCTTGCGGTGCTGTTCTCCGGGTTGCAGGCGACGCTCGACGAGCGTATCCGCCAAGGCGCGCTGCTGCGGGCACTGGGCGCCAACCGCGCGTTGCTGACCAAAGCGCGACGCATCGAGTTCGGACTGCTGGGCGCCGTCAGTGGCGTGCTGGCGGCACTGGGATGCGAGCTGGTGAGCTTCGCGCTCTACCGTTACGCCTTCAATCTGCAATGGCACCCGCACGCCTGGTTACTGCTGCTGCCGCTGATCGGCGCACTGCTGGTGGGCGGCGCGGGCGTGTTCGGCACGCGCCGGGCGCTCAACGCAAGCCCCCTGACCGTGCTTCGCGAGGGTTGATCTCGCCAGGGCAGCGCGTCTGGGCTGTAAATGCTTGCGCGCCTGGGCTGGCACGCTGGCGGGTTATTTCGGGTATTCGATGTGGGTGATCCACCAGAGCTTGGTGCCTGCGGGAACGGGCACCGCCGCCTCGTCGCCGACTTCTTTCTTCAGCAGCGCCCTGGCCATCGGTGAATCGATGGAAATGTAATCCATGCGCCCGTAAATCTCGTCATACCCGACGATGCGAAACTTCTTGGTTTCGCCCTCCTCGTCCTCGACTTCCACCCAGGCGCCGAAGAACACCCGGCCTTCCTGCTCGGGCGAATAGCTGACGACGCGCATGTCCTCAAGGCGTTTGCGCAGGTAGCGGATCCTGCGATCGATCTCGCGCAGCAGCTTCTTGTTGTACTGGTAGTCCGCATTCTCGCTGCGGTCACCCAGCGAAGCCGCCCATGTCACCTTCTGGGTGATGTCCGGACGATGTTCGCGCCACAGGTAATCCAGCTCTTTTTTCAGAGCGGCATGGCCTTCGACGGTAATGATCTTGGTGCTCATTTCACTCATCAATACTCTCACGATCCAGACTGCGCCAAGCCTACACGCTTGCGCCGTCAACCCCTCAACGAACACGGCTGATTCCTGCCCGCCGAATCTTCACTTCACCAGACGCGTTTCCTTGGAGGGCCGATAGCCAAAGTAGGCGCTGTAGCATTTGCTGAAATGACTGGGCGAGACGAAGCCGCACGCAACCAGCACTTCAACCTGCGACAACTCGGTGTGCTGCAGCAGACGCCGCGCTTCGGTGATGCGCAGTTCCATGTAATAGCGCTGGGGCGTGGTGCCCAGTTGCTCCTTGAACAGGCGCTCGATCTGTCGCCGCGAACGCCCTGCGTAAGCGGCCAGTTGCTCCAGTTCCAGCGGTTCTTCCAGGTTGGCATCCATCAGATTGACGACTTCCCTGAGCGGCGCACTGACAGACAAGTGGCGGGTGGGCTTGATACGTCTGTAGCGCGACTCTTCGAAGGAGAGAATGTCTTCGATGCCCTCGATCAATGCCTTGTCGTGCAGCCCTTTGATCCACTCGAGCGCCATGTGGAAAGCCCCTGCGGGGCTTGAGGCGGTCAGGCGGTCGCGATCCACCACAAAGGCTTCGCTGGTCACGCGGGCGACTTTGGATATCTCGGCCAGCGCGGCCCGGTGCTCGGGGTGAATGGCGCAACGGTAGCCGTCGAGCAGGCCCGCCGCCCCGAGGAACCAGGCCCCGTTCCACAGACCGGCCAGGGTTAGCCCCAGCTGCGCGGCATTCGCCAGCAGATGGATCAGCTCTTCACTGGCCTTCAGTTCGGTTCGGTAGCCGCCGCAGATCACCAGCAAGTCGAGTTCTTTGAGGGCGTGCGCATCCAGCTGCGCGTCAGGGCGGATGATCAGGCCCAGATCACTGGTGACCTCGCCGTCCAGCAGACCGAACGTGCGTGACGAAAACAGCGTGGGACGAAGCAGGTTCGCCGTGACGATGGTATCCAGTGCCTGGGTGAAGGCCGGCAGCGAAAAATGCTCGAGCAGGAGAAATCCCGCCCGGGTCTGCGCCGATGGCTGCGTGTTCTCATCCAGATAACGAAGGTTCTTGCCCTTCATGCATCCGCTGAATTCTCTTCGTTCGATCAATGCCGCCTCGCTTGCGTCCCGGATCGCACCCGGCCGGATAGGAGCGTCATTCTATCGGATGTTCCGGTGCCACTTGCAGGCGTTCGGTAAAGAGACAAACGGACGCTCCGAAAAACCTGCTCAAACGCTTACAATCGCCACTTTTTATCGCAAGCAGACTAACCAGGCAGTTTATGGCGCTCGATCCCACCACGATGTTGACTCTCTCGATCGCCCTGGCCGCAGCCGCCGCGCTGTATCTGGCAGTGGAATGGCGCAATGTCCGCGAGCCTTCGCTGCTGTTCTGGAGCGCCGGGTTCGCCACGATCAGCGTCGGCTGCGTACTGGCGCTGTTACGCAGCAGCGGCATTCTGATCATCGGCATCTGGTTCGCCAACGGCTTGCTGGTGACGGCCCACTTTCTGTTCCTGCTGGGCGTGGCGCGCTTTACCGAGGCGCGGCTGTCGCGGGCCTGGTACCTGATCTTCGTGGTCTGGCTGGGCTTGCTGTTTCTGCCGGATCAGCCCTGGTGGTCGAAGGTCATGCTGGTCGCCAACTCCCTGCTGATCACGCTGCTGATGCTGCGCGCCAGCTTCCTGCTGCGGCCCCATGGCCGTTCGCTGAGCGAAGGCGCAGTGCAATTACGCTACGTGTTGCTCGCCCACGGCATTTTCTATTTTTCCAAGGCGGTGACGGCCGTAGTGCCTGGCACACTGATCGACCTGGCGGCGTTTCGGGGCGAGATCATCCAGATTTCGCTGGTGGAAGGCGCCATGGCGATCATGCTCATCGCGCTGTCGATGACAGGCTCGGAGCGCTATCGGCGGGAAAAACGCATTGCGCGCCTGGCCGCTCGCGACCCGCTGACAGCGCTGTACAACCGCCGCGCGCTGGAAGTCCGGGCACCGCGCCTGCTGGAAGACGTCAGTGCCGACCGGCCCGGCGCGTTGCTGCTGCTGGACATCGACAACTTCAAGCCGGTCAACGACCTGTATGGCCACACCGCAGGCGACCGCCTGTTGATTGCCCTGAGCGAGATGATTCGCGCGGTGTTGCCCGAAGGCTCGCTGGCGGCGCGCCTGGGTGGCGATGAGTTCGTGATCCTGCTGAGCCACGCCTCCAGCGAACGCATCCTGGGATTGAGCGACACGTTGCGCGAGCAGTTCCACAAAGCCGCGTCGCAGGCCTTCAGCACGCCGGAGCCGGTGACCCTGAGCATCGGAGCGAATCTGTTCGTGCAGCCGCCTGCCAGCCTCGCGGCGTTGATCGAACAGAGTGACGCCGCGTTGTATGAATCCAAGCGCGGCGGACGCAACAGCATTCGGCTGGTGGACCAGACCGTCGCCAGCCGTGACCCGCTGGGCACGATGTGATCCAGCTTTTGCCGCGCTGCCCCAGGCGCGGCGCTTGCGCTGACGGCGTGACGTGGGTCAGCTGTTGGGTCTCGCCGCGCGAACCGACGTCCGTTCGCTGACGAACCGATTGCCCTGAGGGGTGCGCCTCGCAACCACGCGGCCCCCTTGGATGGAGACGTCCACGTAGCCTTGATCCCGCAAATACAGAAGTGCCGTGAAATCCAGCGGCGCAACGGTGTACGCCAGTTCATCGACGAAGGTCACGAGGAGCGTCACGGCACGGGATTCAAGCATGGAACTCGCCTCTGCTGAGTACTAGTGGCAATTTGTCAGCAGGTGCTGAGGCGAGTTCCATTTATTTGCGGGCGATTGCGGATATCTGCCGGGGCACCGACGTGGCTGTGGCGACGCGGCGGCCGCCTGTCAGCATTGCTGCCGGTATTTCAAACCGCGGCCTTGGCGATGACTCTCAACAGGTATCGCAACCTGCGGAGGTCTTTGTGATGGAAATGACAATGTTTGCCCTGGGCGTCGTGATCGTCGTCCTGTTGATCGATGCATGGATTGCCTACAGCGTGTCGCGCAGCCAGAAAACGGCGGCCACGAAGCTGGGGTGGATCGTCCTGGTGTTTGCGCTGCCAGTGGTGGGCTGGATCATCTGGGGTCTTTACGGCCCGAGAGGTATCGTCAAAGGCCCCACTTCTCAGGAGCACAGTAAAGGCTGAGGGGCTGGCGTCGTGATGGACGTCAGGCATGCAGCAATGCCTTGATCCTGGCGACCATCGCGGCGATATCGAAGGGCTTCTCGAACACCTCCAGAAACAGATCCGGCCGCGCCGTACCCAAGTGCGCCTGGGCGCCGCTCATCAACACGATCGGCGTCGGCAGATACGCGGCGTTCTGCTTGACTCGCTCGGCAAACTCAAGCCCCGTCATCCCGGGCATCATAAAGTCGGTGACAATAAGGTCCGGGCGCTCACGCCCCAATATTTCAAGCGCCTTCAGTGCGCTGGTGGCCGTGACCGTCATGAAGCCCTCATCCTCGAGGGCAAAACTGAGGATGTCGGCGATCAGGTATTCGTCGTCAACGATCAGAACGGTTTTCATATTCCACACGCTTCTGGATACCGGGGTCGAAACACTACGCAGAAATTTTTTCCCACCTGGCATTCTGCTGCTGATCGCATGGTGTCAGACCTTTTTCCACTGCATCCCGTTATTACCTATAACGACCTCAAGCAGCGAAGGGTCATAAGCGCTCTGTGTCCTCTTGAGAATGCGCGGCCATTGATGAAGTTCATTCAGTTGATGCGCGAACAGGACGAGCAGTCGATACGCAGGCGGGCAAGCGTCAGAGTGCCCTATGCGGCCCCCGCGCACGCGCGTCCCGGCAAAAACGCTGAACGAACCCGACAGGGCCCAGTCCGAAACCATGAAGGCAATCATTGCCCAAAAACACCCTTTATAAAACAACACCAAAATAAGGAACGACCCCATGGCCCATTTCATCAAGACTTCCGCACTTGCACTTGCCATCGCCCTGAGTGTTCAAGCCGTTTATGCCGCTCAGGACAGCGACGACTTCGTTGAAGATGCCTCAGCCAAAGGCGTGGCCGAAGTCGAGGCCGGTAAACTGGCGCAGGAAAAAGGCACCTCGGCCGACGTGAAATCGTTTGCTGAGATGATGGTCAAAGACCACACCGCCGCCAATGAAAAGTTGAAGTCGCTGGCACGTTCGAAAAAGCTCGAAGTGTCGACTGACGCGCAGTTGATGGACAAAGCCAAATCCATGATTCTCGAGTTGCGCAGCGCCAAGTCGTTCGATCAGGCGTACGCCAACAATCAGGTCAATGCTCACGAAGCGACGATCAAACTGTTCGAAGAAGAAGCCAACGATGGCAAGGATGCCGACCTGAAAGCATTTGCGACTGCGACGCTGCCCAAGCTGAAAGCGCACCTTGAGCAAGCCAAGGCGCTGGCCAAAGCCCACGGTGGTAATGCCGCCAATTGATTTAACCAGTGTCACACGGGTAAGTTGCCTCCGAACGCCTGTCCTTTTCGGGCCACGGCGTTCGGAACGCATACATCGGATTACGGCTTGACCTTCGATTTGTCGACCATCTGCTTGATGGTGCCGGTCGGAATAGTGACCAGCGCATATTTATCCTGAATTTCCACCCATTGCTCATTCTTGCCCGGCGCACTCAGGTGACGCTGTTGCCAATCCTTGAGTGCCAGGCTCTCGCGCTGATATTCATCAGGGACATTATCGCCCTCCTTAATCTGTCTCACGCCCGCGCCAGGACGATCGAGCGTGACGCTGGGTTCCTCTGCCGCGTAACTCAGGCTGCTGAAGATGCAAACTGCGGCAAGCGCCAGGTGACGAATGCAGTGGGTCATGATTGAACTCCTCGGTAACTGTTGATGGGCGACTTGAAAAAACGCAAGGCTGATGCAACAGAAGTTTCGAGGCAGCGAGAACCGGATAATTTCGTCCGGGAATGCACCCGGAGACGAACGGTTTACTTGCGAAAGTTCACCGCCGGCGAAGACGAGATGCAGGGCCGACCTGCCCGGATAGACAGGCGCCATGGGTCAGGCAAAAAAAAGAGGCGCTCTTTAGAGCGCCTCTTTTGCAACTGCTGTTGGCAGGTTATACATCGTCGGGGACTATTGTCCTCGAAGCGATGGCGAAAGCCTTGGCGTTACTTGGACAACCAGGACTCCACTTCGGCGCTGCCGTATTCGGCTTTCCAGGCTTTCAGCGTCTTGTGGTTGCCACCTTTGGTTTCTACCAGCTCGCCAGAATGCGGGTTTTTGTAGACCTTGACCGAACGCGCTTTGCGCGTCGACTTCTCGGCGACTGCAGGTGCGCCCTTGCGGCTGCCGGACTGCGGCTCGAGGATGCTGACGATTTCGCGCAGACTGAAGTTGTACTCGCCCAGCAAGTTACGCAGTTTGGTTTCGAACTCGATCTCCTTTTGAAGGCCGGAATCGTTCTTCAGCGTTTCAAGCTCCGCCAGTTGCGCGGCGAGCTGCTGTTCAAGTTTACGGAATTCGGCAAGGCGGGACATGTGTAGCTCCTGATATCGGTGAGTACCCACAACTCTAGTTGATCAGTGGTGCATATATCAATCACGGTTTTTGCGACGCCGGGAAACATTCACTCGATGACACCGGCACCTGACCGTTCATCGCGGATTATTTATTTTTGCAAACTCTTCTGCACACCGGATGAGTCACACACTGAGAGCAACTGGCAACCCTGCCAGCTTTGACCTTTGTTCATTCTTGCGAAGAGGCTTACTAGATGAAAAACAAGATGAGTTTTGCATTCGCGATCGCCGGCTTGACCTGCGCGCTGTCAATGCCGTTGATGGCCGCCACCAGCAGCACCGGCTCGGGCACTTCCAGTGGCAGCAGCACGAGCGGTTCGACGTCTGACAGTTCCTCGCGCCCAAGTGGCACCAACGGCGCCAACACCAATGGCACCGCGTTGCCCGGCTCCGGCGGCGAGGCCGGCAGCGGCGGTAACTCAAGCCCGGGCAACAAGACACCGTCCGGCGCAGGATCGAGCTCCGACAGCACGGGCACTTCCGGCACTCGCTCCGGCAGCGGTTCCTGATTCAGCGCTCAGACTGGCCAGACGTTCTGCCTGACGCTGGCCAGTCAGCTGCTTTGCCTGTCGTCCTGCTCGAATTCGCCTCTGCTTCGATTCGCCTTTGCTTCGACTAGCCTCTACTTCGATCAACCAAACGCGATCAATAGCCCACGCCCCGAACGCCGCCGGAGGCGCGAATGGATTCGCCGGTCACCCAATGCGCATCATCCGACGCCAGAAACAGCGCCAGCCCTGCGATGTCCTCAGGCTCGCCAAAGCGCCCTAACGGAGTGCCAGCAATCAACTTCTCGCCCAGCTCACCGGCAAAATGTCCGTCGGTCGCAGGCGTGTTGGTATGCCCCGGCAGAATCGAATTGACCCGAATCCCGCGCGGCCCCAGCTCTCTGGCCAGCGCGAAGGTCAATGTATCGACGGCGCCTTTTGTCGCGGAATAGACGCTGGACGCCAGGTACGGGTCAGTGCTGAGGATGGAACTGATGTTGATCACACTGCCTTTGGACGACAGCAACTTCACGCCTTCGCGAATCGCCAGCAAGTAGCCGAGTACGTTGAGGTTGAATTGCTTGTGGAATGCCTCTTCGGTCAGGTCATCGATGAGCTGGAACACCGCAACGCCAGCGTTATTGACCAGGATGTCCAGCGTGCCGAATTCACCCCGGATGGTCTCGAACAGGCGCACGACGTCCGCCTCGCGGCTCATGTCCGCTTGCACCGCCAAAGCCGACCCGCCGTTCGAGGCGATGTCAGCCACCACCGCCTCGGCCTCACGTCGACTGGAGGCGTAATTGACGATCACTGTCGCACCCTGCGCGCCCAGTGCCCGGGCGATGCCTGCGCCGATGCCTTTGGAGGCCCCGGTGACTAATGCGGTTTTTCCTTGAAGCTTCATGGCAACGACCTTCTGTTAAGTGAGAGTACCCGAGAGCGGCCCGTGGCCGCCCTGCACCTGCCGTCGCGAATCGACGCAGCGCATTGACCCAGTATTCGCTCATCGCTCTGGTGCAGCGTGCCGGTTTGTCGCGCATCCTTGCCTATTCTTCTCAAACGCTTGCGCGGCCTCGGCAACTGGCCCATGGTCGCAGACATGGAAAATGCACTGGCGGAACTGCGCAATCTGGTGATGCGCGCAAATGACAAATGGACCGACACCGGACTGCCGCGCGTGGCAATGGTCCGCGCTGAGGCGTGCGCCGATCAGGTCTATCCGCCGATGCTGCATCTGGTGCTGCAAGGCCGCAAAACCCTGTCGATCGCCGATGGCGTGCGGCGATATCCCGCAGGCAGCTACTTCGTGGTTTCAGTGGATGTGCCGGCGACCGGGCAGGTGCACGCCGAAGATCAAGACCAGCCTTACCTTGCGGTCAGCCTGACCCTGGACAGCGAGGTGATCGCCGCTTTGTTGCTGGACGAGGGCAAGGCCTCGAACGCGCCGGGCGATGGGTGTTTCGACGCGGTGACGGCGTCACCGGAAATGATCGGCGCGTGGCTGCGCATGATGCGTTTGATGGACCGTCCCGATGAAGCTGGCGTGCTCGCGCCCATGATCGAGCGGGAGATCCTCTTTCGCGCACTGCAGGGACCGTTGGGCGAAATGCTGCGCGACATGGCGCGGCCCGAAGGTCGCCTGGCGCAGATCCGCCGCGCCACGCACTGGATCCGCGAACATTACACCGAACCTTTCCGGGTAGAACCGCTGGCGGGCATGGCGGACATGAGCGTCGCGGCGTTTTACCGGCATTTCAGATCGGTGACCGGCATGACACCGATCCAGTATCAGAAGCGCTTGCGCCTGTTAAGGGCTCGCTGGCTGCTGTTGTTCGACACGTTGGACGCCACGTCCATCGCCTACACAGTGGGCTACGAGAGCGCATCGCAGTTCAGCCGTGAATACGCCCGCCTGTTCGGTCTGCCACCTGCGCGCGACGCCGCGCGATTCAAGATCCCGGCCGCGACATCACGCCCGGGCATTGAGGTGCCACCCCGACGTGAGCGCGCACGCCAGGGCTAATCGTCGCTGATAACGGTCCCTTCGATACATTCGGCAAAATCGCTGCCGAATACCCGTGCAGGGGTTTCGAAGCCAGGCTGCCGTTCGCCGATCAAGACGCGGCGCGCCGCTTCAATGGCCGACAGCGGCGTGAAGGTGTAACCGTTGACGGTCTCGATCACCGAACGCGAAACCGCGCCGTCTGCCGCCGTCACTTCGACCACTGCGCGAGCGCGATGGGCTTCGCGTTCGGCGGCCGTCGGCCCGTCGGGAAGCAACGCAAGGTCGCCTTGGGGAAACGCGTCAGCGGCAATATGCACGTACATGGCGATGTCAGGAATCTGCGTCGAATGCCAGGCCGTCACCAGATCGCCGAACGACAATGGCTCGCAGAGAACCGGACCGTCACCGAAATCGAACGGTTGCGCGGCTGCATCAGGGGTGGCCACCAGTTCACCGTCGACCCGCGCCATCACACCGGCGGCGACGATCTCGCCCACGCTCATGGCCGAGCCACGGGACATCGAACCCGGAACCTGCAGGGCAATGCGCAGTGCCCGCGGATCGGGCGTTCGCCGGGCCAACCGCACCGCCAGACTGTCGGTCGGCACGACATCCCAGCCGACACCCGGCATCAGCATCACGCCGGCTTCGCTGGCCAGGTCGCCCAGTCGCTCAGCCAGCCGGTAGACAGTGATCTCGGCCGTGATGTCCAGATAATCAACACCTGCCTCGATGCACGCCTGCATCAGGGCTGGCGCAGTATGGGCAAAGGGACCGGCAAAGTTGAGCAATACCCGAACACCGTCGAGGGCCTGCGTGGCACCGGAACTGGCCTCGAAGACGCGGTAGCCGACGCCCAGCTCTTCGGCCAGAGACGCCAGCGCCTGGCGATTGCGACCGGCGATTTCGAACGCCAGCCCGAGGTCTTTGGCGCGACGGGCGGCCATGCGCCCGGTGTAGCCGGTCGCTCCGTAAATGAGCAATGTATTCATGCGCCGTGCTGCCATTTCTTGTAGACGAATTCCAGGCTGTAGCCGTCCGGGTCGAGCACATTGCCGGCGTAATAATCCGGGTCGTAATGCACTCGCGCGCCGGGCGCGCCATTGTCCGTTGCACCGTTCGCCATGGCGGCGGCATACGCGGCCTGCACGTGCGCCTGGCTGTCGGCGACGAATCCCACGTGGGCGGCGCGACCTTCCACCACGCCCTCGCGCAGCCAGAAAAACATCCGGCCGTTGGCGCCGAAACCCTTGAGGTCCGGATGGCCAGGCGGGCCATCCTTGCCGTCGTAATCCAGCCGGGCAGTGATGCCCAGCGGCGACAGCGTCGCTTCGTAAAATGCAACGGATCGGGCGATGTCGCTGACCGTCAGAAAAATATGATCCAGCATGTGTTTCCCCTCGTTGTCAGATGATGTAGCCGCCCGCGACTTCCAGGGTCTGCGCGTTGATCCACGCGCCCTCTTCGCTCAACAACATGACGATGACACGCGCCACGTCATCGGGCTCGCCGACACGGCCGAGTGCCGTCTGCGAAGCCAGCAAGGCTTCGAATTCGTCTGTGAGTCCGCCACCCAGATCGGTGCGGATGGCACCCGGTGAAACGGCATTGGCACGGATGCGTCGTTCGCCGAACTCCTTGGCCATGTACCGGGTGAGGACATCCAGTCCACCTTTGAACGCCGCATACGGCGCGACGCCTGCGGTGGCCACCCGCGTCGTGGCACTGGTGAGGTTGACGATGCTGGCCTGCTCCGCCAGCAACGGCAGCAAGGCCTGCGTGAGGAAAAACGGGCCCTTGAGGTGCACGCCGAACAGGCCGTCGAATTGCGCCTCGGTGACCGATTCAAGCGGATTGAACAGCCCGTAACCCGCGTTATTGACCAGCCCGGTCAGGCTGTCGACGCCCCAATGCTTGTTCAATGTGTCGACGAGCGTTGCCCGAAACGCTGCAAAGCTGCCGGTGTCGGCGACATCGAGTTTGAGCGCGACGGCCTTGCCACCGGCGTCCTCGATGCTGCGCACGACATCTGCCGCCGCCTCTGGCTGATCGTTGTACGTCAGGATGACGCCCATGCCGCGCTGGGCGGCCAGTCTGGCGGTGCTGGCGCCGATGCCACGGCTGCCTCCGGTAATGACGATGACGCCCATGATGCTCTCCACGAGGGTTGCTGAAAGAGCGTTCACGGTAGGCGTATCGGCACCGGCGGACGCAACCGTTCCTGCCCCGATCCTGCCTGTTTCTGCTTTTCACTTGCGCCTGTGCTCACGCAGCCGTCAGCATGGCGGCCATGGAAAATCAACTGAATGAACTTCGCACACTGACTGCCGCCGCTGAGAACCGTCTCACCGAGACCGGCATACCGCGTGTCGCCATGGTCCAGGGGAAGATCCCGGAACACCTGCTGGCTGCGGTGTACGACCCGATGATCAACCTGATTCTGCAGGGCAGTAAGAGCATGACGGTGGGCGACCGGACCCTGCGTTACGATCCGGCCACCTACTTTGTGATGTCCATCGAACTGCCGGCCATCGGCACGGTGCACCCTGCCGCGACCGGTGAACCTTATCTGGCGGTCAGCCTCACGCTGGATCCGGTGATCCTCGCGACGTTGCTCGCGGACCTGCCTGAACCTGCCTCACGCCACGACAGCGACCCCGGATTCTCGGTGGCGGCAGTGACCCCGGAACTGATGGACGCCTGGGTGCGCATGTTGCGCCTGATGGGCGATCCCGATGCGATCACGGCGCTGGCGCCAGCCTATGAACGCGAAATCCTGTTTCGCGTTCTGCAGGGCCCGCACGGCTGGATGCTGCGGGAAATCGCGGCACCGGACACCGCCATGGCCCGCGTGAACAAGGCCATTCAGTGGATTCGCCGGGACTTCGCTCAGCCGCTCCGGGTGGAGCATCTGGCGCAGCGCGCGGCCATGAGCGTGTCGGCGTTTCATCGCCACTTCAAGGCCGTGACCACGCTCAGTCCGTTGCAATATCAAAAACGCGTGCGCCTGCTTCAGGCCCGCACATTGATGGTGGGCAGCGCCAGAAGCGTAACGGCCGCCGCGTATGAGGTGGGTTATGAAAGCCCGACACAGTTCAGCCGGGATTACGCCAAGGTGTTTGGCCTGCCGCCGGGACGCGATGCCGGAAGGATCGTCCAGGAAAGCCGGGGGCGGGCCTGAGCTAGCGCTGTATCTTTCCGCTCGCTGGCTGCGCTCATCCGGCAAACCGATAACCTGATCAGCCCTTCTGCTGTGACGTGCGTTCACAGCCACTGTGCCCGCCGGAAGGTTCTCCCGAAGACGTTGCTGGCCTACTCTGTTCTCGACCCGGCCATTCAAGTCGCCGGGACTTTCGATAATCGACCGTGGAAGCAGACCGATGAGCACGCCCACCAAGCCAGACGAACTCGCGATTCCCTATCAACTGCCACAAGTGCCGTTCATGACGCCGGACATGGTTCACCCCGGCGTCCTGACCGACTGGCTGGAAGATGACGCGCTCTGGGTGCCGGTCACCGCATCGGTGTCCTTCAAGCCACTGTTGCTGAGCACCACCGGTGGTTACTACATCAACCTGCTGCGCGTCCGTCAGAGCGGTGTGCTGTCCCGCCATCGTCACAGCGGCGGCGTTCATGCGCTGGTGCTGAAGGGCCGCTGGTACTACCTGGAGCACGACTGGGTCGCCGAACAGGGTTCGTTTGCCTACGAACCGCCGGGCGAGACCCACACCCTGTTCGTGCCTGAAGGCGTCGATGAGATGATTACCTGGTTTCACGTTCAGGGCGGCTACACCTACGTCGATCCGCAAGGTGTCGCGGTGGGCTACGAAGACGTGTTCACCAAGCTGGAAGCGGCGCGCAAGCATTACGCCTCGCTGGGCTTGCCGGACGACTATATCCAGCGGTTCATTCGCTGATATCTGCGTCCGGAGCGCAGGGCGAGCGTTGTTCGAAGGGTTGATTGCTGGCAGGCTGCGTGACGATCGCAGCCTGTCACGAGCGTGCAAATGGACAATTATTCTCAGATGCTGGCCTTCATGTGGGCGACCGAACATGGCAGCTTTTCAGCGGCTGCACGGGCCAACGGCCTGACGCCCTCGGCCATCAGCAAGCTGATCACGCGGCTCGAGGACCGGCTGCAGGTGCGACTGTTCCAGCGAGGCAACCGAACCCTGACGCTGACCGACGAAGGTGCAGCCTACCGGGTGAGCGCGCGGGCAGTGATCAACGCCATGGCCGAGGCCGACTCGCTGGCGCAGGCGTTCCCGGATCGGGTGAGCGGCGCCTTGCGTATCCACACGATGACGACGTTCGCCAAGCATCAGATCCTGCCCTGGCTGCCTGACTTTCTGGCGGCCTACCCCGGCTTGACCGTCGATGTGCAGGTTGGCCCGCAATACGTTGACCTGTTCGATCAGGGCCTGGACATCGCCATCCACAGCGGCGGCCTGCCCGACTCCTCGAGAGTCGCGCGCAAGATCGGGGAAAGCGCGTGGGTCACGTGCGCGTCAGCGGAGTATCTGGCGCGCCGGGGAACGCCAACCCGGCCTGACGAGCTGCTCGGGCATGACTGCTTCAATTTCGGCTTTCACAGTGCGTGGAACAATTGGCAATTCCTCAGCCCGGAGGGCGTGATCCGCACGATTCCGATCACGCCCAAGGCCGTGTTCTCGCAGGGTGACCTGTTGCGGGAAATGGCCTTGAGCGGCGCAGGAATCGTCAGGCTGGCGCAGTTCCACATCGGCGCCGATCTCCGCGAGGGCCGTCTGATCCCTCTGCTGACTGACTTCAGCGTGCCTGACCAGGAGCCGCTTTATCTGATCTATTCGAACAGGAAACACTTGAGCCCGCGCATTCGGGTGTTCCGTGATTTTCTGGAAGACCGGCTCAAGGCGCAGCCGTGGGCATGAGCATGGGCCGAGAGCATCAGAAGGTCGGAGGCGAGACCGCGCTGACCACTACGCACACTTCATCGAACGGGTTGCGCATGCGGTGTGGCAAGCGACTGTCGAAATAATAGGCGTCGCCAGGCGACAGCACGCGCACCTCATCGCCGACGGTCATTTCCAGCCGGCCTTCGATGATGATGCCGCCCTCCTCGGCTTCGTGAGAGTAAAGCTCTTCGCCTTCCTGGCCGGTGTCGGCACCGGGTTCGTAGCGCTCGTGCAGGATCATCATCGAGCTGTTGGCCAGGTTCGCGCCCACTTGTCGGTACGACAGCATCTTGCCGTCCGCGAGTTCGACCAGTTCGCTGGCTTTGTAGAACACCGCGCGGTCGACCACCGCCGAATCCGAAAAGAACACGCTGAGGGTGACGTTCAGTGGCTTGAGCAAGCGCTTGAGGATACTCACCGAAGGGCTGGATTTGTCGCGTTCGATGATCGACAACGTGGCATGCGGTACGCCCGCCAGCTCAGCCAGCCCACGGATCGAAAGACCGCGACTCTGGCGCAGGGCCTTGAGGCGCTCGCCCACCGAGGCGCTGTCTTCAGGGGTTATCGGCTCTTCAGGCGGCTCTTCCGGCGCGTGGGGGTTGCGGCTGATCGCCGGTGTATCGGTCACGGATTTTTCCTCGAATGAACGCTGCCCGGTACGGCGTGCGGCGTCTGGATGTGCAGGCGGCAAGGCTGAATGAACGGCCAGCGGCGCACCTTGTTGGGTATTTCGCACCAACACGGCTCGGCTGACAAGCGCAAAAGTAACAAGCCATGACGGGGCGATGTGCCCATGGCGCGCCCCGCAAAAAGCGCGGGCAAACCGGACGCGCAGGACGGCCCCGGTGAATATCGGGTGTCGGGCGAGGAAAATCAATCGCTTACCGAACGCAGGCAGTTCGGATTTCAGGATGGCGCCAGCAAATAAAACTTGCTTCGCAGATTTCGCAGTGGTAAATATTTTTACCACCCACACACACATCATCTGCGTCGAGGTTTCAAATGCACAAGAAGCACAAGCCGTGCCACGCTCTAGCCGCTCTCGCGTTTGCCGTTGCCGGGCTGGCCGTTGCCCAGTCTGCAAGCGCTCGCGACCTGACCATCGTGTCCTGGGGCGGAAACTTCCAGGACGCACAGCGGGAGATCTTCTTCAAACCGTTTGGCGAGCAGACCGGCAAGAAAGTCCTCGACCAGAGCTGGGACGGTGGCGTTGGAGTGCTCGACGCCAAGGTGAAAGTGGGCAACCCGAACTGGGACGTTGTCGAAGTCGAGGCCGAGGACCTCGCGCTGGGTTGCGATTCCGGGCTCTATGAAAAAATCGACTGGGCAAAGATCGGCAACAAGGCCGACTTCATTCCTGAAGCGGTAAACGATTGCGGGGTCGGCGCCATCGTGTGGAACACCGGCGTGGCCTGGGACGCCGACAAACTGAAAACCGCGCCGACCTCGTGGGCCGACTTTTTCGACACCCGCAAATTCCCCGGCAAACGTGGCCTGCGCAAAGGCCCGAAATACTCCCTGGAATTCGCCCTGATCGCGGACGGCGTGAAGCCTGCAGACGTGTATAAGGTGCTGCGCACGCCCGAAGGCGTCGACCGCGCCTTCAACAAGCTGAACAGCATCAAATCCAGCATCGTCTGGTGGGAAGCCGGCGCCCAGCCGCTGCAGATGCTGTCCGCCGGCGACGTGGTCATGAGCTCGGCCTACAACGGTCGCATCACCGGCTTCAACCGCAACGAAGGCAAGCACTTCCAGTTCCTCTGGAACGGCAGTGTCTCGGCGATCGACTCCTGGACCGTGCTCAAGGGCAGCGAGAACAAGGCCGCCGCGATGGACTTCATTGCGTTTGCAAGCAAGCCGGAAAACCTGTCGAAACTGCCGAAGTTCATTGCCTACGGCTTGCCCAACAAGAAAGCCAATGACCTGGTGCCTGCGGACCTGAAGGCCGATCTTCCCACCACTCCGGACAACCTCGCCGCTGCGCTGCCGCTGGACGTCGAGTTCTGGGTCGACAACACCGAGTCGCTGACCGAGCGTTTCAACGCCTGGATCGCGCAGAAGTAACGCTCGATTCGCCGCCGCCCGTTTCAGGGCGGCGGCTTCACACTTGAAGGATTGCCACCTCGCGTCGCTCGCGAAGTGCGACCTCGGATTGCTCTTCATTTTGCGGGAACAGGCAGATGAGCAGCGACGACAGACCCTGCCTACTCCCTGAATGAGGCCGCGACATGCAACATCTGGTCAGTTTCAAGAACATTCAAAAGACCTACGACGGCTTCCGACCTGTCGTCAAAGACCTCAACCTAGACATCAAGGAAGGCGAGTTCGTCACCCTGCTCGGTCCCTCCGGCTCAGGCAAGACCACCAGCCTGATGATGCTCGCCGGGTTCGAAACGCCCACGCAGGGCGAGATATTTCTCAAAGACAAGCCGTTGCATAACCTGCCGCCGCACAAGCGCGACATCGGCATGGTGTTCCAGAACTACGCGCTGTTTCCGCACATGACCATCGAGGAAAACCTCGCGTTTCCGCTGTCGGTGCGCAAGATGAACCGCATCGAGCGTGCGGAAAAAGTCCGTCGCGCGCTGGACATGGTCAGGCTTGAAGCCTTCGCCAAGCGTTATCCGGCGCAATTGTCCGGCGGTCAGCAGCAACGTGTCGCGCTGGCTCGCGCATTGGTCTTCGAGCCCAAGCTGGTGCTGATGGACGAACCGCTCGGCGCGCTGGACAAGCAGCTGCGCGAACACATGCAGCTGGAGATCAAACACCTGCACAAACAGCTGGGCCTGACCGTGGTGTACGTCACCCATGATCAGAGCGAAGCGCTGACGATGTCCGACCGTGTGGCGGTGTTCAACGATGGCGTGATCCAGCAGATCGACAGCCCCGCCGCCATTTATGAAAACCCGACGAAAACCTTCGTCGCGCAATTCATCGGCGAGAACAACACGCTCAACGGCACCGTGCTTGCGCAGGATGCCAGCCACTCCAGCGTACGCCTAAAGGACGGCAGCGTGGTGCAGGCCATCACCGTCACCGCAGCGAAGCCGGGTGAGTCCGTGACCCTGTGCATCCGCCCTGAGCGGGTCCTCGTCAGCCCCGCCGGCAGCACGCCGTTGACCGCGCGCATTCGCGAATACATCTACCTGGGCGACCACGTGCGCATGATCACCGAAATCGCCGGCCAGCCCGACTTCATGATCAAGCTGCCAGCGACCCGGATGGACCCCGGCTGGACCGTGGGCAGCAGCATTTCCCTTGCATGGGCGCCCGAGCACATCCGTGCGCTCGACGTCCTTGCTCACTGAGGCGCCGATCATGAGCCAGAGCGCCATTGTGCTGCAGCACGACGAGGACAGCGCCGACCTGATGGCGAAGCTGAAACGGTCCCGACGCGCGTATACGTTCAGATCCCTGGCGTTGATCGCCCCCCTGTTTCTGTTT
Organism: Pseudomonas sp. efr-133-TYG-103a; assembly: GCF_030209235.1. Taxonomy (NCBI): domain Bacteria; kingdom Pseudomonadati; phylum Pseudomonadota; class Gammaproteobacteria; order Pseudomonadales; family Pseudomonadaceae; genus Pseudomonas; species Pseudomonas sp. efr-133-TYG-103a. Next base: position 458,268 of record NZ_JARVSK010000011.1, read on the forward strand.
GTGCTGGTGTGCTTCGCGTTCCCGATCGGCACGATGCTCAGTCGCAGTGTCGACAACCCTGACGTGAACCTGGCCATGCCGGCCACCACTACCGCGTTGAGCGCATGGAAGGGCCATGCCCTGCCGGATGAAAGCACCTACGCCGCGCTGATCAAGGACCTGGCCGACGCCAGGGAAAACGGTCAGATCCTGGCGCTGAGCAAACGCCTGAGCTATGAAATTCCCGACTACCGCGCGGTCATCACCAAGACGTTGCGCAAGCTGCCAGATGAAAACGTCGCGTCGAAACGCCAGGCCCTGATCGACGTCGACAAAGCCTGGGGCGATCTTACCTATTGGAAGGCCCTCAAACAGGCTTCGGCCAAACTGACGCCTTATTACCTGCTGGCCTCGCTCGATCATCGCATCGACCCAGCCTCGGGCAGCCTCGTCAAGGCGGATGCCAACCAGTCGATCTACGTCGATATCTTCGCCCGTACGTTCTACATCGGCGCCATCGTCACGGTGCTCTGCCTGCTGCTCGGGTTTCCCGTCGCGTACTGGCTGGCGACGCTGCCGGAAGGCAAAAGCAATCTGCTGATGATCTGCGTGCTGCTGCCGTTCTGGACCTCGTTGATCGTACGCACGGCGGCGTGGATCGTGCTGCTGCAATCGGACGGGCTGATCAATCGCACGCTGATGTTCTTCGGCATCGTCGATTCCCCTCTTCAACTGGTGTTCAACCGCACCGGCGTGATCATCGCCATGACCCACGTGCTGTTGCCGTTCATGATCCTGCCGCTGTACAGCGTGATGAAAAGCATCCCGTCCAATTACGTGCGTGCGGCCATTTCGCTGGGCGCGCACCCGTTCGTGGCGTTCTGGCGCGTGTACGTGCCGCAGACCTTTGCAGGACTGGCCGCCGGCGGACTGCTGACGTTCATCCTCGCCATCGGCTATTACGTGACCCCGGCGCTGGTCGGCGGCGCGGCCGATCAGATGGTCAGTTATTTCGTCGCGTTCTACACCAATAAAACCGTGAACTGGGGCATGGCTTCCGCCCTGGGCAGCCTGCTGCTGATCGCCACCCTGTTGCTCTACGGTGTTTACGGCAAGCTCACCAACACGACTCAGGCGAGGTAATCGACATGCTGCAACCCTACGCATCCCCTGCCGAAAAACTCGCCCGTTTTGGGCTGGTGTCTGCCTCGATTCTGATCCTGCTGTTTCTGATCGTGCCGATCCTGGTGATCATTCCGCTGTCGTTCAACGCATCCTCGTTCCTCACCTACCCCATGGACGGGTTTTCCTTGCGCTGGTATCAGGAGTTGATGGCCTCCGCGGAGTGGCGGCAAGCGTTCAGCAACAGCTTCATCATCGCCCCGGGCGCGACCCTGCTGGCCATGATTTTCGGCACCATGGCCTCGGTGGGTCTGTGTCGTGGCAACTTCCGCTTCAAGAGCGTGGTCATGGCTTTTCTGATCTCGCCGATGATCGTGCCGTTGATCATCGTCGCGGTCGGGCTGTATTTCTTCTTCGCCAGACTGCAGTTGCTCAACAGCTACCTGGGCCTGGTGCTGGCCCACGCCATGCTCGGCGTGCCGTTCGTGGTCATCACCGTCAACGCCACCCTGCAGGGCTTCAACACCAACCTCAGTCGCGCGGCGGCCAGCCTTGGCGCACCGCCGCTGACGGTGTTCTTCCGGGTAGTGCTGCCGTTGATTGCGCCGGGGGTCATTTCAGGCGGGCTGTTCGCCTTCGCCACCTCGTTCGATGAGGTGGTGGTGACGCTGTTCCTCGCCAGCCCCTCACAACGCACCCTGCCGCTGCAAATGTTTGCCGGCATTCGGGAAAACATCAGCCCGAACATTGCCGCGGTCGCCACCATCATGGTCGTGCTGTCCGTGCTGATGCTGCTGACGCTGGAGGTGCTGCGCCGGCGCAATGAGAAGCTCAAGGTCAAACAACAATAAATCGGTAATCGCGTCCCTCGGGACGCATTGCAACATCACATGCTGCCTTCCGGGCCATTCCCGGACGGCGCACTACTGTCCGGATTTCAGAGGTTGAGAATGGCTAATCTAGTGGGCGATGTATCCAGTGCCGCGCGCATCCTGCCGGAGCTGAACGGCGAGAAACTGTTCATTCGCAAGGGCAAGGGCGCCTGGCTCTGGGACGACAACGGGCGCCGGTATATCGACACCGCGCTGGGCTTTGGCGCGGTATTGCTCGGCCATGCCGATGACAGGGTCAACGCTGCGGTGACCGAGGCGCTCGGCGACAGCGCAGCGCCCTCCTGGGCTCACGTGCGCGAACATGCGGCCGCCACGGCACTGGCGGCGCACACCGGCCAGTTGACGAAAGTGATGTTCACCAACTCCGGCAGCGAAGCGGTGCACCTGGCGTGTCGGGCGGCGCGCGCTTACACCGGTCGCGGCAAGATCGCCAAGATGGCCGCCGGTTTCGATGGCTGGTTCGACGACGTGAGTTTCGGCAACGTGACCTCGGACGAGGCGCATTTCGCAGACGGCGAACGCCCTTCCACCCCACGCACGACCTTGCTGCGCTTCAACGACTTCGATGATGTCGAGCGGCTGTTCGCCGAGGACGCCGACATTGCCGCGGTGATACTGGAGCCGATGCTGGCGAACGCCGGGTGCATCATGCCGCTGCCGGGTTACCTGAAACACGTACAGGCGATCGCCCACGCACACGGTGCCCTGGTGATCTGCGATGAAGTGCTGATGGGCTTTCGCCTGCACGCTGGCCTGGCCGGACTGCTGGACGGACTGGACCCTGACCTGGCCAGCGTCGGCAAGGCCATCGGCAATGGCGTGCCGGTCTCAGCAGTGGTCGGCAAGCCGCACATCCTTGCGGGATTCGAGGAAGGTCGCGTGGCCCGGGGGGGAACCTTCAGTGGCAACCCGCTGGCCTGCGCTGCGGTGAGCAGCACCCTGGCGTTACTGGATCAGAGCGACTATGCGCAACTGATCCGCCGGGGTGAAGCGTTGCGTGCCGCCGTGGAAAGCCTTTTCAAAGCCCAAGGCATCACGGTGACCACCAGCGGCTATGGCAATGTTTTCGGCATCTGGCGTGCCGCGACTGCACCGGTTACCTACGAACAGGCATCGCGTATTGCCAATCCTGCCTTCAGCAAAGCCCTGCACCTGGCCCTGCGCGAGGCCGGTGTCCTGATGATGCCCTCCCCTTATGGGCGCATTTACATCTCGTTCGAGCACGACGATGAAGTGATCGAAGCGATGAAGCTGGCGTTCGACAAAGCCGCAAGAAACCTCAGCGCTCTGTTCGCAGACGCATGAAAAGACAAATGCGCAGGTCAGTCGACACCCTGTCACTGAACCTGCGCATTCGTCCGGTCGCATCCGCACCACGCGGGCGGTAAGCGGTCAGCACCGACCTACCGCCCGACTGTATTTTCTCAGATGGCGTCTTCCAGCGTCAGCTCCGGCGGTTGACGGCGCAGCCCACCGGTCAGGTAGATCAGATAAACGAAGCCGATGGCCAACCACGACAGGCCCAGTTCGACGGCGTTGGCGTCCAGGCTGAACATCAGCCACAGGTCCGCCGCCATCCCCGCCAGCGGCAACAGGACGTAAAGAACCAGCGCTTTGAGGCCGCGTCGCTTTTGCCCGATCCAGTAATGGAAGATGACTGAAAGGTTGACCAGGATGAAGGTCAGAAACGCGCCAAAGTTGATGAACGAGGTCGAGGTCGTCACGTCCATCTTCAGCGCCAGTAATGCAACCACCGCGCTGAGCAGGATGCAGCCGACCGGCGTGCCGAAGCGTGGCGACAGGTAGCCGAAGAAGCCCTTGGGCAAGACCGAGTCCCGACCCAGCACGTAAAGCAGGCGCGATCCGCTGGCCTGAGCAGCGATGCCCGAGGTGAACTGGCCGATCACCAGGCCGATGAGGAAGATCGACACGAAGACATCGCCGCCGATGTTCTTCGCGATCTCGTACGCCGCCGAATCGACATTGGCAAATTGCAGCGAGGGCTGAGCGACCTGCACCACGTAGGAAGTGCCGACGAAAATCAGCCCGCCAATCAGCGTCACCCACAGAATCGCCCGTGGCATGTTGCGCTCCGGGTCATGGGTTTCCTCGGTCAACGTACTCACGGCGTCGAAACCCAGATAGGAATAACAGGCGATCGCCGCGCCACTCATGATCATCGACCACTGCACGCCGCCACTGGCGAACGGCGCCAGGGTGAACAGTGGCCTGGAAGGATCTCCCAGGGTGTAGTGAATGCAGAGCGCGATGAAGGCTGCGAGAATCAGCACCTGCACCAGCAACAGCAGCACGTTTACGGCCGTGGCGATCTTCAACCCCAGGATATTGATCACCGTCGTCAGCGCGATGAACGCCAACAACCAGATGAACTGCGGCACCGCCGGGAATGCCGAGTTCAGGTACGCGGTGCCGATCAGCCAGATCGCCATGGGCAGGAACAGGTAATCCAGCAGGATCGCCCAGCCGGTCATGAAGCCAAGCCGGGCATCGATGGCTTTTCTCACGTACGTATACGATGAGCCCGACACCGGGAAAGCCTTGGCCATGTGCGCGTAGCTGATGGCGGTCAGGAGCATCGCCACCAGCGCGGCGAGGTACGCCATGGGCACGTGCCCGTCGCTGGACTGCGCGAGAATGCCAAAGGTGCCCAGGACAATGATCGGGGTCATCAGACCTACGCCGAAGATGACCAGGGTGCCGAGTGACAACGTGCGTTTCAAATGAGCCATTAGCGTCTCCGATGATGTTTTTAGTCGTCCGCACGAGGCGAGCCGGATAGTGGGCAGTGGCAAGGCGTGAACAGCTTGTAATTATTCGACGCAGCGTGCGCAAGGCGCGCCCGCTGCGGTGCTCGGTAACGACGGCATCAGGCTCAGGGCGAAATCAGCAAGTCGCGGCGCTCGCCGGTTTCGATGACCTCGCCACGCAGGCGCATGCGTTGATGGCGATCGTAGATGTAGGGCTCGCGGGCCTTGGCCAGCAGGTTCATGTCCAGGGTCAGTCGCAGGGTGGCTTCGTCACGGCCGGCTTCCACCAACAGGTCGCCGAACGGGTCGACCACCGCACTGCCACCGGCAAACACCAGGTTGTCATCGCCTGCGCCGACGCGGTTGACCATCACGGCAAACGCCTGGTTTTCCAACGCCCGCGCCATTACACAGGTGCGGTGCGTCGGCCCGTACGGATCAAAGTTGCCGTTGGTGACAAGCAGCAGTTGCGCACCCAGTTGACCCAGTGCGCGTGCAGGTTCGGGGAATTCGATGTCGTAACAGATCAGCAAGCCGACACGCACGCCCCGCCACAGCACCGTGGACATCCGGTCGCCGGCTTCGAAGACATCGCGCTCGCCCGACCACAGATGCGTCTTGCGGTAATGCAGCGCGACGCCGTGTTCGGGGGTGATGAGCACCGTGGTATTGAAGTACCGGCCCTCATGAACCTCGGCGAAGCCCACGGCGACGGCGATGTTACGCGCCTTCGCCGCCTGATGGACCTGCGCCATCATCGGCCCGTCAAGCGGCTCGGCAAGGCGGGCGACGTTATCGCGGGTAGGAAATCCCGTGAGGTAGGTTTCCGGCAACACCAGAAGCTCGGTGTCGCTGGCACAGCCTTCGATCAGCGCCAGGGTGCGCGCAAGGTTGTACGGCACATCCCCGTCGCGGCCGGTGACCTGGGCAAGTTCTACATTCATGCATGGCTCTCCACAAAATTCCGGCTGCTGCCGGCCTCATTCCGTAGGGTATTATCAATGCCTGCCGCCCGAGGGGTAATCACACATCAAGGGTAATCCCAAGGAGTGACAATGACGCCGACGCTGCAGGAGATTGCCTGGCATCGAACGTTTGGAATTCTGATTGGCGCCATCGGCCAGCCGAACTTCTGGCAGACGGTGGTGAGAAGGGTGAGCGACGTCTTGCACTTCGATAACTGGGTCGCGCTGCTGTTCGAGGACGGGCGACCTTACCTGCTGGACGAATCACCTGCCGAGGATGGCGGTCCGGACCCCTTGTTTCAGGACTACCTGCGCGGCATTTATCTGATCGATCCGTTTTACCGGGTCAATTGCGAGCAGGCGCAAAGCGGGCTGTTTCAGTTGCGCGACGTGGCCCCCGACTGCTTCGAGCAGACCGAGTATTACCAGCGCTACTTCCACCTCAACGTGGTGGCCGACGAAATCCAGTTCAACTGCCGCATCGATGAACGCCGCCTGGTGTGTCTGTCGTTTGGCTCGCGCACGTCCATCAGTAACGATGAAGTCGCGCACCTGGCGCTGTTTCAGCCGTGGATGGAAGCCTTGATCGACCAGCACATTGCCCGCAGCCCGCAGGCCGAGGCACCGCTGCGCACGCCGTCGCATCATGGTCTGGAAACCCTGCGCGCGACGTTGACGCCCAGAGAGTTCGATATCTGTCAGTTGATGCTCAGCGGCCATTCGAGCAAGCGCATCGCAGACTTGCTGGTGATTTCGGTAGACACGGTGAAGACCCATCGCCGCCACATCTACAGCAAGCTGGGCATCAACACGCAGTCAGAGCTGTTTTCGTCGCTGCTGTCGCCCTGAGGCCGACGTCCGTTCAGTCAGGCTTGATCACGCCGGTCATGGCCGTGAACGTGCTTTGCTTGTGCTGGACTTTGTCGAGGATGTCCGCCGGGGTGGATTCGCGGAACACCACCATGTGGCCCACTTCCTCGCCGCCTTCGGTCACGCGCTCGATGTCGTTGATCATCCAGGTCTTCAGCTCGTCCGGGGTCAGGCCGAGTTCGGCCGCGACGCGTTGGTGAAGGCGTTCGGCATCGTATTGATTGAATTGATCGTTGTTCATCTGACGGTCTCCGCATGCTGGGGTTAAGTTGAGGCCCCGAACCTGCGCAACAGTTCAGTCATTTGTGGAGGGCGTCGAGCGGGCCGATGAATCGACCCGACGTCGACGTCGACGTCGGAGACGGGCAGCCCTGCGCGGCGGGGCTGCCCGGGGACTCTCAGCCCGCCGCCACAACGGTGATTTCGACGAGCAATTCCGGCGCGGCCAGTCGCGACTCGACGGTCGCGCGCGCCGGTGCATGCCCTTCCGGCGCCCAGGCGTCCCAGACTTCGTTCATGCCTGCGAAATTGGCCTGGATGTCCGAGAGCCAGACTTGCGCGCTGAGGATGCGTGTCTTGTCCAGGCCGGCCTTGGCCAGATAATTGTCGATTTTCTCCAGCACTTGCGCCGTCTGGCCCTTGATGTCCAGCGTGCGGTCCGTGGCGGTCTGCCCGCCCAGAAAGGTAAAGCCGTTGCACTGCACGACACGGCTCATGCGTTGGTTGGTTTCGATTCGGGTGATGTCCAGCATGGGAACTCCTGAGGGTTGGGAATGGAAACAGCGGGTTGAGGAAAAGCGGCCGACGCGCCGGCTATGGCGGCGAAGCGGCCGATGTCGAAGGCGTCCAGGGAAATGTCCGAATGCTCGCCAAGAATCTGCTGGGCCAGACGCTTGCCCGTGCCGGGGCCCATCTGGAATCCGCTGCCGCAGAAACCGAACGAATAGCTGAGATTGCTGGCTTTGCGGCTGGCGCCAATGACCGGAAGGTCGTCTGCGGTGAACGCTTCGACGCCGGCCCAGACGCGATTGACGCCCAGATGCTTCAAGTGCGGGAACAGGTCGGTGACGGTGCGCGCGCTGGTGCTCAGGCGTGCCATGTCGACTTCGCCGTGACGCGCTGCAAAGTCCAGCGAGCCGATGAGTTTGCCGCCGATCACCACGGTGCCGTTGGCGAACTGCTTGAACGACAGCGAGCGGCCGGTCGCACCCAGCACCGGCCCGCAGAACGGCGCGACACGGTGGGTGACCATCAGCATCAGGCCCTCCGGATGGGCAGGTACCGTCTCACCGATCTGCGCCGCAAGTTCACTGGCCCATGCGCCTGCGGTGATCACCAGATGCTCGGCGCTGAACAGGCCGCGCTCTGTGTCCACGTGCCACCGGCTGCCGCGTTGCTCGATGCGCCGCGCCGGCGTGCCTTCGAGCACCCGCACGCCGAGCCTTTCGGCGGCCAGACGAAACGCCGTGACGGCTTTGTAGGGCACCGCGTAGCCGTCGTCCTTGACCCAGATGCCACCGACCACGTGCCGCGCCACGGTGGGAATGATCTCGAACACCTGCCGATCATCGATCAGTGTTTCGTGAGTGAAGCCCAGCGCCTGGAGGTGCTGCACCCGCGCGCGGCACTCGTCCAGTTCGGCCTGGCTTTCCGCCAGTTTCAACTGGCCGCTCGGCACGAAGCCGCCGTCGTCGCCCAGCGTGTGCTTGAGTTGGTGCCAGAGTGCGCGGGAAGACAATGCCAGCGGGATCTCAGCGTCGTGACGCCCGAGGGTGCGCACCCCGCCAGCATTCACCCCGGAAGCATGGCGTGCGCAGTAGTCGGCCTCGAGAACCGTGACGCTGACCCCACGCTGCGCCAGGTGAAACGCAGTGCTCAGGCCATGAATGCCGCCACCGATCACCAGCACGTCACGCTGCTGCGCGCTCGATTCACTCACCGGCAAGCTCTCCCAGGGTGATCGGCTTGATCGGCGGGCGAATCCGGTAATAGCCAACGTCCTGCGCCGACACGCCGCGCGCGTGGGCGATGACCTCGGTCACGGTCAAGCCACACAGGCGCCCCTGGCAAGGTCCCATGCCGCAGCGGCCGAACGATTTGGCCTGATTCGGCCCCGAGCAGCCCAGCGCCACGAACTTGCGCAGCTCGCCTGCGGTCACTTCTTCGCAGCGACAGACCATGACCTCGTCCGCAGGAATACGGTTTTCGTCTTTGGCGCGGTACACCGCATCGAGGAACGGCCGGATTCTGAGGTTGGCTTCCAGACCGCTGCGCAGGGCCGCAGCCCGGGCGTCGCGCGGCTGTTCATCGATGCGGTGCAACCGTGCGGCGATCGCCAACGCTGCCAGTTCGCCCTGCAACGCAGCCGCCTGAGCCCCACCAATGCCGGCGCCGTCACCGGCCACGAAGATGCCGGGCACATCGAGTTCGCCCCAGGCATCGACCACCGGGCTGAAACACAACTGCTCGTCGTCCCAGTCATGTCGAGCCCGCAGCGACTGGCTGAACTGAATGTTCGGCACGACGCCCTGATGCAACAGCACGCAGCGGCTCTGAATGCGTCGGGGTTTGCCGGCCACGCTGAACGTCAGCGCGCTCGCCGCGTCGCTGCCTTCGACAGCCAGCTGCTCGGCTCCAGTGTAATGCGCGATGCCGGCGCTGCGCAGGCTGCGCATCAGCTCCAGGCCCTTGCGCAGATAAGGCCAGGCCCGCAACGCGGCGAACAGATGACGACGCGCACGCCAGTAATCTTCAGGCCGCGTGGTATCGACCAGTGCCTTGATCGGCACGCCGGCGCGCAGGTACTGCCAGCCGAGCAGATAGAGCAGCGGGCCGCAACCGGCCAGCACCACGGGTTCGGACGGTGCAAGGCCGGAACTCTTCAGCAGAATCTGCGCGGCACCCGCACTCATCACGCCAGGCAAGGTCCAGCCGGGAATCGGAAAAGGCCGTTCCATCGCACCGGTCGCCAGCAGCACCGCCTTGGCCTGCAAGGTGTGCAGGCGACCGTCGCGCAGATAACTGACCTGATGATCACGGGTCACCTGCCACACCGCCGCGCCTTTTTCATAGCGCACGGTGGACGAAGCCAGCGCCTGCGCCAGGGTGTTGCCATGGGCGTAATCGGCGCCGAGCATGTCGCGCCGGGACAACGGCGCCAGCGTGATCCCGCGGTAGATCTGTCCGCCAGGACTGCCCTGCTCGTCCAGCAAAACCACCTCAAGGCCCAGACCGGCAAGCGCCACCGCCCCGGACATGCCCGCGGCGCCCGCGCCGATCACCGCGACATCGACGTTGATAACGCTCATGACTGCACCTCGAGAGTCAGCACGCTGACCGGTTGGAAAATCAGGTCGCGGGCGCCTTCCTGCGAACGAATGCGCATGCCGTCGACGACTTCGATCAGGCAGCTCTGACGGTTGGGAACGCCGTCGATTTCCACCAGGCATTCGAAGCACACGCCCATCATGCAATACGGCGCACGGGGCGATTCGCTCACCGGCGTGCCGCGAAACCGGGTGATGCCGGACATCAGCAGCGCGGCAGCAACGCTGCTGCCCGCCGGGACATTGAGCGGCTGGTCGTTGAAGGTCAGGTCCACGGTGCGCGTCGAGCTGACCTCGCTGGCGACCGGTGTGAAAAGCGGATCAGTGCGCATGGGAAAACACCTTGTCAGTCAGAAAACGCTCGCCGGTAAACACGCCCAGTTCATCAGGTATCGCGCCGCCCAGGATCCACGGAGCGATGCGCAGAGCGTGGGCGGCGGCGAGGGTCACGCCGCTGTGGCAGGTCACCACGAAAGCGCCGGGATGAGCGGCCGATTGCTGATAAATGGGAAAGCCGTCCGGGCTCATCACGCGCAAGGCGCCCCAGGCGCGGATCAGGCGCACGTCACGCAGCAGCGGAAAGGTCGACACCCCGCGCCGGGCAATCGCCGCGAGCACTTGGGTGGAAGTGCTGTCATCGAAGCCCACCTCTTCCATCGAGTCGCCCAGCTGCACCGTGCCTTCGTCGGTCTGCCGCACGTTGATCGTGGGGTAATCGAGAAACGGCCGGACCCGCTCGCTGATCAGCACCTGCCCGCGATTGGGCGCGACAGGCGCGTGCAGGCCGACCTGATGCGCCAGTCCGGGATTGCCAAGACCGGCGGCCAGCACGATGCGCGATGCGGTGAACCGGCGCCCGCCCGCCGTGACGCTGAACTCGCCTGCCGCGCAGTCGATCCGCTCCACCTGCATGCCGTTGTGAAACCGGGCGCCCTTGGCCTGCGCCGAGGTGTGCAGCGCGCGCAGCAACTTCAACGGATTGACGTGGCCGTCCTGCGGCGTGTAACTGGCGCCGACCACCGCCGGGCCGATCAGCGGCAGACGCGCTTTCAGGTCGGCGGCGTCGAGCATCTGGAAGGGGTAATCGCCCAGCGCGTTCTGCAAGGACTGCAGGCGCGACTGGCGTTCGGACAGTTCTTCGTCGCTGAAGCACATGTGAAATCCGCCGGGCTGCCTGAGCTGAACGTCGATGTCACTGTCCGCGAGCAGTGCCTGGGCGAACCCGGCCCAGCGCGTCGCGGACGAACGTGTCCAGCGCGAATAATCCGGCAAGTCGTGGCCCTTGCCTTGTACCCAGACCAGACCGAAGTTGCCTCGCGAGGCGCGAAAGGCGTCGTCGCCCTGATCGAGCACCACTGTGTCGGTGCCCAGCCGTGCCAGGCCGTACGCGACGGCTGTGCCCACCAGCCCGCCACCGACGACGATGACGTCCGAGTGTGTGTCGCCCTGCATATGCGGCTTCATTTGCCCTCTCCGATCAGAACCCGGTCAAGTCCGACCAGCCGGTCGAGTATCAGCATCAACAGCAGCGTGCCGATGATCAGCACCGTAGAAACCGCCGTGATCAACGGATCGATGGTCTGCGAAATCTGGTTGTACATCGCCACCGGCAGCGTGGTCGTGCCGGGCGTGGCGACGAACACCGTCATGGTCAGTTCGTCGAAGCTCTGGATGAACGCCAGCATCCAGCCGCCGACGACACCGGTGCGGATGCGCGGCAGGATCACGCGGTAGAACGCCGTCCAGCGACTGGCGCCCAGCGACATTGCGGCCTGCTCGATATCGCGTTCAAGGCCGATGGTCGAGGCAAGGGTCAGGCGCAGCGCATAGGGCAACACGACGATCACGTGGGTCAGCGTCAGCGCCCAGAACGACCCGCCGATCTGCGCCAGCGAAAAGAAACGCAGAAACGCGATGCCGAGCACCACCGAGGGAATCATCAGCGGCGAGAGCAGAAAACCCGTCACCGCGCCGCGCCCCGGAAAGTCGTAGCGACTGATCGCCAGCGCCGCCGGGATGGCCAGCAACGCAGCCAGGGTGGCCGACGCCAGCCCGAGCCGGATCGACAGCGTGAACGCGTCGATCATTTCCTGATTGTCGAGCAGCGCGCTGAACCAGCGCAGCGACAGGCCATCGGTGGGCAATGACAGGTAGCCCTTGCTGGTGAACGCCATGGCGATCACCACCACCAGCGGCGCGACAATGAAGATGACGAACGCGGTGTGGAAAAACAGCGAGAAAAATCCGTTCTTGTGCATGGCGGTTTACTCGAACACTTGCTTGAAGCGGCGCTCGGCCAGCTTGCTGCAACCCAGAATGATGATCAGATTCGCCAGCAGCAGGAGCATCGCGATGGCGGCGCCGAGGGGCCAGTTGAGGGTGCCGAGGAACTCGTCGTAAGCCGCCGTCGCGACCACCTTCAAGCGTCTGCCACCGATGATCGCCGGCGTGGCGAAGGCAGACGCCGCCAGCGCGAAGACGATGATCGACCCCGACAGCACGCCGGGCATGATCTGCGGCAGGATGATCCGGCGGAACACCGTAAGGCGCGATGCCCCCAGCGACAGCCCGGCCCATTCGACCTGCAAGTCCAGGCGCTGCAACGTCGCCCAGACCGCGATGACCATGAACGGCACCAGCACGTGGGTCAGCGCAATGATCACGCCGACCTGGGTGAACAGCATCCGCACCGGCTGATCGACGATGCCCAGCGCCTGCAGCGCATCATTGATCAGGCCGTTGTTGCCCAGCAGAATGGCCCAGCCGAGGGTCCGCACGACCACCGAAATGAGCAGCGGACCGAGCACCACCAGCAAGAACAGCGAACGCCAGCGCGGCGCCATGCGCGCAATGATGATGGTCTCCGGAATGCCGAGCAGCACGCAGAGCACCGTCACGGCCAGCGCCATGGCACCAGTGCGCAGAAAGATTTCGTGGAAATAGCTGTCGCGGAAAACCTCCACGTAGTTACCCAGGCTGTAGCCCGGCATGACGCCGGCACTGTCACTGAACAGGTTCAGCGACAACACGGCAGTGAGCAGCAACGGCGCCAGCAGCAGCGCGCCGAAGACCAGCAGCGCCGGCCCGCTCAACATCCAGGGCGCAGCGCCCACGCGTTCGGCGTCATACCTGACCATGGGTGACCTCCCGGTCCAGCAGGCGCAGATCATCGTCCGACCAGTCCAGACCGACCTCGGTCCCCTCTTCCGGCGGCGGCGCGCCGAGGTTCGGCTGAGTCATGTGCACCAGCCCCAGACGACTTTCCACAGCGATCAGCCAGAGATTGCCGAGGAACACCCGCACACGGATCCGCCCGCTCAGACGACCGCTGCCGACTGCCGTCAGGCGCACTTTCTCCGGGCGGATGTAGACATTGACGTCGTTGCCCAGCGACCGATCTTCATGGGGCACGTGCAGCAGCGTGTCGTGCACCTGCACGTGGCAGCAGCGTTCGTTGCGCAGTTGCACGGCGCCGGCAAAGGCATTGGTCTTGCCCAGAAACGCCGAGGCGAATGGCGAATGTGGCCGCTCGTAGGCCTCGAACGGCGTGTCGATCTGCACGATCCGGCCCTTCTGCATCACCGCGATGCGGTCGCTCATGGTCATCGCTTCGACCTGATCGTGGGTCACCAGAATCGTGGTGATGCCCAACTCGCGCTGGATCGCCCGCAGCTCGATGTGCATCTCTTCGCGCAGTTTGGCGTCCAGGTTGGACATCGGCTCATCGAGCAACAACAGGTTCGGCCGGATGGCCAGTGCCCGGGCAATGGCGACGCGCTGACGCTGTCCGCCGGACAGCGCCTTGGGGTAACGATCACCGAGCCCGACGAGCCGAACCAGATCCAGCGCCTCGTCGATCCGCGCGGCGCGCTCGGCTTTGGCCACGCCGCGCATTTCCAGACCGAAGCTGATGTTCTGCGCAACGGTCATGTGCGGGAACAGCGCGTAGCTCTGGAACACGATGCCCAGCCCGCGTTGCTCAGGCCGCACGTGGGTGATGTCCCGGCCGTCGAGGATGATTCGCCCGTGGGTGGGCTGCACGAAACCGGCGATCGACTGCAACGTGGTGGTCTTGCCGCAGCCGGACGGGCCGAGCAAGGCGACGAATTCGCCATGCCGGACTTCCAGATTCAGACCGTCAATGGCCTTGAAGCTGCCGTACTCTTTGACGATGCCTTCGAGTGTGAGGAATGCCATGGGCGTGCCACGCAGGCGAACCTGCGTCTCCAGAAAGGTTATCGGAGTGACCGGGCCAGGCCCGATCAACGATCAGCCATCGCGATCAACGCTCGACGGTGCGATTCCAGCGGGTCGTCCACTCGCCGCGCTGCTGGTTGATCGTGTCCCAGTCCACCTTGATCAGCGCGTTGACCTTCTCCGGACCATAGGGCATCCGCGCGGCCAGTTCGGGGGTCAGGGTGACGGTCTGATTGACCGGGGCGAAGCCGTTCTCCTGCGCCTGAATCTGCTGAACCTCAGGCGAAAGCACGTACTGGATGAACGCCTGGGACAGCTCCGACTGGGCGTTCGGCGTCACGCTGCAGGCGGCAATCTGAAGGGCGATTCCACCTTCCTTGGGGTAAATGAATTTCAGCGGGAACCCGGTGCCTTGCAATGCCACGGCGCGCCCGCTGCCATACACCGCCATGACCACGTCGCCGTTCTGCATCATGCCGTCCATCTCACCCGGCGCCGACACCCAGGCGAGCACGTTCGGGCCGATCTCATCTTTCAGGGCCTTGAAACCCGGGTCGATGTTCTTCTCGCCGCCACCGCGCAGGCGGGCCATTTCAACCAGCGTGTGCAACCCGTAGGTGTTGGTCACCGGGGGCATGCCCAGCAGTTGCCGGTAACGCGGATCGGTGAGGTTTTCCCATGAGTCCGGTGCTGCCCAGCCCCGCTTTTTGAAAGCCTCCTCGTTGTAGCCGATGCCGGTGGCGACCACGCCGATCCCGGTGGCTTCAGGGCTCAAGCGCGCCAGCGGATAGAGATCCTTGTACACCGGCGCGTCGCTGAGCTTCTCGCACAAGCCCATCTGCAACGCCTGGTACATCGGACCGTCGTCCATCATCGCCACGTTGATCTGCTGACGGCCTTTCTGCGCCTGCAACTTGGCCAGCGTCTCGGTGGAGTTGCCGGCGACGTAGACGACTTTGACGTCGTGCTGTTTTTCGAAAGCCGGAATGACCTTGGTCTTGTACATCTGCTCGGTGGAACCGCCGACGCCTGCGACGTACAGCGTGGGTTCGGCGAACGCCGGGCTGCTGCACAGGCCGGCGAGCGTCAGGGTGACGGCAACGGCGAGACGGTTGAAAGGACGAAACGGCTGTGCTGCGGGGGACGAGTTAAGGCTAATCACAGACTATCTCCGAAGTGCATGGGGCAGATCGAACAATGCGTCAGTCGCTCCGGCCTGAACCGGAGCCATGCATGCACGGCGCATGCTCCCGGCGAATCCATCGCGGGGTGGCGCATCTTCATGTGCGCTATGAATGGCTGACCCGAGTATTGCGAGGCCCCTCCCATATGGTCAAATACGGATATGCGGGTTAGTTATTCATATTTGATATGGAAGGCAGCATGAATCTGAGACAGATCGAAGCGTTCCGCAGCGTCATGCGGCTGGGTTCCATGACCGCGGCGGCCGAGGTGCTGTACACCTCGCAGCCCAATGTCAGCCGGCTCATTTCGCAGCTGGAGCTGAGCACCGGACTGACGCTGTTCAAGCGTGCCGGGGTGCGACTGATCCCCACGCAAGAGGGCCAGGCGTTTTTCCAGGAAGTCGAGCGCGCGTATGTCGGCATGGACAGCCTGCGCCTGTCGGCGAAGAATATCCGCAATCTCGGCACCGGCCGTTTACGGGTGGCGGCCGTGCCTTCCACCGGGCTCAGCGTGATCCCCAAAGTCTTGAAGACCTTCACCCAGTCGCGACCCGAACTGACGGTGTCGCTGCACGTGAACTCCTCGCCGACGGTGGAGCAGTGGGTCAAATCGCAGTTCTGCGACATCGGCATCGTGGTCCACCCCGGCGATGTCAGCAGCGAACAGATCGAGTTGCTGGCGATGATTCCGGCGGTGTGCGTTCTGCCCGCCACTCACCCGCTGGCAGGCCGCGAGCAGATCACCTTCACCGATCTCGAAGGCGAGACCTTCGTCTCGCTCTGCCACGGCGATGGCACGCGCTCGCTGGTCGACGGGTTGTTCGAACAGGCGGGCGTCGAGCGGGTCATGGCGGTCGAGGCGCAATACAGCGCGATCAATTGCGAGATGGTGGCGCTGGGCATGGGCATCACCCTCGCCCACCCGCTGGTGGCTCAGGATTACCGTCACCGCGAGATCGCGATCCGGCCCTTCGCGCCGGACGTCCTGTTCCCGACCTATGTCATCTGGCCGCCCGTGGCTGCCCGCACCCGGCTCGCGGAGGAGTTCATCGACACGCTGAAAACCTTCTACCGCGAAGCGTTTCCGACCAGCGTTCAATCACCGCCCGAACCCGCTGCCCGCGCTGCCGCTGACGCGGGCGTGCGGTCGAAGCCCTCTTCGCGCAGGGCTCGACCGGATTGACCGAAGCGGGCTATTTCGGCTCTTCGGCGTGGGCCCAGCGGTAGTCCAGACGCGGTGCGCGGATTTTGATCTTGCGTTTGATCTTGATGAGGATCGGCTCATGCACCGGCTCTGGATCACGCAGAAACGCCGTCATGACCGCGCTCAGCGCATACAGCCCACAGAACGCCCAGACCACGCCCTCAAGCCCGAATCGATCGTTGAAAATCGCCACCACCGCCGGCCCCACCCAAGTGGACGCCCCCGCACCCAGGCTCAGCACCGAGAGCGCGGCGGCCTTGTTCTGCGGGGCAAGGGCCGGCGCCAGTGCCGAGAGCGGCACGAAGCAGGCCAGCGTCAGGCCGTAGAACGCGCCAAAGACCGAGGCGATGAGGAAGTTATTGGGGAACATCTGCGGCATGAAGAAGAACAGCGGCGTGCTGATCGTGCTGCCCACCGCGCCCAGCCAGAGGATGGTGTTGCGATAGCCGATCCGGGTGCTGATCACGCTGGAGGTGAGATTGCCGATGATGTTGAACACGAACACGATGGTCAGCAGGCGCAGCCACTGCTCCAGCGTGAAGCCGACGGTGTGCATGAAGAAACCGGGCATGACCACCAGGAAGCCGAACATCGACGAGGTGTTGATGACCCGCACCAGCCCTGCGAGCGACACCTTCGGGCGCGTCCACATGATGGTGATGTTCTTGGCCATCGACACCATCGGCCGCTCCCCCTCCGGCGCCAGGCGACGCAGGCCCGCGGCGTCGCGCATGCCGATCAGGCCGATCGCGCCGCCGATGACCACCAGGCCGAACGACAGCCAGAATGTCTGCAACGCGCCGATCAGCGGGATGCTGATGCTCGCCACCAGCGAACCCAGCGTCGGCAGTCCCGCCGCATACGCGACCCAGAACCAGCCGACCGCCATGCCCATCTTGCGCGGCGGCGTGGCCGCGGCGATCCACACCAGAAAGCCATAGGCGAACAGTGGATACCCGAAGCCACGCAGGCCGTATGTCAGCAGGATCATCGAGTAGCTGAGTTTCTGCAGGCCATAGACGAGAAACAGCACCTCGAACACGCTCCAGATGATCAGGCCCAGAAACATGACCCGCTTGGGGCCCCAGATGTTGGAAAGCGCGCCGGCGAGCCAGGAAGAGATCCCGACGGTGACGCCGTAGAGGGTGAACACCATGGCGATTTCATCGCCGGGCATGCCGCGTTGGCTGAGGAAGGGAGACAGGTAACCGAGTTCGACGCCGTCGCCGATCATGAAGATCAACAGGCCGACGAAGCCCCAGAACATGGGGTAAGGGATTCCGATTTTGTCGCAGAGTCTGGCGAGTGAAGAGTTCGGAGTGGATTGATCGCTCAATGGTCCGTTCCTTTTTTGCAGCACGGCGTTTGGGCACGCCGAATGAATGGCCTCTATGAGGTTGAAAGGCAGGCTGGATAGCGCAGATTGCCGCATTGGCAGGTGCATCGGATGACAGGACGCGTTCGCCACGGTGTCGTCAGTGCGGGTCATTCGTTACAAGGCTTGTCTCGACCCGCCACCCATGTATTTCCGGGTGTTGCAGCCCGACGCCTTTTCTTTTATGCCAGTTGAACCGATTCAGCACAACCGCTGGAGCGGCCGCGACCTGCGACAACGTGCCCGGTTGTCAGGCCTGCAGCGCGCGGCGTCTGGGGGCATGGGAAGTGAGGAAATAACTTGAAAAAATTCTCGCATCGGCACGATCGACAGCGCGTGGCAGGCGGTCTGGCGTGCGCCATTCAAAGCGACTGGACAAAGGGTCACGGCCAGCGAGTGTGCCGACCGTGCTCAACGAAGCAATTGCTCAGAGCGCGCGCAGCTCTCCGCCTTCTTGTGTCAGACGCTTGAGAAACCTGTCTGCGTTCAATACCTGATAGGGGAAATACAGGCCCGCGGGCATTGCCGGCTGACCGTCCAGCCCCAGCAGACGCTCCAGCACCATGGCGACGCTCAGGCCGGTAAGCGCCGCGGCACCCGCCGGGTGCACCACCGCGTGACGCGTGCTCAGCGGCTTGCCCTGAAGGTCTTCACCCGCCAGTTCGATGATGATTTCGGTGGACATCGGCCCGCCCCGCCGTCGGCTCGAACTCACCCCCGTCGCCAGATTGAATTGCACATTGGCGGCGCCGGTCGCGGCAGCAAGGCCGGTGACGTCGATGGACGAAAATCCGGACGCCTGGATCGGCGTACCGTCCACCGCGTCAAAGCTGACGTTGGCCTGCTCCCCTTCGCGCCATCCGAACACGCCATCGCGACGCGTCAGCGCGGCAGGCAGCATGCGGTTGAGGTGCTCAAAATCGCTGGCGACGGTGGGGCCGCCCGTGTCTTGCTCGTCGACCAGCGCGTGAATCGCGATGTCAGTGACGCAACCGAACGCCCGCGCCAGTTCAAGGGTCGAGACCGTCGTTGCGCCGACCATCCACTCGTAGCCGAGCACGATGGCGGCAGCGTCAGGCCGGTGCATGTAGGTGGCGATTTCCGGTGCGATTTCGAACACGCCAGAAGAGATACTCAAATGCGGGACGCCGCGCGATTGCGCATAACGCAGCCCCGCGAGGGCGTGATCCATGTAGAAGACCACGACGCCGCTGATGCGACGCTCGCCCAGGCCGAGATCGTCTGCGCCAGCGTCGATCTTCACACCTTCGGCGCCGCCTATCTGCGCGGCGGCCTGCTCGGCCTTGCTCAGGTCGCGGCCGCCGAACAGCAACGGCACGTCCGGATACACGGCCCGCAAAGCCCGTGCAGTCTGGTGGCCAATGGCGCCAGAACCGCCCATCAGTAGAATCGGATGCAAGGACATCGTCTGTTCTCCTTGTTTTCTGGATAACAACCTACTACTAGTAGGCACCCTAACACGCCCCTTCAGCACCGTAACCTACCATTGGTAGGTTTTATTATTCAGGGACACATGCCGTGCGAGAAGACAGTACCGACACCGCCGCCCAGCCAACATCGCGGCGGCTTTCAAAAGCCGAGCGGCGGCGACAGCTGCTGGACACCGCCCTGCTGATCGTGCGCGGAGAAGACGCAGACCGGCTGACGCTGGGCCATCTGGCGGTCCGCGCCGGCGTCTCCAAACCGGTGGTCTACGATCATTTCCCCACGCGCTCCAGCCTGCTGATCGAGCTGTACACATGGATCGATACCGAACGCGTCGCGGCTTTCCGTGACGCCATGTCCAACGGCACGCGGACGCTGCAGGAGACCGCAAAGGTGCTGGCCAGCGCCTACATCCAGTGCGCGGCCGACAACACCGACGAGTTCCACGCGGTGGGCGCCGCGCTGGCAGGCAGTCAGGAGAAAGCCGCTGTTTTCCAGGAGTTGCTTGATAACTGCGTGCAAATGTTCATGGCCGTGCTGAAACCCCATGCGGCGTTTTCGGCAGATGAACTGGAGCGACGCTGCACCGGTCTGGTCGGCGCGGGAGAAGCGTTGGCGGGCGCGTTGGTTCGAGGTCGCTATGGCATGGATGACGCCATCGCATCATTTGCCGTTTTGATTCAGGGGGCATTGCGCGACGCGGATCCTGCGCACCGTGAAGGTGCTTGAACCACGCCATGTCGGTGCGCTTCAAGGGTTCAGACCAGCCTGCTGCTGGGCGTTCCACAGCGCCAGATTGGCCTTCACCAGATCCTGCGCCAGAGGGCTTGAGACGATCTTCTGCATCTCGCTGCCGATCTGTTTGCGCAGCGACGCCGAGATGCAGGGCGCCTTGGCTGACAGCGCCAGATAGAGCCCTTCGCTGTTGATCGGCGGCTCGAGCGCAACGACATCGCCTTCAATGCCCAGCTTCCTGGCCAGCGCCATGCCGGGGAATTGTTCGAAGATCACGTAATCGTTGCGTTTGAGGATGAGCTTCTGAAACGCCTGGCTGGCGGTGGGCACCTCCTCGAGCGACAGATTGGCCCTGGCGTAATCATCGAAGGCCTGACCGAAGCTGTTGTTGACCAGCGTTCCGCCGCTGCGCCCTGTGAGGTCAGACCATTGCTTATAGGGGAAGACCTCGTCGCGCCTGACCCAGACCATGCTGGGCGTGAACAGGAACGCCGGTTTGACGAAATTCAGCGTCTGCTCACGGTCGGCCGTGAGGAAATACCCGGCGAGCATGTCGATACGTCCTGCCCTCACCTCTTCCTGCGCCCGAGACCACGGCCCGCCGTACACGACGTCGATCCGCAGCCCCAACAGCGTGCCCAGATGCTTGATCAGGTCGGCGTTGGCACCGATCAGGCGACCGGGGTCGTGGGGATCGCGCCACAGATAAGGTGGGTACTCGGCGTTGCCGGTGGCTGTCAGGTGTTCGCACGCCGGCTCGCTCAGCACGACGCCGGGCAGCGCCAGCAACGTGACCGCCATACACATGATTCTGCACCCACGAAGCCCGACCATATTCAACCTCTGAAAGAACACTGCCTGTGGGCGCCCTGCCCGTGGTCGCCAGTCGATCCGTTGAAAAGATAGGTCACACCGCGCCGAGCAGTCATCTTTTTGCAGCAATACGCCTGCCACTTCGCCCATAGCCTTGGGCCGCGACGAAACAGTCCGTGGTCCCGGGTTTGACAAATGTCCTGAATCTTCTTGCGCCCCCACGATCCTTTGAATAGCCGTGAGGTGAGGCGCAACGCGTCGGCGACACCCGACCACGGACCAGACAAAGGGCAAGGAGCAGCAATGGCGAGCGCAATCAGTCAATCTTCATCAGCACTCAAGCGGGCCGTTTCAGGCCCGATGTTGCTGTTGTTCATCCTCGGCGACGTGCTGGGCGCAGGCGTTTACGCGCTGGCGGGCACCATCGCCGGCCAGGTCGGCGGCGCGGTCTGGGTGCCGCTGCTCATTGCCTTGCTGTTCGCCTTGCTGACCGCAGGCTCCTATGCCGAGCTGGTGACCAAATACCCTCACGCTGGCGCTTCGGCGGTGTTCGCCGGCAAGGCGTTCCGATCGCCGCTGATTTCGTTTCTTGTCGGTTTCTGCATGCTCGCTGCGGGCGTGACCAGCGCCGCCGGCCTGTCTCTGGCGTTCGCGGGGGATTACCTGTCGCCGTTCATCGAGGTTTCGCCTCATTACGCGGCGCTGGCGTTTCTGGCAGTGATCGCGCTGCTCAATGCGCGCGGTATCAAGGAATCGCTGTCGGCCAATCTGGTCATGACGCTGATTGAAATCTCCGGGCTGCTGATCGTGATATTCGCAGCGGCCTGGTTTTTCCGCTCGGGTGAAGCGGACCTTGGCAGGGCCATGACGTTCAAGGCCGGGATCGACCCCGCCGTCGCGGTGCTCAGCGCAGCGTTGCTGGCGTTTTATTCGTTCGTCGGTTTCGAAACGTCTGCCAACCTGGCGGAAGAAATTCGCAACGTGCGCACCACCTATCCGCGAGCGCTGTTCGGTGCGCTGCTGATCGCCGGCGCCATCTACATGGGCGTGGCCATCGCCGCCGCGGCTGTCATGCCTGTCGAGCAATTACTGCATTCTTCGGCGCCGTTGCTGGAGGTGGTGAAAGCGTCAGGGCTGGGCATCCCGCCACGTCTGTTCGCCTTCATCGCCCTGGTCGCCGTGGCCAATGGCGCGCTGCTGACGATGATCATGTCCAGTCGGCTGGCGTACGGCATGGCGCGTCAGGGCTTGCTGCCAGGCCCGCTGACCTACGTGCTGCCGACGCGGCGCACGCCCGGCGTGGCGATCCTGGTCACCTCGGTGCTGGCGGTGATCCTGACGCTGACCGGCTCGCTGGCCACGCTGGCGCAGACCGTCGTGCTGTTGCTGCTCTTCGTGTTCATCAGCACCAACCTGGCGGTGCTGGTGCTGCGCAAGGACAAGGTGCAGACACCGCACTTTCGGGTGCCGACCTGGGTGCCTGTGCTGGGTATCGCTTCTTGCCTTTTGCTGCTCAGTCAGCAGAGTCTGGACACCTGGCTGCGCGCCGGTGCCCTGCTTCTCGTCGGGGTTGTGCTGCATGCGATCACCCGCGCAGGCGGCGTTCGCCCGGTCGCGCCGGCCGACATCGAACTGGCCCACGAAAAACTGTGAGGCCTCTTCACTGAGCCTGCATCCGGCTGGCAGTCCGAGCGGCAATCAGGCCCGGCGATACGGCCGGGCGCGGGGCATCCGCACCGCTTATACTGCGCGGCGTGAACCCACGCCACTGCCGAGCCGATACCATGCCCGTTTCAAGTGACCGCCTGATCTACCGCCCTCCTGAACCGGGCGACGCCGCCCGTCTGTTCGACATCTACAGCGATCCCGACACCCAGCGCTTCAACCCGGCCGGACCGATGACGTCCATGGCGCAAGCCGATGCCCTCGTCCGCACATGGATCGAACACTGGCAGCAGCACGGCTTCGGCTGGTGGGCCATCGCGGAAAAGGCGGCGCCGCACCGGCTCACAGGTTTTGGCGGCGTGGGTCATTACGATTATCTGGGCGAGTCGCGGCTCAACATCGGCTATCGCTTCGCCAGCGACGCCTGGGGCAAAGGATATGCGACAGAACTGGGCAGGTTCGCACTGCAGACAGCGTTCGCTCAGCCTGGCATCGAGCGTGTCTGGGCCGTGGTCCGGCCGGACCACCTGGCCTCCATCGGGGTGCTGGAAAAAATCGGCATGCACCGCAGCGGAACGCTAGATGACGTTCCGGGCAGGCCGCCCAGCCTGGTGTTTGTGGTCGAACCCGCGTGAGCCGGGCGGCCCGGCGGCGCATAAACTCAGAACGTTCCATCGCCCGGGACGGTCTGAATAGTCTGGCTTCCCTCGAGCGATTCGGATGATGTTGAACGCACTGGTTTTTCTGTCCACGGTCATCGGCATGGAAGGCTTCGCGTTCGTCGCGCATAAATACGTGATGCATGGCTGGGGCTGGGGCTGGCATCGGTCCCACCATGAGCCCCGAACCGGCTGGTTCGAAAAAAATGACTTGTACGCGGTGGTCTTCGCAGGCTTCGCCATCGTGCTGATTGCCCTTGGCACACAAGGGATGCACCCGCTGGAGTGGATCGGTGCGGGCATGACGGCGTACGGTTTCCTGTATTTTCTGGCGCACGATGGGCTGGTTCACAAGCGCTGGCCGCTCAAGTACGTGCCCAGAAATGGCTACCTCAAGCGGCTCTATCAGGCGCACCTGATGCACCACGCCGTAGCGGGAAAGGATCGCTGCGTGTCCTTCGGCTTTCTCTACGCGCCCTCTACGTCGAGCCTTCGCAAGCAGCTGCGCGATCTTCATGGCGGCTCTCTGAAGAAGCATGACGCGGACGCTGCCACAGTTCAGCCCGGCGCTCAGGCCAGCGACGGCCACGGGAGCTGATCGCCCGCCCGAGTCCGGCGAGCACCAGACGCAGCTTGTCGAAGGTGCTGGTGGAGACCCGCGCATCCCAGGCGCCACTGCCCTGCTTGCGGACCTTGACGCCAATCTCGTGGTAGACGCCGCTGGCCGTCGCCACTGCCCACGCCGAGCGCCAGGGCAAGGACGTCAGACCTGCCTCGGCACTGGTGTAAAAAGGCTCGGCCATGTCGACCAGTCGTCTGGCCAATACCGCCAGCGCGTCGCGGTATTGCGCCTCGGCCAGCCGCTCGCGAGGGATCGAAAGCTCGTCGAGCCAGTCCTGAGGCAGATAACAACGGCCGACGCCGGCGTCTTCAACGATGTCGCGGGCGATGTTGGTCAGCTGAAACCCCATGCCCAGATCACACGCCCGGTCCAGCGTGGCTTCGTCGCTCACGCCCATGACCTGAGCCATCATCAGCCCGACAACGCCCGCCACGTGGTAGCAATACTCCAGCGTGTCTTCGATGCGGTGGTACTGGCGCTGTTGAACATCCATCGCAAAACCGGCCAGGTGCTCCAGTGCATAGGTTTCCTTGATCCGGTGGCGAATGACCACGTCGCGGAACGCTGCGAACGCTTCGGTTTCTACAGGCAGGCCGGCGTAAACGCCCTGGGTCTGGGCCACCAGATCGGCGAGTCGGCGCTGTACTTCCTGCTCCCCGACCAGCGTGGCCGAATGCCCCGCTTCTTGCCCGTCGATGACATCGTCGCAATGCCGACACCACGCGTAGAGCATCACGGCACTGCGCCGCGTGAGCGGGTCGAACAGGCGCGACGCCGCCGCAAAACTCTTCGAGCCGACGGCAATGCTGGTGGTGGCGTGGTCAAGCAAATGCTGATCGTCAGCGTCATGGGCGTTCACGGTGCAGATCCTCCAGCATCACCCCTGCGGTGGCCTTGGCCGAGCCGATCACCCCGGGCACTCCCGCGCCGGGATGGGTGCCGGCGCCGACCAGATAGACATTGTGCAGGCTGGCGTCGCGGTTGTGCGGTCGAAACCAGGCGCTCTGGGTCAGGATCGGTTCCAGGGAAAATGCCGAGCCGAGATGAGCGTTCAGTTCGCTCTGGAAATCGTCGGGCGTGAAGATCCGCGACGTCACCAGATCGTCGCGCAGGCCAGGCATGTAGTGCTTTTCAAGGTAGTCGAAGATCCGGTCCCGGTAACGCGGCCCCTCGGTCGTCCAGTCGATGGGCGCATTGCCCAGATGGGGCACCGGCGACAGAACGTAATGGCTGGAACAGCCAGCGGGCGCCAGGCTTGGATCGGTCACGCAGGGCGCGTGCAGGTACAGGGAGAAGTCTTCAGCCAGCGCATCGCCTTTGAAGATCTCTTGTATCAGCGCGCGATAACGAGGCCCGAAACACACCGTGTGGTGCTGCAACTGCGGCTGCGGCCGCTTCAGGCCGAAGTGAATGACGAACAGCGAATTGCTGTAGCGTTTGCCCTTGAGCCGCGCGCTTTCTTGAACGCCGCGCGGGTGGTCACCGAGCAATCGGGCGTAGGTGTGCACGACGTCGGCATTCGAGGCGACACTGTCGGCCGCGATCCGGCGGCCATCGTCAAGGCGCACGCCGGTGGCCCGATTGGCCTCGATGTCGATGCCCGCGACGTTGGCATTGAGTTCGATGCGCCCGCCGATGTCCTCGAACAGCTTCACCAGTGCATTGACCAGCGCGCCGGTGCCGCCCTTGGGAAACCACACGCCCCACTCCCGTTCAAGGGCGTGGATCAGCGTGTAGATCGACGAGGTGGCGAACGGATTGCCGCCCACCAACAGCGAATGAAACGAGAACGCCTGCCGCAGTTTGTCGTCCTGAATGAATCTGGAGACCATCGAGTAGACACTGCGCCAGGCCTGCAATCGGGCAAGTTGCGGACCGGCCTGGATCATGTCGCGGAACGACAGGAACGGCACCGTGCCCAGCTTCAGGTAGCCCTCGCGAAACACCGCTTTGGAATACGCCAGAAAATCCCGATAGCCGGAGACGTCCTGCGGGTTGAACGCGGCGATCTGACGGTCCAGTGAGGCCTGGTCGTTGGCGTAATCGAAGCGCGATCCGTCCTCCCAGCACAGCTGATAAAACGGCGCTACCGGGAGCAGCTCGACATAGTCCGCGATCGACTTGCCCGCCAGGGTGAACAATTCTTCGATGGCGGTAGGGTCGGTAATCACCGTGGGGCCTGCGTCGAAGGTAAACCCCTCGTCGTGGTACACGTAGGCGCGTCCGCCGGGCTTGTCGCGCTTTTCCAGCAACGTGGTCTGCACGCCAGCAGCCTGAAGACGGATGGCCAATGCCAGACCGCCAAATCCTGCGCCAATCACGATGGCTTTCTTCGCTTCGGTCATTCTCGGTTCTCGTAGTGGCTGGGCAGGAAACGGAGCATCGCGCGTATCGCCGCGCCCACAGGAACGGGCGGTTTGCCGGAGACGATACGAAGCTTGTCCGTCAGGCGGCTGTGGCCGGCGTAAAACCGGCTGATCAATCCTTCCGGCAAGCGGTAAAAACGCTGCATGACCTGCCAGCGGTCCTGGGGTCGTCCCGCCAGAAACAACATGCGGTTGAGCAGGCGATAAAAGCGCTGACGGCGCCAGGCCTGCCGAGCGAATGTCTGGATACCGTCGGCGAGCGCATCCGCGTCCAGATTGCGCTGCGACGCGAACCAGTCGGCCAGCCTGACGGCGTCGGGCAAGGAATAACCGGTGGTGCAGTGGAACAGCCCGGCGCGCAGGCCGGATCGTGGCTGCCCTCGGCCCTGCGCCCAGAAGCGATCGAAGTCGCCGGCCAGCGTAATGGGCAACACGCCCTGCTCCTCACGCAGGCACGCGGCGACGGTCCAGCCCTGCGCCTGGGCGTACTCGTCGATGTGGCGGCGCAATTGCTCGATGGACAGCACGTGCTCATCCACGTAATGGGTGTCTTCAACCAGCACGGTATCGGCTGAAAACGGCAGCACGTAGACGAACCGGTAACCGTCGCCCTGCGCCACCCGCGCATCCATGATGATTGGTGCCTCGAGCCCGTGAGGCGCCTGCAATTGCAGCAACTGGCCGAGAAACGCCTGCTGGCCCAGCACCAGGTGCGGGCTGCCTTTGACCCCTCGCCCGTCGACGACGGCGCTGGCATGAAGCGTCTCGCCGCTGGC
Organism: Pseudomonas sp. efr-133-TYG-103a; assembly: GCF_030209235.1. Lineage (NCBI taxonomy): Bacteria > Pseudomonadati > Pseudomonadota > Gammaproteobacteria > Pseudomonadales > Pseudomonadaceae > Pseudomonas > Pseudomonas sp. efr-133-TYG-103a. Next base: position 485,233 of record NZ_JARVSK010000011.1, read on the forward strand.
CAGCCGCAATGAACGGGGACTGACCTCGGCGATCGTTTGTCCGGTGCGCACATCATCGCCAAGCGCGGTTTCGATGACCTGCACGAAACGCTCGGACGTGACGCTGGCGTACCCCGAAGACAGCCGCCGCGCGCCGCCGGGAAAATGCACGTCGTAGCAAGGCCATCGTTGCACCACCAAGGGAGCGATCCACTGCTGCTGAGCGGCACTGAGGTCTTGCGCGTGGAACGACCAGGTGTGATTGCCGCCCATGTGCGGCTGCTCTTCGATGCACAGAATATTCAGCTCGGGACGCAACTGTTTGAGCCGCCAGGCAATGAGACCGTTGGCCAGGCCGCCTCCGGCGAAAATCAGGTCGTAAGTCATGGGGTCTCCCGCGCCGCTGTTAGCGCGCCGCTGCGGATCACCGACTCGACGATGTCAGCGGCGCGCGGGGTGCCGCCGGCCCGATCCAGCTCTGCCGCCAGACGCTCCAGTGGTTCAGGAGGATGATCCAGCAGACGCCTCAACGCCTCGTGGATCGTGCCCCCGCGCGCGCGACGGCTCAACTGTAGCCCGGCGCCCGCGTAAGCCACCCGCGATGCAACGCCGGGCTGATCGAAGCCGATGGGCATGACCAGCATGGGCGTGCGTGCCTTGATCGCATCCATCACCGTGTTCAGGCCTCCGTGGGTGACGACCACGCTGGCTTTCTCCAGCGCCCATTGCTGTGCAGCGAAATCGGTGACCCATGTCGCCCCGATCCGTTTGAGCTGCTGTTCCTGCGCCGGGCCGAGGCCACCACAGTGGGCGATCAATAGCTGCGCGTCGAGGCGCGCACAGGCCTTGGCCACCTGGGTGAACATGCCCATGCGCCCGCCTTGAAGCGTGCCCAGGCTGGCGAACACGAATGGCCGGTCAGGATCGATGTGCCACTCGCCTTCCGCCTGCTGCCCCGGCGTACGCAACGGCCCGACGGCATGGAAGATGGCGGGCAATCGGGCTCGCGGGAAATCGAAGCCGTCGAAGGTCTGGCTGATCTGCGCGTACGGGGACAGGCACTCATGAAGCCCGCCGCGGGGCTCGATGGACAGCTGTCGGCAGGCGTCGCCGATGACCCGGCTCAGAGGTCGCATCAGCCAGTCATAGACCCGCTCGCTGCCTTCGTACATGCGCCTGCTACGCTCGTCCTCGGCGTAAGCGAACGGCATGACCGCCAACGGAATCCGTGGCTCGCGATTGACCGGCAGCGCTGAGGCCACCGAGATGAACGGCAACCCGAGCGCCTCGGCAACCAGGCCGCCGGCCGCTTCCATCTGGTCGCACAGCAACGCATCGACGCCCCGTTCGCGCAGGGCGTCGGGCAGCTCGGCGCACAGCATGCGGGTGCTGTTGCACAGGTCGCGGATCACACCGCGCAGCCGCAACGGGTGATTGGACGCCGCGGCGCGTTGCAATACCGGCCCAAGGCTTGCGGGCGGATGGCTGGTCGCGCCCAGCGCATGAAACGCGATGCGCGGATCCGCCAGCCAGCGGCGGGCATCGGCCTGCTGAAAGAACGTGACGCGATGGCCACGATCGATGAGGGCTGACGCCAACGCCTGAAAGGTCTGGAAATGACTGTAGAACGCGGGAGCCACCACGCCGAAGTGGCTCATGGAGGCGTCATGCGCCATGGCTCGCGTGGCAACAGGCGCGCGTTGCGAAGCGCCGCCAGATCCGCCGACCCGGTACAAAAGCAGGCAATCCGCAGCTGGCGGATCATGATTTCGAAATGCTCGATCACCGCCTCGGTCGACAGCGTCGCATCCCGCAACACGCCCGCCGCCTGGCCCACCAGGTCGGCGCCCAGACAGATCGCCTTGGCCGCGTCGACGCCGTCGCGGATGCCGCCGGAGGCGATCAGCGTCATCTGGGGCAGCGCCTCGCGCACGCTGCGCAGACTGGTGGCCGTGGGAATGCCCCAATGAGTAAAGGCCGCCGCCACCGCGCGGTCGGCGGGCAACACCGCCCGTTCGGCCTCGACCGCCGCCCAACTGGTGCCGCCCATGCCGGCGACATCGATGACCTGCACGCCGACACCGGCCAGGGATTGGGCCACGGCGGCGGAAATCCCCGCGCCGACTTCCTTGACGATCACCGGCACGCCAACGGTTTCAACAGTGCGGCGAATCGCCTCCAGCGCGCCGCGCCAGTCCCGGTCGCCTTCGGTCTGCACCGCTTCCTGCAACGGATTGAGATGAATGATCAGGGCGTCTGCCTGCAGCGTGTCGACCGAGCGGCGTGCGAGATCGAGCCCGTCGCGCTCCAGCAACTGCGCAGCGCCGATATTGCCCAGCAGCGGAACGTCTGGTGCCAGGCGCCGCAGTTCGCGGGTCAGCCCCTGATCGTTGCCGCTTCTGAGGCCGACGCGCTGCGAGCCGACGCCCATGGCAATGCCCAGCGCCTGAGCCGCTTCGGCCAGATGACGGTTGATGGCGCTCGACCGCTGCGCCCCGCCGGTCATCGAACTGATCAGCAGCGGCGCCTTGAGCGGCCTGCCCGCCAGCGCACTGCGCAGATCGATCGCAGCCAGATCCAGTTCAGGCAGCGCACAGTGTTCGAATTGCCAGGCGTCAAAGCCGGTACCTGCGCCGTGACCGCTTGCGCGCCGGTCCAGCACGATGTTCAGATGATCGTCTTTGCGTCGACTCAGATCGCTGTCACTCATCACAAGCCCCACATTCTTGAATCATTTCGCACCCGGCGTGGTCATCTAGCTGACGGAACTTGTACAAGAATGCCAATCGACGCATATTTTGTACAAGTTTTACCCAGACTCAGGCAGCTGGAACGTTGAGTCGTTCCGCGTTTTTCAGGCTGCAGGTCAAAGGATCCGGTAGCAGCGTTCAATCGCTACGTTCATTCGCAACAGGCTGAGGTGCACCTCCCGATGACCATCGACACAGACGCTTCCCTCGATCACGGCTTCACTGAGCGTCTCTCTCACGTACGTGCATCCATCGAGAAGCGACTCGATGAGTTGCTGCCGGAGAGTGGCAACGAACGCGATCTGGTCGCCCTGGCCATGCGTGAGTGTACGTTGGCGCCGGGCAAACGCATGCGCCCCATTCTGCTGATGCTCGCGGCCGAGGGCCTGGGGCATGACGGCACGTGCGGGCTGGACCTGGGCTGCGCGGTGGAGATGATCCACGCCGCCTCACTGGTGCTCGACGACATGCCGTGCATGGACAACGCTGCCCTCAGGCGCGGCCGGCCAACGGTGCATCTGAAGTTCGGTGAAGACGTTGCCATCCTCACCGCCGTGGCACTGTTGAGCCGCGCGTTCGGGGTCATCGCCTCGATCAGCGACCTGGCGCCGGCGACCCGGACCCAACTGGTCGAACTGGCCGCCAATGCCGTCGGCATGCAAGGGCTGGTGCGCGGACAGTTCCAGGACCTGCGCGACGGTCAGCACCCGCGCAGCCCTGAAGAAATTGCCGTGACCAACAACCTCAAGACCGGCGTTCTGTTCGGCGCCATCGTCGACATGGCCTGGCTGATCAGCGACGCAGGCGAAAGCGTCAGGCCGCAGTTGCAGGTGTTTGCCGTGGAACTGGGGCAGGCCTTTCAGATGTATGACGATCTGCGAGACAGCTGCCCCGACAGCGACAAGGACCAGGGTAAGGACGCGGGCAAAAGCACGTTCGTTTCCCTGTACGGCGAAGCCCGAGTCAAGGAGCAACTGCACCTGCACCTGGCCAACGCCGAGCTCAGCCTGCGGGAGATCTTCGGTGATTCAACGATGATCTCCGGCTACATGAAGACGATCTTCGAGCGCGCGGCGGTCTGTGCCTGATCAGGGCTGTGCCTGCTGTGCGACCGCCTGTTTGAGTGCCGCGCCGTCGGTGAAACGCTTTTCCTGCACAACGGCGCCGTCTTGCAAAGTCAGCCACTGAACCGAGTCTCTGTCGCCGTTGTACTGCCGGGCGACCCTGCCGTCGCGGTCCAGCAGGATTCGGTATTTGGCCGAGCGCATCGCCGGCACCGCGACCATCTTGACCAGCGAAGGCATCATCTCGATATCCGCCACGTAAACCACACCCCGCTCTTCGAGGTATCCCTGAGGGGCGTCGCCGACGGCGGCATTGACGAGCTTGGCCGCCGACATGCTTCGCGCCACGAGCAGCACGTGCGCCTGGCTGTCCAGCGTATAGGCCTTGTCGTTCTGATCGAGAAGGGTCCACTTCACCACCGGTTCAACGGCGCCATTGGCCATCGCTTGCGTGCCTAACAACATCCCTGCCAGAAAAATCAGTCGCTGCATGGTTTACGCCTTGATCAAGAGATTGAAGCCCGACGCGATGTGGCGCTCAGGACGGGCATGGAGAACGGAAAAAAACCGAACCAAGCGGCGGCCCGGACGGTCAAGCATTATGAATCCATTTGTCGTGAGTAAGTTTTATGCTGAAGTTTCTGGGCGGTACCGTTGGCATCATTTTTCTGATTGGCCTGATCGTCGTCATCGCAGTGTTCAAGCTGCTGTTCTGATATCGGGGATCAAACAATCCCGTGTGACTTGAACGGTCCGTCGCTCACCGACAGGCCGTTCGTTGCTTGTGCCTTCTACCCTTCGTCGACAGCCCCGTTAAACCTCGGGCCCGGCGGCCAGATCCGCGGCAAAGTGCGGCGACTCCCCGAAGTATTCGATCAACAGTTCCGTCAGGACGCGAATCTTCTGTGCCGGATGCTGGCCCGGTGGGCGCACGACGTACGCACCCGCAGGCGGCGGCGGATAGTCCGGCATGATCGGCACCAGGGCGCCAGATGCGATACCGTCGTATGTCAGGCAATCGGGCAGGTAGGCAACGCCCAGCCCCGCCACTGCTGCGGCAACCAGCGCCACGCCACTGTCGGCCTTGAACCGCCCTTGCGGGCGAACCGAAATCACCTTGTTGCCGTCCATGAATTGCCAGGCTTCGGTGCCCTTCATCAGCGCTTCATGGGCGATGAGTTCGTCCGGCGACTGCGGCGCACCGTGAGTCTGGACGTAGCGCGGACTGGCGACCAGCCGGGTGTTGATCGGTCCGATGCAGCGCGCCATCAGGTTGGAATCCTGCAAGTAGCCCACCCGGATCGCGCAGTCGTAGCCCTCGGCGATGAGGTCGACGAAGCGGTCGCTGTAGCAGGTCTGGACATGCAACTCGGGATGACGCCGGGCCATTTCCGCCAGCAATGGCGCGAAATGGGTGGGTCCGAAAGAAAGCGGCGCGGCAACACGCAGGCGGCCACGCAAGGCACCGGCCGGCAGGATCGCTTCTCTGGCGACGTCCATTTCGGCGCAGACCCGCGCCGCGTAATCACGAAACGTCGCGCCGGCTTCCGTCAGCGCGGTCTTGCGGGTAGAGCGGGCAAGCAGCTGCACGCCCAGCTCGGTTTCCAGCCTGGCCAGCCTGCGACTGACGATCGACTTGGCGACACCCAGCCGAAGCGCGGCAGGCGAAACGCCTCCCGCATCGGCGACCTCTACAAACGTGCGGAGCTCTTCGATATCCAAATCAATGTTCCCCTTTTGGCAACACAGCTTGCCTCGGAATGCTACTACCGGAGCATGTGGAGCAACAGCACAATGTTGTTCCTCAAGCGAGGTCGCCCGGTAACGCCAGACCCGCAAGGTCCTGGTCGCCATTGGCCGCAGCGCTGACGAGCGACCTTCGCCCAGGGAAGAGCCCCATCCAATTGCCGCGCAAGCGCGCATCACAACCACAAAAAAGGACCTCGTAATGGCGAGCGAAACTCTCCGCAATCCCCTCACCGATCAGCTGTTGTCGCCCGACAATTCGGCGTTGATCATCATCGATTACCAGCCGATCCAGGTCTCATCGATCCGCTCGATGCCGCGTCAGGAGCTGGTCTTCAATATCACCAGCGTCGCCAAGGCCGCGCTTAACTACAACCTCCCCATCATCCACTCCACGGTCAATGTCCAGACCGGCCGCAACAAGCCGCCGATCCAGGAGCTGCAAGACGTGCTGGGGCATTTGCCGACGTACGATCGCACCTCGATCAACAGCTGGGAAGACACCGAATTCAAGCAGGCGGTCAAGGCGCTCGGTCGGCGCAAGCTGATCATCACAGCGCTGTGGACCGAAGCGTGCCTGACCTTCCCTGCCCTGGATGCGATTCAGGAAGGCTACGAAGTCTATGTGCCTGTGGACGCGGTGGGCGGTACGTCGGTCGCCGCGCACGAGGCGGCGCTGCGGCGCATGGAGCAAGCGGGTGTGAAGCTCATCAGCCGCGTGCAGATGTATTGCGAGCTGCAGCGCGACTGGGCGCGTGAAGCCACTGTTCCGGGCTTCATGGGCGTGTTCGACAGTTTCGACGGCTTCAATCCTGAAAAGGCCAACAAGACCGCCGAAGGGTAAGCGCACTGCCCGGGCGCAAGAATGGCGAGCACGCATGACGTGATCGCCCAGGGGGACGGCTCGCCCGTCCCCCTGCCTGGCGCTGGATGCGCCGTCCAACTCCCTCGCGCCGGTAGAGCGCCGTTCAGATGAAGCCGGTCAAGGGTCCGGGGCAAAGCGGTACTGACCTTTGCCGCCGCGCTTGGCCTGGTACATCGCCGCATCCGCTGCGCGCATCAGGTCTTCGACGGTTCCGCCGTTGGCAGGCAGACAGGCGATCCCGATGCTCGCGCCCAACCGAAACCGCTCCTGATCGGCCGAAACCTGCGCGATCAGTTTCTCCGCCACCGCCGCCGCATCGTCAGGGCAGTTGACGCCTTCGATGATGACCGTGAATTCGTCGCCGCCGATCCGCGCCAGCCGGTCATAAGGCCGCAGGCACACCTGCAACTGGCTGCTGACCCAGCGCAATGCCTCGTCGCCGCGGTCATGGCCGAACTGATCGTTGATCTGTTTGAAACCGTCCAGGTCCAGATACAGCAGCGCGCTCAGACGGCCAGAGCGCTGATTGCGCGAAATGGCGCCCTGCAGCGCCTGAACGAAGCCCCGGCGATTGAGCAGGCCGGTCAGCGCATCGGTGATGGTCATGACTTCAAGCTTGTGGTGCAGTTCGCGCACGGAGGTCATGTCCAGCGCCAGAATCGTCATCGCGGCCTGCCCCTCGGGCAGAGGCGACGCCGACAGGGCCACCGGAATGCTCTGCCCGTCGCGGTTGCGCAAGTTGGCGTCATGCAGGCGCAGCCCTTCGCCGCGCTTGAAATGGTCCAGCCAGACCGAGCTCTGCCAGTCGTCGTCGTGAGGGGTTTCGATCCAGTCGAGCAACGCGCGTCCCTTCAGCTCATCATCCGAGCATCCGAGCAGACGCGTGATGGCCGGATTGGCAAAGCGGATCACACCTGCGTCGTCGACCACCAGAATGCCTTCGGCGGTGTTGTTCAGAATCGACGCGTTGAACGCCCGTTCGCGCTCCAGTTGCTGGCTGGTCTGGAAAAGATCTCGCCGATAGTGATCGTGTTCGAGCAGCACACGCGCCTTGTGCAGCAGCAGATTGGGGTGCACCGGCTTGGTCATGAAGTCGACGGCACCTGCCGCGTAACCCTGGTTGAGCACTTCCTCGGTCTGGCGCATGCCCGAGATGAAAATGATCGGTGTGAAGCGCGTGGCCGGATCGGCACGCATTCTGCGCGCGACTTCGAAGCCATCCATGCCGGGCATCTGCACGTCCATCAGCACCAGCCCGATATTGCCCGCCGTCAGGCAGGCCAGCGCCTCGGCGCCTGAGTCGGCACAACGGACCGTGCGGCCCAGATCTTCGAGTAATTCCTGCATTTCTGCGAGGTTTTCCTCCTGGTCGTCGACCACCAGGATTTCCAGCGCCTGGGCTTGCATCTGCACACTCACCTCCCTGTTGGTAAAACCATCGCCCTCACGCCTGACGCGATACGTCGCGCGAGCAGACACGCGGAGCATAGCCGCGGCCGAGGACTCACGGCTGCCTTTTCCGTCACCGACCCTGCTGCCTGTGACCGTTGCGCCACCGCGATGCTCAACCGAACGCTACAGACGGCCGCCCGCCTCGTCCAGATTTATTGCCCGAACATTGGGCAGGCGCGCGCCCACGGTAACTATTTTTCACATCCGCAGGACGAAATCCGTGCGTCATGGCCCAATCGGACGCCTGAGCGGCCCGATCGTGCGACCTGCCTGTACAGGATCTGGCCAGAATGACCTCAGCTCCCGTATTCAGAGGTCAACCATGAACCAAGCGCATCGTGCAGACATCGTCACGGCTGTTTTCGGACGAGACGCCGCCGGGCTGAGCACAGATCAGCTCACCACCGTCGCCCGCGCCTGCCTGCGGCTGTTCGAGCTGAAGCGCGAGCCGGCAACGCTCAGTTCGTGGCAGGAACGAACGGCCAAGAAGCTGATGCTGGGCAACCTCGACCGAAGGATCCAGATCGCGACCATTGCCAAGGAATGTGCGCTGTCGCGCAGCCATTTTTCCCGCGCCTTCAAGAATACGACCGGACAGGCACCCCGCGACTGGCTGAAACGGGCCAGACTGTCCCGCGCTCGAGACCTGCTGGTACAGACCGATGTCGCGATCTCGCAGGTGGGCTTTGAGTGCGGGTTTTCCGATCAGCCGCACTTCACCCGGATGTTCTCGCAGCAGTTCGGGATGACGCCGGGTAAAGCACGCGCGTTGAGTAAGCAGCCGGCCTAAGGGAGCTGAATTCGGCCAGGCAGATCTTCGCTGATGCGCGGTCAGCGGCACTGACCGTTGGATGGAGCATTCCCGGTACTCGCGCAACGCAGGTATGATAATGAGGTACGTTATCACTACCATGCCGCGGCGCTGATACTCAGGGAATTGCTCGATGGCCTATATGTCGCCCAAGTTCAACGGTCCATCGGCGGACGTCTTCCACCTGGAAACCAGCGACACCACCGGCTACGCCGTCGACTGGCATGCCCATGACTGCCACATGATGCTGTTGCCGCGTCAGGGCGGGCTTTTGCTGTCAACGGAAAGCAGCCGGACCACCCATGTCGCACGACACTCGATCTCCTTCGTTCCCGCTGATTTCGCGCACGCGACTCAGGCCGCGCCCGGCCGCGAGCAGCATATGACGCTGTATGTCGACCCGGATTACGTCAAGCACCAGGGTCATGCTATGGGTTTTCAGAACTTCGCCAATCAGGTCGACCGGACGGGCATCTGGCAGACGAGCGAAACCCTCGACAGCATCCTGCGTTTGCACGATCAGCTGCAACAGCAGGCGGCACCGGAAGCCTTCCAGCGTCAGTTGCCTCATCTCAATGCGCTGCTCTTCGAGGAGTGCGCACGGGTGATTGCCTGCCAGCCAGCCCGGCAGCCGGTCAGTGAATCCCGCCAGCAGGCGCTGCTGGTCCGCGATATCCAGCGTTACGTACGGGAGAATCTGGACGCGGATCTGAACATCGAATCGATCGGTCATCAGTTTCACTTGTCGCGACGGCACCTGACCCGGATCTTCAAGGCGGAAACCAACGAAACGCTGCTGGATTTCACCAACCGTACCCGCGTCGACACCGCCGCCGCGCTGCTTTGCGGCACGTCATTGACGACCCTGGAAGTCAGCCTCGCCGTCGGCCTGGACTCCCCTTCCTACCTCGCCCGCCTGTTCAAACGCCACCTCGGCGTAACCCCAAGCGAACTGCGCAAACCCCGCTGAGCGATGCCCGGAAATCCCTGTGGGAGTGAGCTTGCTCACGATACGCCGGTACATGCGGCCCTCTTTGGCGTAACACCGACCTCTTCCCGGCTGAAGCCGGTCCTACGAAAAACTTGCGGCGTGCGTAGGACC